>CAZGXT010000028.1:0-23308 GCA_964529675.1 uncultured Caulobacterales bacterium
TCGCCCTGCCCACAAGCGGGAGGTAAGGCTCAACGCTGCGGACGTTTCCGTGATCTGTGGTGCGATTCTGGCTCCGCTCATCGTATCCGCCTATATCCCGCCGCCATGGCGGATGAATTTGAAGAAGCGGCGCTTGCTTTCGGCCCGGCGGGGTCGCTGCTTGGCCTTGATCTCGGGGAGAAAACGATCGGCGTCGCTTCCTGCGACCCGGCGCGGCGGGTGGCGACGCCCGTCGAAACGATCCGCCGGACGAAGTTCACGGCCGATGCAGAGCGCCTGAAGGTGCTCGCCGCCGAGCGCGGCGTTGTCGGCTTTATTCTCGGATTTCCCCGCAACATGGACGGCAGCGAGGGCCCCCGCGCGCAGTCGACCCGCGCCTTTGCGCGCAGCCTGACGCGGGCGCTCGCCTTGCCCGTCGCCCTCTGGGACGAGCGGTTGTCGACTGCGGCGGTTGACCGCGATCTCATCGGCCTCGACACCAGCCGGGCGAAACGGGCTGCAAAAATCGACGAATCAGCCGCCGCCTTCATCCTGCAGGGCGCGATAGACCGGCTGAGCCGGCGGCGCGCATGATAGGGAGGGGCAATCCATGTCTGCAGCAAACCTGAAACGCCTGATGTCCGTGCTGTTGGTGGCGACGGGCGTTCTGCACATCGTTGTTGCGGTCGGCGGCGCGCCGGAGGACTTGCGCATGCCGCTGACGGCGTTCGGCGCGTTGTACGGCACGCTGGGCGTCCTGTTGCTGCGCGGCGGGCGGGCGATCGTGCTTGCGTCGATGGCGGCGTGCACGCTCGGCCTGGGCGTCGGCGGCGCGACCTATCTTCAGAACGGAGGGCCCGCAACGCTGCCGGTGATGTTCCTGATCGACGCGCTCGTGCTTGTTTGCGGCGCGCTGTGGCTGTCGAAGGCCGGCAAGTGATTGCGAGGGCCCCTGCGCTGGCGATAGAAGCCGCGCCATGACGCTCCCTGCCCGCCCGCAACCGCCCGGAAACGGTTTTTCCGCCGCGAACCTTATCAATATCGACGACGTTTCCGACGCCGAGGTTCGATTGATCCTCGACCTCGCGGAGCATTATGCGGGATTTCTGCGTCAGGGAATGCGCCCGCCGCAGCGCCTTGCGGGCAGGACGCAGATCAATCTTTTCTTCGAAGATTCGACACGCACCAATCTCAGCTTCGAGCTTGCCGGCAAGAAGCTCGGCGCGGATGTTCTGAACGTCCCTGTCGCCGCATCCTCCGTCAACAAGGGCGAGGCGCTCATCGACACCGTGCAAACGCTCGCGGCCATGGGCGCGCATGTCGTCATCGTCCGGCACAAGGAGCCGCGCGTGCATTCCGAGCTCGCGCGCCGCATCGCCTGCCCCGTCATCAACGCGGGCGACGGCGTGCGCGAGCATCCGACGCAGGCTCTGCTTGACGTCGCGACCATCCGCTCCGCCTTCGGGCGCGTCGACGGGCTCGCTGTCGCGATTTGCGGCGACATCCGGCACAGCCGCGTCGCGGCGTCGGGCGCGGAACTCCTCTTGCGCATGGGCGCTGAGGTGCGCTTCGTCGGCCCCGCGCACCTGATGCCGGAGGCGACGCAATTCCCGAAGGTCCGGCGCTACGCCTCGCTGAGGGAGGGCCTTGCCGGCGCCGACATCGCGATGGCGCTGCGCATGCAGTTTGAGCGCATGGAAGGCGACGGCCGCGCCGCCGCGCAGGGCTATTTCGACCAATTCGGCCTGACGCCTGAGACGCTGCGCTTCGCCAAGCCGGGCGCGAAAGTCATGCATCCGGGGCCGATCAATCGCGGGGTCGAAATCGACGGCGCGCTCGCCGACGACGAAAGCCGTTCGCTGATCCTGAAACAGGTGTTCTACGGCGTCGCCGTGCGCATGGCGGTGCTTGACCTCATCATCACGAGGGGAACTGATCAATGACCATCCTCCTCGCTGCGATCCTCGGCTATCTCCTCGGTTCCGTTCCGTTCGGCCTTGTCCTCACCAGGGCCGCCGGCCTTGGCGACATCCGCGCTATCGGCTCCGGCAATATCGGCGCGACGAACGTGCTTCGCACCGGAAGGAAAGACCTCGCCGCGGCGACCCTCCTTCTTGATAGCGGCAAGGGCGCGATCGCCGTCCTCATCGCCTATGCGCTGAGCTGGCGGCCGGAAGTCGCTGGCGCTGCTGCATTTCTCGGCCATTGCTTTCCTGTCTGGCTGAAGTTTCAGGGCGGCAAGGGAGTTGCGACCTTTCTTGGAACGCTGCTCGCGCTCTGGTTCCCGGCGGGCGCCTTCGCCTGCGCGATCTGGCTCGCCTGCGCGTTGCTGTTCAAATATTCCTCGCTCGCCGCGCTCGCCGCCGCGGCCGCCTCGCCGCTCGTGCTCTTTGCGATGGGAAAGCCTGCATTCGCGATGTCGGCGCTTTTCATGACCGGCCTCATCTTCATACGGCACAAGGCCAATATCGCGCGGCTCATCAACGGCGAGGAGCCGAAGATCGGGAAGAAGAAGGCGGCGACCGCGGCCGAATGACGGGTCGCGACGGGGGAAGACATGACCACGCGCGATGACGCCGACCGCCTTGACGCGCTGCGGCTGATCCGTACCGAGACGATCGGACCTGTCACCTTCGCGCGGCTTCTCGACCGCTATGGCACGGCGACACGCGCGCTCGAGGCGCTGCCCGGTCTGGCGCACAAGGCGGGCCGGCGCACCGCGCTGAAACCCGTGGCGCGCGCCGAGGCCGAGGCGGAGCTTGCGCGCGCGCAGGCGGCGGGCGCGCGCCTCATTCTCATCGACGAACCTGACTATCCGAAACCCCTCGCCGCCATTCCGGCCGCGCCGCCGGCGATTTACCTGCGCGGCCATGCGGGTCTTTTCGACAAGCCGGCGGTCGCGATCATCGGGGCTCGCAATTCTTCGAGCGTCGGGCGGCGGATGGCGCGCATCCTCGCCGAAGGGCTTGGCGCGGCGGGGGTCGTGGTCGTGTCTGGCCTTGCGCGCGGCATTGACGGGGCCGCGCACGAAGCCGCGCTGAAAACGGGCACCATCGCTGTCGTCGCCGGCGGCGCCGATGTGATCTATCCGCCCGAACACGCCGACCTCATGGGAGCGATCGCCGAGCGCGGGGCCGTCATTTCGGAGCAGCCGCCGGGCGCCGAGCCGACTGCGCGTGATTTTCCGCGCCGGAACCGGCTGATCTCCGGTCTTTCCCGCGGCGTGGTCGTCGTCGAGGCGGCGCAGCGGTCAGGAACGCTGATCACGGCCCGCTTCGCGCTTGAGCAGGGCCGCGAAGTATTCGCCGTACCGGGCTCGCCGCTCGATCCGCGTTGCCAGGGTGCGAACCGCCTTATCCGCGAGGGCGCAACGCTGGTCGAAACGGCTGACGATGTGCTGACCGCGCTTGCCCAGCAGACGCGGGCGGCGCGCGAGCCGGGTGATGACCTCTTCTCCTGGAACGCCGGAGGCGAAAGCGACCCCGCGGAGGTCGCGCGCGTCCGCGGCGCGGTGCGCGAGCTCCTTAGCTTTACGCCCGCGCACCGCGACGACATCCTGCGCGAGGCGGAGGGGTCGCCGGCGCTGGTGATCGATGCGCTGATCGAGCTGGTGCTCGCCGGCGAAGCGGAAGAGCACTCCGGCGGGCGTTTCGCATTGAAAGCGTGAGGGCCTACCCCGCCGCCGCCTTTTCCGCTTCTTCGACCGTCTCGCGCAGGAGATAGGCGAGCCTGACGAAGCCGCTCGACTGCGCCATCATTTCGAGCTGCCGAAGAAGATCGGCAATGTACTCCGCGGTCTCGGCCTCGGTGGCGAGCCGCTGATTTTCCTTGGGCGCCTCGCGAACGGCGCCGGCCTGGGTAGACATCGAAAACCCCGTTAGCTGGACGGCGCGACGCCGCCCCTTGAATCACGCAGTTTGCAACCTTTAATAACAAATAATCGTTAATGTCTACTATGGGTTGTAATTCTTTAGGGGCGCGGTTGACTTTTTTACCATGCCCGACGCAGGGTCCGCGCCCATTCGGCAGGGGATGGCCGGCGGCGGACGCCGTCTTCCGCCTCCGTAAGCAGCCTTTGAGGAGCCGCCGCGACGCATGCAAGTCGTGATCGTTGAATCGCCCTCGAAGGCCAAGACTATCAACAAATATCTGGGGTCCGGCTTCAAAGTGCTGGCCTCTTACGGGCACATCCGCGACCTGCCGTCGAAGGACGGCTCGGTCGACCCGGCCAAAGACTTCGACATGATCTGGGAGCTTGATGCGAGCTCGAAAAAGCGCGTTTCCGAGATCGCCGAGGCGGTCAAGGGCGCCGACCGGCTGATCCTGGCGACCGACCCCGACCGCGAGGGCGAGGCGATCTCCTGGCACCTCCTTGAGGTGCTCACTCAGAAGAAGGCGCTGAAGAAGGGCCTCAAGATCGACCGCGTCGCGTTCAACGCCATCACGAAGTCGGCGGTCACCGAGGCGATCGCGCATCCGCGGCAGGTCGACCAGGATCTTGTCGACGCCTATCTCGCCCGGCGCGCGCTCGACTATCTCGTGGGCTTTACGCTCTCGCCGGTGTTGTGGCGCAAGCTTCCCGGCGCACGGTCGGCGGGGCGCGTGCAGTCGGTGGCGCTGCGGCTCATCTGCGAGCGCGAGCTTGAGATCGAGAAATTCACCGCCGAGGAATACTGGACGATCGCTGCGCAGGCGACGTCCGAAGGCTCGGCTCCGTTCGAGGCGCGTCTCGTCACGCTCAATGGGGAGAAGCTGAAGAAATTCTCGCTCGCCAACGAGGCGGACGCCAAGGCCGCCAAGGGCGCCGTCGAGGCCGCGCGTTTCGCCATAGATGCGGTCGAGGCAAAACCCGCCAAGCGCAACCCGCCCCCGCCCTTCACCACCTCGACCCTGCAACAGGAAGCTGCGCGCAAGCTGGGCTTCAACGCGCAGCGCACGATGCGCCTCGCCCAGCAGCTCTATGAAGGCATCGACATCGGCGGCGAAACGACCGGCCTCATCACCTATATGCGGACAGACGGCGTCGACATGGCGGGCGAAGCGATCGCCGACGCGCGCCGCACCATCGACAAGGAATTCGGCGCGACTTACCGGCCCGAGGCGCCGCGCGTCTACAAGACCAAGGCGAAGAATGCGCAGGAAGCCCATGAGTGCATCCGGCCGACATCGTTCGCGCGCCTGCCCGGCAAGATCCGCGGCCTCGATCAGGACCAGGCTCGCCTCTACGAACTGATCTGGAAGCGCGCGACGGCGAGCCAGATGTCGTCCGCCGATCTCGAACAGACGACGATCGACCTTCTTTCCGCGGACAAGAAAACCGGCCTTCGCGCCACCGGCTCCGTCATTCTGTTCGACGGCTTCCTGAAGCTTTACGAGGAAGGCCGCGACGACGCCGAAAGCGAAGACGGCGCCGGCGTGCTGCCTAAGGTGCGGGTCGGCGCGCAGGCGACCGTCAGCGACGTCAAGGCGGACCAGCATTTCACGCAGCCTCCGCCGCGCTATTCCGAAGCCTCCCTCGTCAAGCGTCTTGAAGAACTCGGCATCGGTCGGCCGTCGACCTACGCCTCTATTCTCGGCGTGCTGCGCGACCGCGGCTATGTGACGATGGAGAAGAACCGGTTCATCCCGGATTCGAAGGGCCGGATCGTCACGGCGTTTCTCGAGAACTTCTTCAAGCGCTATGTCGAATACGATTTCACCGCAGATCTTGAGGGCTCGCTTGACGGCATCTCGAACGGCGAGATCGACTGGAAGGAATTCCTGCGCGCGTTCTGGCGCGATTTCTCCGCTACGGTCGACGGCGTCGGCGAGCTTCGCATCTCGAATGTTCTCGATGCGCTGACCGATGCGCTGGCGCCCAACATCTTTCCCGCGCGCGCCGATGGGTCTGACCCGCGCGTCTGCCCGAATTGCGGCGCCGGGCGCCTGTCGCTGAAAACCGGCAAGTTCGGCGCCTTCATCGGCTGCTCGAACTATCCCGACTGCAATTACACCCGCCAGCTTTCCGCCGCCGAGGGCGACGCGGACCAGGGCGACAAGGTTCTCGGCGTCGATCCGGCGTCGGCGCTTCAGGTTTTCCTGCGCGTCGGCCGCTTTGGTCCTTACATCCAGCTCGGCGAGCAGGAAAAAGGGTCGGAAGAAAAACCCAAACGCGCGGGCCTGCCTAAGAACTGGAAGGTAGAAGACATCACGCTCGAAAAAGCGCTGATGCTGCTCTCGCTGCCGCGAAAAGTGGGACCGCACCCGGAAGACGGGCAGATGATCGAAGCAGGTCTTGGCCGCTTTGGTCCCTATGTCCGCTGCGACAAGACATGGGCGAACCTGCCCTCGATCGACGATGTCTTTGAAGTCGGCCTTAATCGCGCCGTCGCGCTGATCGCCGAAAAACGCGCGAACCCGCGCGCGGGACGCGGCGCCGGCCCCAAGCCGCTGAAGGAACTCGGCGCCCATCCCTCGACCGGCGAAGCGGTCGCAGTGATGGACGGGCGCTATGGGCCCTATGTCAGAAGCGGAAAGGTCAACGCCAACATCCCGAAAGGCAAATCGCCCGACGCAGTGACGCTTGAAGAGGCGCTCGCCCTTCTCGCCGAGCGCGAGGCCAAGGGCGGCGGCAAGCCGGCGCGCAAGAAAGCAGCGCCGAAAAAGGAAAAGGCTGCGACGGCGAAGCCTGCGAAAAAACCGGCCGCCAAAAAAGCCGCGGCGAAGAAGCCGGCCAGGAAAAAATCGGCGGCGGGCTGACACTGATCCGGTCGACGCGGCAATGCCGGCGCGCGCCTTCACTCTTTTTTCTCCAGCAGCTGCGCCGCCGTCTTTGCGTCGCCCGGCCGCGGTTCGTTGAGGCGAAGGCGCCGCACCAGCGCGAACGCACGCTCCCCCTGCCCCAGCTTTCCGTCAGCAAGCAGATCGACGCTCTTCGCGAGGAGTTCGATCATGCGTTCGTCGCGCATCTTCGCATAGGCGGCTTCGTATTCGGCCCAGTGCCGCGCGCCGACAAGGACCGCGCGCGGCCTGCCGCTCTTCAAGATGGCGACAGGGCCGGCGTCGGCGTCTTCGAGCAGCGCGCCGAATTTCTTGGCGGCGTCGCGGGCGCTGTAGGTTTTCATGCCGCCCTCCCGCGCGGCGCGCCTGAAGAAAGACGGAAACGGCGCATCCGCCGGACGATCCGTCGCGCCGCGATGAGGATGAGGCCGCCATTCATGCGGTCTCCAGCGGTTTTGTCCGCACTTTCCGCATTTTCGTTCTGGATGAAACGGCGCGTACGCGCAGCGCCCGCGCGATCCAGTCCCCGTCTTTCCTGTCGTTCCATGCGCCGCCGCCTTTCACTGGTTTTCATCTCAGCCGGATGCGCAGCCTAAAGCCTCGGAAAAGGGGGTGGGATAAGTAGGGGGATAAGGTGGGGGATAACCTGTTGGACAAGGAGGGGGACAAGGAGGGGGATAAACGGTCGGACGGAATTTTGTTTCGTATAAGGATCAATGACTTCGATGGTTAATACAAACTACGTATTTTTGGCGCTGCCAGGGGCTTGAACTCCGGCAACCGGAACGCGAAACGCCCCCCCTGCTTCTCATCCCGAGGGAGAAAATCGCACGCCTTTGTCGACCGAAAAAGCGAACCGCCCGGCGGGGTCGGCCGGGCGGTTCTTTGCCGTTCGGAGGGTTGGGAACGGCGGGGGATTTAACGGAGCATCAGGCGAATTGCTGATGACCGCCGAGGAGGCCCTTGCGTCTTGCCTCTTTCATCTTCCAGCCGAGGCCGGCGAAGCCGAGCAGCATCAGCGCCCAGGCCTTGGGTTCGGGCGCGTTGGAGACGCCGGAGACGCCGTCGAGAAGGGCGCCGGCGCTGTTGAAGTTGAAGACGTTCCTGAGGCGCAGCAGCGAACAGCCCGTCGATGAGACCGACGAACAGAGCGCCGAGAGATCCGCCGTCTGGACGCCGCTGCCGTCGCCGAGCACGAACTCGCCGGAGAAGGTGGCGACGCCGCCGATCACCTCGCCGATCGACACGGCGATAATGTTGAAGGCCGGGCTCGCCGCCTGCGGCAGGAAGGTCGCCGACAGGCCGGCGCCGGTGAGCGGCAGGTTGTACTGCAGCACGAGCTCGCCGCCCGCGCCGATCGTCGCCGCATTACCGTTCGACGCGAAGAGCGCGTTGTTCGCGTTCGTCACGTTCGACTGGCTGAACACCGACGCAGGGAAGACTGTTACAGCCGCGCGCGCCGGGAACGCAGCCAGCATCGCCGCCAGAGCGACGATTACAACACGAGTAGCCATCAGCATGGCCTTTTCTCCTTGGACGTGACAACGCCACGCCCCCCTCATTCAGCACGGCGGAGAATAATTAGCGGCTTTTAAAGAGAGCTTTCGCGCTTCTTAACAATTGAAGGTTTCGAAAGATTTCTTACGCGATGGTGAACGCCGGCTTCGAGCGGCGCTGGCGCTTCAGCCGCCAGGCTACCGCGCCGAAGCCCATCACCATCAACGCCCACGCCGCAGGCTCCGGCGCCGCGCCGACGCCTGAGATGCCGTCAAGCCGGAAGGCGCCGCCGACAGTCCGCACGCGAACGAGCGAACAGCCCGCGGCCGAAATCAGCGCGCATCGCGCCGTGAAGTCGAAAGTGAATACGCCGACGCCGCCGGCGAAACTGGTTTCGGCGGAATAAACCGCAACGCCCGCGATGATTTCCCCGATCGAGATAAAGACGGTCGGCGCCGGGCCTCCGCCGGCAACCGTCGTAAATTGCAGGCTGGCGCCGGAAAGCGCGTCGGCGAAGGAATAAATCACCTCGCCGGCCCGGCTGGCGTTGCCGATGCGGGCGAAAAGCGTGTCCGCCGCGCCAAGGCCGTCGCCGGCGTTCGCCGTGTTGCCTGAAGTTGCGAACACGCTGGTCGCAAAGACGGTCGTCGCCGCGGACGCGGGGGCGGCGGAAAGGACCATCAAGACGACGGCGGCGACCAGGCGACGCGACAAGGCGGGCTCCCACAGGATCCGATTAAGCTTTGCCGCTGACTCTCTTAAGGCTTTGGGAAAATTCTCGGTAAATTCGTGTTAATTTGACGCGCCGATGGCGCAAGCGTGAACGCCAGACGCTGGACCGGCATGGGCTGCCCGCCGTATGGGCGTCTCAGGCTTTCTAGAAGGGTTTATCCTGTGATCCGACTTCTTGCGTCTCTTGCGGCGGCCTTGTCGGTCGCCTGCGCCGAAACCCGGCCCCAACCTGTCGACGCCGCGACCGGCGAGGCGACAGCCGTCTTCGCCGGCGGCTGTTTCTGGTGCGTCGAGTCCGACTTTGAAAAGCTCCCCGGCGTCATCGACGTGGTGTCAGGGTATTCGGGCGGCCTCAAGGAAAACCCCAATTACGAAGACCATGATGGTCATTTCGAAGCGGTCGAAGTCAAATACGATCCCGCCGCGGTCAGCTATCGTCAGCTGGCGGATTATCTCCTCCGGCATATCGACCCGCTCGACGACGGCGGCCAGTTCTGCGACCGCGGCCCCGCCTACCGCACGGCCATTTTCGCCGCGACCTCCGATGAATTCGCAGCGGCGCGCGCGGCCGTCGCCGACGCCGAGAAGGTCCTCGGGAAGAAGGTCGCAACGCCCGTCCTCGACCGCGGCGCCTTCTGGAAGGCCGAGGACTATCATCAGGATTACGCGAAGAAGAACCCGGTCCGCTACAAATACTACCGCACCGCCTGCGGCCGGGACGCGCGGGTGAAAAAGGTCTGGGGCGAAAAGGGGTGACAACGGCGAGGTGGCGTTAATCCAAGATTAGTCGGTAAGAGTTAACGAGATGCGCATAGCCCTGCCCCATGCGCATCACCGAGAAACTGCTCCTCAGCCTCAGCGTAGTTTTCGCCGTGCTCGCCGCGGCGATGTGGGCTGCGCTTGAGAGCGCCATTCGTCCGCAATTCGACCGCCTGGAAGCAGCACGGGCGGAAGAAGACTACGATCGCGCCGCCAAGGCGGTCGATCGCGAGATCAGGCATCTCAATTCCTTTCGCGTCGATTACGGCGAATGGGACGCCGCCTACCGGTTCATGTCGCAAGGCGACTCCGGTTTCATGCAGGAGAGTTTCTCCGACTCGACCCTTTTTAGCGCGGGCGTCTCGATCTTTGCGTTCCTGCGGCCTGACCATTCTCCGGCAGGCGTGCTCGCCGTCGACCTGGAAAGCGGCGCGCCCGCGAGCCTTGAGGACTTTTTTCCGGACGGCGTCGGCCCCAACCATCCGCTGTCGATCGCCCGAAGGGCGTCGCGCGTCGTCAACTCAGCGGTGATGACCCCGCGCGGACTGATGCTCGTTTCTTACGGAAGCATCACCAACAACGATCCTGAGGATCCGCAGGCCGACCATGTCGGCGACCTGCTGGTCGGGCGCCTCGTCGATCGCGGTCTGGTCGCACTTCTGAGGTCGCAGACCAGTCTTGATCTGTCGATCGATGTCCTCAGCGCCGGGCGACCCGTCACCGCGTCGGATGCGCCTCAGCTCCACGTCGGCGCTGATGTAATCACCGCGCAAGGCGTGATAGCCGGCGTCGACGGGCGCGCGCTTGCAAGTCTGACCGTGCGAACGACGCGGACGATCTCCGCGCTTGGCGCAAAGACGATCGTCACCGCATTCTCCTTGACGTTGCTGCTGCTCGCGATTGGTCTTGGCGCGCTTTCGCTTCTCGTGCGCAGCATCGCGATCGCGCCGCTACGCCGCTTCGCGGGCGCGCTCGACGGCGCTGATGAGCCGCGGATCGAAGCGCTCAACTTTCTTGAGGGCCGCAAGGATGAAATCGGCGTTCTTCATCGCGCCTTTACAGGCCTGCTGAAAAAAATCGGCGCCGCGCATGAGGTCCTCGAGCGCAAGGTCGAAGCGCGCACCAAGGCGTTGTCGCAGGCGGTCGAAAAGGCCGAAGCCGCAAGTCGGGCGAAGTCAGACTTCATTGCGAATATGAGCCATGAGATCAGGACGCCCATGAATGGCGTCATCGGCATCGCCGAACTGATTCGCGACACCGCGACCGATGAACGCCAGCGCGAACTCGCCTCGATCATCGCCGCATCCGGCGGCAGCCTGATGGCGATCATCAACGACATTCTTGACTTCTCGAAACTTGAAGCCGGCCGGATGCGGCTCGATATGGGCCCGTTCAATCTCCGCAACACGCTGGAGGAAACCGCCGCGCTGATGCGGGCGCGCGCCACCGCCAAAGACCTGAAGCTGAGCGTTGACTACGCTGCGGATGCGCCCGAGCATTTCCGCGGCGACGAGGCGCGCATCCGCCAAGTCGTCGGCAATCTTGTCGGCAACGCCGTCAAATTCACCGAAGCAGGGTCGATAACGGTGAGCGCCGCTGTGATCGCAAGCGGGGCGGCTTGCCGCATGCGGGTGGAAGTCATCGATACCGGCATCGGCATCAGCGAGCCTGACGCCGCCCGCATCTTCGAGAAATTTGAGCAGGCGGACATGTCGCGCACGCGCAAATACGGCGGCACCGGTCTCGGCCTTACGATTTCGAAAGATCTCGTGACGCTGATGGGCGGCGCCATCGGGGTTTCAAGCGTTCCCGGATCCGGGTCGCGATTCTGGTTCGAGCTGACCTTGGAAGTCGCCGAGCCCGCCGCCGCCGAGACGCCCGTGAAGCCTGCGTCGCTCAACGCCCCCGACGACCGGCGCTTCACGGTGCTGGTCGCAGAGGACAATGTCGTCAACCAGCTTGTTGCGCTCAGGATCTTCGAAGCGCCAAGCCGCGAGATCGTCATCGCCAAGAGCGGACGCGACGCCGTTGAAGAATTCGTCCGGCGTCGGCCCGACATCATCTTCATGGACTTGTCGATGCCCCTGATGGACGGGTTCGACGCGACGGCCGAGATCAGGCGCCGCGAAAGCGCCGGCGGGTTGCGGCGGACGCCCATTATTGCGGCGACCGCGCACGCTTCGCCGGAGGAGCGCGCGCGATGCCTTGAAGCCGGCATGGACGACTTCATCTCAAAACCGATCCGGAAGGATGAGGCGAATCGCCTGCTGGAGCGATGGCTGCGACGGGCGTCCGCCCAGCCGCTGCGCCGATCAGGGTAGCGTGGGATCGCGAATCGTGAGCCCTACCGCTAACCGATATTGACATCCGCGCCCAGCCAGCCGAGGGATATGGACATGCCCAAGCCCAGAATCTTCGCCATCGACAAGGTCTACGTCGCCCTTTCCGATCCGACCCGCCGCGCCGTCCTGACGAAGCTGCTCGAAGGTCCCGCGACCTGCAGCGACCTCGGCCGCCCGTACTCGATGGCGCTTCCCTCGTTCATGCAGCACATCGACATGCTGGAGGACGCCGGCCTCATCTCCTCGTACAAGACCGGTCGCGTGCGCATCTGCAAGCTGACGGCCGCCAGCATGAAGCCCGCGGAAGAGTGGATCAAAAAGATCCGCGCGGCGTCAGCGCGAGGGCCGCGCAAGAAAAAGAGGGCCTAGGGCGAAACGCCGACATGCCGGTCTCTTGAGTTGTCGCGTGGCGTGCGCGGAAAACCGCAGCCTGCTTTTTCGCTTCTTGCTCCGGCGCCGGATGCGGTCGAATGCGGTCGTCGGACTGAGATCCAGAGCCGCTAATCCGGGCGCTTCAATCCCGCTCAATTGCAACAGGCTCCAGCAGGCGCTTCCCGTCAGCCGGTTTTTCCGGCGAGATAGTCTTTGACGCGCTGATCCCGGGGGGCGTCGAACAGCGAGGCGGGCGGACCTGCCTCGACGAGTTCGCCGACGTGGAAGAATGCGATCTCATCGGCGATGCGCCGGGCCTGCGCGAGGCTGTGCGTCACGATTACGATTGCGAACCGCGCCCTCAATTCGCGGATCAGATCCTCGATGCGGGCGGTGGCTGCGGGATCAAGCGCCGAGCAAGGTTCGTCGAGGAGCAACGCGCGCGGCTCAGCGGCGATGGCGCGGGCGATGACAAGCCTCTGCTGTTGGCCTCCTGACAGCCCGAGCGCGGAGTCTCCTAGCCGATCGCTCACCTCCGTCCATAGCCCGACGCTTTTCAAGGCCGCCTCCACGCGGCCCTGCAATTCGGACCGCCCGCGCGCAAGGCCCAGCAGCCGCGGCGCGAACGCGACGTTGTCGAATATCGACTTGGGAAAGGGATTAGGCTTCTGGAACACCATGCCGACGCTGCTGCGCACTTCGACGGGGTCGACGCCGGCGGCGTAGACGTCCCGCCCTTCGAATTGCACGGACCCTGAGACCCATGCATCCGGCGCCGTCTCATGCAGGCGGTTCAGCGTCCTCAGCATGGTCGATTTTCCGCATCCGGACGGTCCCATGAAGGCGGTGACGCGCCGGTCGCCGATGTCAGCCGTGACTTTCTTGATGATCTCCTTCGCGCCGAAATAGGCCGATACGCCGCTGAGGCGGAAAGTCGGCGCCGGGGCCGCGCTCTCGATGGGACCGGTCGCTGTCATTGCCGGTAAGGATCAAGGCGCCGCCGCGCCAGCGCGGCGAGGCCGTTGAGCGCAAGCAGGAGCGCAAGCAGCACGATCGCCGCTCCGGCCGTCTTCTCGGCGAACGCGGCCTCAGGCGATTCCGCCCAGACATAAATCAGCACCGGCAAGGCCGACGCCGGGTCGAGGGCGCTCTCAGGCGGCGTTGCGACAAATGCGACCATGCCGATCAGAATGAGCGGGGCGGTTTCGCCGAGCGCGCGTCCAAAGCCGACAATGACGCCCGTGACGATGCCCGGCGCCGCCGCCGGCAGGATCGGATCGAAGATGGCGTCAAGCCTTGAGGCGCCGAGCGCCGTCGCCCCTTCTTTCAGCGAAGACGGCAGCGCCCGCAACGCCGAGCGCGTCGCGATGACGATCGTCGGGAGCGTCATCAAGGCGAGTACGAACCCGGCGACGACCGGAGCCGATCGCGGCATGCCGAAAAAGATGATGAAGGCGACAAGCCCCAGCAACCCGAAAATGATCGATGGTACGGCGGCGAGATTGTTGATGTTGATTTCAAGGAAATCCGTGAGCGCGTTTTTCGGCGCAAATTCTTCCAGAAAGACGGCTGTGGCGACCCCGAGCGGCGTCGCGATCAGGATGGCGAGGCCGACGGAAATCAGCGATCCGGCGACACCTGCGGCAATCCCGGCGAGTTCGGGGTAGCTCGAATCGCCATTGGTGAAGAACGCCGTGTTGAAGCCGCGCGTGACGACGCCGGTCGCTGCGAGCGTGTCGAGCCAGCGGAGTTGATCATCGCTGAGGAGGCGGCGATCCGCCGGATCATCCCGGCTGACGGCGCCTTTGAAATAAAGGTCGGCGCGGTCGGCGAGCGGCGCGCGGATCGTCACCGTCCGGCCGAGGCGGCGCGGATCTGCGGCGAGCAAATCGGCGAGAAGAAACTCCGCGCCTGGCGAGATGAGCGCCTGGAGCGCGCGCACGTCTGCGGGCGCCGAGGCCTCAGGGACGAGATGCGCCAGCGACGCGCGCACGGCGGCGCGAAAATCCGCATGGCGCAGCGTCTGCTTGTCCGCGCCCGGTGAAACGCCGATGACCTCAGGATCAAGCGCGATCTCAAGACGCGCTTCATGGCGCGTGAACGCCCCCAGTCCCAGCGCCGCGACGCCGGCCGCAAGAATGAAAAACATCGCCGCCGCAAGGACAAGCGCCGCCCCGGCTGCAAACTGGAACAGGTGTTCGGCGCGCCGGCGCTGCTTGATCCGGTTATTCATAGCGAAGCCTGAAACGCCTGACCGCCGAGAGCGCGGCGAGATTGAGAACAAGGGTCAGAAGAAAGAGCATGAGGCCGAGGGCGAAGGCGGCGAGGGTCTTGGGGGAGTCGAATTCCTGGTCCCCCGTCAAGAGCGCGACGATCTGCACGGTCATGGTCGTTACGCGTTCCAGCGGATTGCCGGTCAGCGCCGCGGTGCGGCTCGCGGCCATTACGACAATCATCGTCTCGCCGATCGCCCGGCTCACAGCCAGCAAGAACGCCCCGATAAGACCGGGGGCGGCGGCGGGGAGAATGACCCGCAGAAAAGTCTCAGAGGTCGTCGCGCCCAGCGCAAAAGAACCCTCGCGCAAGTTAGGCGGGATAGCGGCGATGACGTCGTCGCTGAGTGAGGATACGAACGGAATAATCATCACGCCCATCACGAGCCCTGCTGCGAGCGCGCTCTGGGTCGAGACCGTGATGGTCGCGCCGAACGCCGCCGCAATGCCGGTTGCTACGGCGGAAATCGCCGGACCGACGACCAGCAGCGCGAGGAACCCGTATACGACGGTTGGTACGCCTGCGAGCAGCTCCAGAACAAGTTTCAGTCCGTCGCGGGCTTTGGGGTGGGCGTAGGCGTTGAGATAAACGGCGGCGAGGAGCCCCACCGGAACGGCGACAGCAAGCGCGATGCCGGTTATCAACGCGGTGCCGGCAAGCAGCGGCAGGACGCCAAATGCGCCTTCGGCCCCCACCTGATCCGCGCGCAGCGCGATCTGCGGGCTCCAGACGGTTCCGAAAAGAAAGTCCGTCACCGGGACTTTCGCAAAAAACCTCGCTGATTCGACGATGAGTGCGGCGATGATGCCGAACGTGACAAGAACCGCAACGGCAGAGAGCGCCGTCAGAAGACCGACCGCCGTCGTTTCGTAGCGCCGCCGCGCCGTGCCGCCAGACCCCAGGCCGCGCGCCAGAAGTACGGCGACGGCCGAACCCGCGAAGGGCGCCGCTGCGAACGCCGCCGACGCTTCGACCCCGGCCGTCAGCAGCGCGGCCGCTGAAATCGCCGCAGCGCCGGCGCCGATGATCAGAAAGTGACGCTGCCGGTAGCGTCGCACCGTTGGGGAGGCCGCGCCCGCCCGCGCAACGACGCGCGCGAGAATCAGGAGCGAAGAAATGCCGGCCGCGAAAATCAGGAAGGCGAGGCCTGCGATCATCGCGGCGCTGGACTGCGCGCGGCAAGCATCGTCGCCGCCGCTTCCGCTCTCGCCCGCTCGCCATGAGGCAGCGGCACCAGACCCTTTTCGCGCAGATAACCAAGCTCGCCCGCGGCTGCTTCGCCTACGAATTCCCGAACATACCGAGCGACATCGGCGTCGGCGCGCGCCGCGTTCACATAAAAATAGAGCGAGCGCGCGAGCGGATAGCCGCCGCTGCGGATGGACTCGATCGACGGCGCCTCGCCGTCGATCGGAAGTCCGCGGACCAGCGTTCTGCTCTGATCGTAAAACGAGAAGCCGAAAACGCCGATCGCCGCCGGCGACGCGCGGATAAGCTGGATGATGGCGTTGTCGTTTTCGCCTTCGTCTATCCACAGGCCGTCTTCGCGAAGCGCGCGCGCCCGCGCTCGAAAAAGCTCGGGATCGTCTCTTTCGAGCGCGGCCAGCGACGGAATCGCACGCGCGCCTTCGTCCAGCGCCAGCTCTGCAACGGCGTCGCGGGTGCCGGAGGTCGGCGGCGGTCCGTGGACTTCGATCGGAATATCCGGAAGCGACGGGTCGATTGCGGACCAGCGCCGATGCGGATTGGGCATGAAGCCATCCGCAGCCGGAATATCTTTCGCCACCGCCAGATAGAATTGCTTAAGCGTCAGTTTCTGCAGGGGATGACTGGGAGCGACCGCGACGACGATGCCGTCCGAACCGACCTTGAACTCTATTATGTCTTTGACGCCATTGGCCGCGCACAACTCAACTTCCGCCGGCTTTATCGGGCGGGAGGCGTTGGCGATGTCGACGCCCGATGCGCGGCTGCAGAACTGCTGGAAGCCGCCGCCGGTTCCTGTCATCTCAATGATCGGCGCCGGCATTGACAGTTTGCGCGCGGCATGTTCGGCGACGGTGCGGGAAAAAGGAAAAACGGTCGAAGAGCCGACGACGCGCACAGCGTCAGTGGGCGGCGCGCATGCGCCGAGCATCGCCGCCATCGCAAACAATGCAACACGCATCACGAGCTGAAACTCGGCTTCTTCAACGCCGGGCTGATGCTATGACGGATTTGTGTCGGCTCTGTGAAACGGCGGACTGACCCGCGCGGCGCCCGCCCTAATTTGCCCGCTTCGCCGGCTGCTGCTGGCTGATGCAGTGGAATGAGCCGCCCCCTGACAGCAGGTGCGTTGAGTCAATCGCGTAGAAATGCGGTCGATCGACGTGCCGTTCCAGAATTTCGAGACATTCGAGCGCGGTCTCGTCCTCGCCGGTGAGCCCGCCATAAGACGGCATCACCAGCGAATGATTGGCGATGTAGAAGTTCATATGGCTCGCCGGGACGATGTCGCCTTCGTCCTCGGCGCGGCCGGGTGACGGCAGTTCGATCACTTCGAGCGCGCGACCGTTTGCATCCGTCGAGGCTTCGAGCCTTTTCCTGATGGCGGTGAAAATCTCGGCATTGGGATCATCCTTGCCGCTCGGGCGCATGCAGACGACCTTTCCCGGCGCAATGAAGCGCGCGAGATTGTCGACATGGCCGTCGGTGTGATCGCCGATCATGCCTTCATCGAGCCAGATGACGCGTTCGGCGCCGAGCGCCTCGCGGAGCACGCCTTCGACTTCCTTCTCGCTGAGGCCCGGATTGCGGTTTCGATTGAGGAGGCACTGGCGGGTCGTGATGATGGTCCCCTCGCCGTCGACTTCGATCGCCCCGCCTTCCGCGACCAGCGCCTCGAACCGGCGCAGCCGCGCGCCCGCCTTTTCCGCGACGATATCCGCGATGCGGTCATCCTCAGGGAGTTCATACTTGCCGCCCCAGCCGTTGAAACGGAAGGCGCTGGCGGTGAGGCCGATAGCGCCGTCCTCGACGAATATCGGACCCGTATCGCGCAGCCAGACATCGCCGATCGGCGCTTCGTGCAGGCGCACCAGCGACGGATCAGGCAGGCCGAGGCGCATCGCCTCCGCCGCGACGCGCGCTTCCTCGCCGCGCACCATCAGCTCGACGCGCTCCCCGCGCATGCGTTCGCCCTTCTCGTCACCGGGGTCAGGAAAGAGGATCGCGCCGATCAGCTCGGCGACCTCGCCCTGCGCCGGGGCGAGGTTTTCCTCCCAGAGATCGGCGGCGGACGGCCAGCCGATCCACACCGCCTCATGCGGCGTCCATTCAGCGGGCTGGCGGCGGGGCGATTTCATGGGCGGTCCTGTCGCAGAGGGCGGACTGCGCGCCCGCGTTGAGATCGAAAACTCGCGCCGTTATATAGGGGGGCGCGGTTAGAACCGCGAGTGACGATCTTCGGGGCGGGGTGAAAGTCCCCACCGGCGGTAATTCGGGATTTCCCGATCAGCCCGCGAGCCGAGCGAGGCGCATTTCCTCGCGGAGCAGGATCTGGTGCGACTCCAGAGCCGACGGTCAAAGTCCGGATGGGAGAAGATCGCAAGAGGCGACGCGCTGACGCGCGGCCTATGCGCCTGCGCCCTTTATTGGGGCGATTGCGGCGCGTGGCCGCGAAAGCGCGCGACGACTCTTTGCGCCCCGGAGTCTGTCTGGAGATGGACCGGAGCGTGTTGTGAGACTCAAAGCTTCTCGATCGGGCAAGAACGTCGATCTTCTAAGCCGCTCATCCCCGTGGAAGCGGGGAGCGAAGGCGACGAAGATTTGCGCCCGTGATTCTGGGTCCCCGCTTTCGCGGGGAAGCGCGGATGAGCGGATTTTCTTTCGCAGGCCGAGCCGTCCGCCGAAAGTCTCACCAGCGCCGCAAGCTGGAAGAGGCGCGGCGCGCGCGCTCCTCGCTCTTCTTCTCGCCTCCGCCGCGGCGCCTGCCTTGGCGCAGGAACCGGTCGACGAGATCGTCGTCGTCGCCGACCCGCTGGAGTTTGTCGCGCTTGAAGGATCGCGCACGGTCTACGGGCTCAACCTTGACTATGACGACATTCCGCGGGCGATTTCGGCGATCGGCGATGAGGCGATCGAGCGGTTCAACATCGATAGCGTCGACGATCTTGCAACGATTGCGCCGGGAACCTTCACCGGCAGCTTCTTCGGCGTGCCGGGCAGCGTGACCATCCGCGGCAATCGCGCCGACAGTTACTTCCGCGGCTTCAAGCGCGCAGAAAACCCCGGCACGTTTCCAACCCCGATCGGCGCCAGCGAGCGCATCGAAGTCGTGCGCGGCACGACGCCGGCGCTCTATGGCGCGGGCCGCGTCGGCGGTTTCGTCAATGTGACGCCGCTGACGGCGCTGACGCAGCGGCGCATCGGCGCGGAAGGCAGCCTGGTTGAAATCGGCGGCACGCTCGGCTCATGGGGCAAGCGCATCGCGCACGGATCGGCGGGCGCCTCCTTTGATCTCGGCGGACGCAAAGGCGGCCTTTACGGCTATCTCGAATACGAGAACTCAGACAGCTTCTACCGCGGCGTCGAGCCCGAGCGCTTCCTCTTCCAGGGCGCGGCGACGCTGGGCGATGATCGCTGGTCGCTCGAAATCGGCGGCGCCTTCTATTCATCGAAAGGCTACCGCCAGACGATCGGCTGGAACCGCGTTACGCAGGATCTGATCGACAACGGCGTCTACATCACCGGACGCGACACCGACCTCTCCGACCTTAACGGCGACGGCAGGCTGACTCCGGATGAAGTCGACGCGGCGGTCGGCTCGTTCTTCGGCGCGTCGAATATCCGCCAGTTCATCGATTTCGGCGTCTTCCCCTCGCCTGCCTTCGCCCTCGACGCCGGCGTCGGAACCGCCACGCTCAGCCGCCGCACCGTCTTCATCTCCGATCGCGACATCGCTGATGCGGCGACGGCGACGGCCTATGCGGATTTCTCGCTCGACGCCGGACCCGGCGAGCTGCGCCTGCAGGCGTTTTACGATTCCCTCGACGGCGACCTCTACCAGAGCTACGGCTTTGCGGCGCAATACGTGGCCGATGTCGTCGAACTGCGCGCGAGCTACGAGGTCCCGTGGTCGCTGGGGCCTCTTTCGTTCGACAGTCTCGTCGGGGCGTCGTGGCGGCGCTACGACAACGAAACGCGCCAGACCTTTCTTTCCGGATACCTCGCAGTCGACCGCCGCGACCTGACTGTCGGGCCGACAGGCGGCGACATTTTCGACGATCCGTTTACGGAGGAAGCGAACGGCGTCCCATGGGACACCGACCTCTCCTCGCTGACGACCGATCTCGCCTTCTTCGCCGTGACGAACGCGAAGCTGACGGAGCGCTTGTCGCTGCTGGCGAGCCTACGGCTCGACCGCTTCACCGCCTCGTCGATCAACGAGGGCGCGACGATTTTCAACCCGGCGCTGGGGTTCGCGCGCTTTGAGGGTGAGGACTTCAAGGCGAGTTACGAGACGTCGCTCAGCTATGCGCTGACAGACGGCGTCATCGCCTATGCGACCTATGCCGAGAATAATACGCTTGAGACCAATGACGCCGGCGGCGTCGAGGTCGACCGCATCGATCAGGACAATTTTGTCGCCGATTCAGAACTCGTCGAAGCGGGGCTGAAGGCGGGGACGGATGCGCTGACCGCTTCGCTCGCTTTCTACCGGCAGGAGCGGACGCGCGCCGACCCGTTCGGCAATGTCGATCAGGAAACCTCGAAGGGCGTTGAGGCGGAATTGCGCTGGCTGATCAGCGACCGCTGGAGCGCCAACGGCGCCGTCACGGTGCAGGAAACGCGCATCGCCCCGCCCGGCCCCTGCGGTTCGGGCAATGGCGAATTCATCGTGCTGCCGCCCGCGCGCCTCGGCCTTGCGCCGGCGGACGGTTTCGGGGGCCTGTTCGCGGCCCTCAACGCCAGCTGCCTGCCGGAACTTCAGAACGGCTATCGCCGCCGAACCGCGCCGACGGCGCTTGCCTCCGCCTTCCTCACCTACACCTCGCCTGAGACCCGCCTCGGCGCCTTCGGCGCGACCGCGGGTGGAACTTATGTCGGGACGACCGGCGGCAAGATCGAAAACGCCATCCGGCTTCCCGCCTACGCGCTCGGCAAGGCGTCCATCTATTGGGAGCGCGAGGCGCTGCGCGTCACCGCGCATGTCGATAACCTCTTCGACAAGCGGTACTTCCTCCCGGTGCAGAACGTCTATGAGGAAGTCGGCGCGCTGCCCGGTCGCGGGCGGGAGTTCCAGATATCCCTGACGGCGAGCTTTTAGCCGTCATGAGAACAGTAAGGCCCCTCTCTAATCCCGCTTATTACCGCGCAAGCGGGAATCCAGGACCACGACATTCCGCGCCTGATGCGCTGGATCCCCGCTTGCGCGGGGATGAGCGGGAGGCGAGACCGGGGCATGCGGAACGACAACCCATGTTCCTTGCATGACCCTCAAATCCTCCGCGCTCATCGGCGCGCTTAGCCTCCTTTTCTTCCTGATAACGGCGACGACTTTCGCCTCACTCGGCGTGCTGCTCCCTGCGATGATCGCGGAGTTCCAGTGGAGCTGGACGACCGCGGGGCTGGGGTTCACCGTGCTTGCGCTCGCGACCGGCGTTTTCTCGCCATTGGCGGCGCGGGCGCTTGACGGTCTTGGCGCACGCCGTCTCTACGCCGCCGGCGGCGCGATCATGGCGCTCGGCTTTGCGATGATGGCGGGCGCGTCGGGGGCGATCCTTTACCTCGCCGCCGCTGCGTTTATCGGCGCGGGGTTTGCGCTCCTCGCCAATGTCGCCGGGACTTATCTTGTGGGGCGAGCGGCGTCAGCGAAGCGACGCAGCCTGCTTATCGGCGCCTATCTCGCGGCTGGCGGGGCGGGCGGCGTCATCGGGCCCTTCATGGCGAACGCGGGGACGGATCGCTGGCGCCTTTATTGGGGGCTCTCGGCGATCGGCGTCCTCGCATGCGCGGCGCTCGTCGCGGCGTTTGCAGGCGATGCGCGCGGGGCGAGCGAGGAAGCCGCGCCCGCCGAGATCGCGGCGGCGGCGCCCTGGCGCACGCGCGATGCCATGCGAACGCCCGCCTTCATCATCATCGCGCTCGCCCTGACCGTCGCCTATTTCTGCGGCGTAACGGTTTCGACATGGTCGGTCGCGCACCTCCAGAAGCTCGGCGCGTCACCGGCATTCGCCGTCGGCATGCTCAGCCTTTATGCGCTGGCGAATGCGCTCTCCCGCGCGGCGGGCGGCGTCGCCGTCAGAACGATCAGCGCAAAGAGGCTGCTGATCGCCGCGCTGATCGGCAATGTGGTCGGGATGACGTGCCTCGCCTTCGCGACCTCGCGGGAGATCGCCGTCGCTTTTGCGCTGTTCGACGGATTTGCATTCGGCATGGCGCTCTTCGCGACGACGGCGCTCATCATCGACTATTTCGGCCTGAAGAATTCTCCGGCGCTCCTCGGCGCGGTAAATCTCGCCGCGACGGCCGCGATGGCCGGCCCGACGATCGCCGGCTGGGCGGCGGACAAGACCGGCGGCTTCGCGCCGATCTTTCTTGTCTATGCGGTCGCCGCGCTGATCGCGGCGCTCGCCGTCGCGGCGATGAAGCCGCCCGCGCCGCGGACATAAAAAAGGCGGCCCGGTGAAGGGCCGCCTTTCCGCACTAAGCAAGCCTTCGCTTAGAACTCGTAACGAACGCCGATCTGGAGCGCCCAGACCGAGGCCGCGCGATCAATCCGCGTCCCGAAATCGGGCGCGAAGTTCGAGACGATCAGACGGCCCGCCGTGTCGAAGGGCTGATCGCCCGTAACCAGCGGGTTGTCGAGATCGACAAGCGTGACGTTGGTGTTGACGAGGCGGCGGATGTTCGCCTCATCGGTGATCAGGTTCAGAACGTTGTCGACGTCCGCGAAGAAGACGAGGCGGTCTTGAGCCCATTTGCCGGGAACCGGCAGCGCCTGCTGGAAGCGAAGGTCGAGATCGAAGAACCAGTCGTTGGTGCACGCGTTCCGGCGCGCGATGCGGCCGGCGAAACCGCGAATACATTCAGCACGCGGATCGTTCTCGATGAAGTTGACAAGTGCGGCGACCGCGTTCGGGTCCGAAAGCGGGCTGAGAACCGGATCGTTGATCCCGGTCGGGACGTAGAGAAGGGCGTTGTCGACGCCCGATGCCGAGTCGGCGAAGTCGCCGCCGCCATTGTAGGTGAACGAGTAGGGACGTCCCGGCTGGGCGCTGAAGAAGGCGCCGAAGCTCGTCGGGTAGTCCTTGATGAACTCGTTGCTGACGTTGAGACGCGCCGTAATGTTGTGACGGGTCTCAAAGCCCGACGTCGCCACCGAGGGGTTCTGACGGTCGACCAGCGCCGACGCGTCGAAGTTCGATGTCGACTGGGCGCTGGTCAGGTCCCGGCGATTGTTGGAGTCCGACCACGCATAGCCGAGAGCGAAGTTCATCGACCCGTCGGTGCCGATAACCGGCATCTGATAGTCCCAGCTCTTCGAGAGGATCACCGACGCGGCTTGCGACGTGAAGCCGTCCGAATTGGTCAGCTGGATTTCGTCGTCGCGG
>CAZGXT010000029.1:0-22202 GCA_964529675.1 uncultured Caulobacterales bacterium
CCCTCGACGGCATGCCCGGAAAGCAGCTCGCCATCGACAGCGACGTCGCCGCCGGGGCTATCTCTCATGAAGAGGCGCAGGAACGCCGCAAGCGCGAGCAGGACGAAACCGCTTTTTTCGGCTCCCTCGACGGCGCATCAAAGTTCGTCAAGGGAGACGCCGTCGCCGGCCTCGTCATCACGGCGCTCAACCTCATCGTAGGGATCGCCGTCGGCGTCGGCTCGCATGGTCTTTCATTCGCCGAAGCGGTTGAGACCTATTCAATCCTGACGGTCGGCGACGGACTGGTGTCGCAGCTTCCTGCCGTGATCATCTCCGTCGCCGCCGCGCTTCTGATGTCAAAGGGCGGCGCCGCGGGGACTACGGACGCGATCGTCGTCGGGCAGCTCGGCGCTCATCCTCTGGCGCTTATGACGGTCGCCGGCTGCATGGCGGTGTTCGCTGTCGTGCCGGGTCTTCCTTTCGGCTTTTTCTTCACCGGCTCCGCCGTGCTTGCGGCGGCCGGGCTCTACTTGCAGCAGTCGAAATCCAAAACCGAGGGCGGGGCGACTGTCGATCAACCATCGACCCCGCGGCCGGAAAAAACGCTCGGGGACCATCTTGCGCTTGATGAGATCCAGGTCGAGTTCGCGCTCGACCTTGCGCCGCTGGTGCTTGACGCCTCGATGGGGCTTGAGACGCGCATTGCGCGGATAAGAAACTTTGTCGCCGCCGAATTCGGATTCGTGGTCCCGCCGATCCGGCTCACCGACAACGCTGAACTTCAGTCGGGAGAATATGTAATCCTGATTCATGGCGTCGAGTATGCGCGCTTCCGGCTGCGGCAGGATCAGATCCTCGTTCTCCTTGATGAAGCGGACGCGGCGGCGTCGCCGGCCGATGTGGTGAACGAACCGGTTTTCGGCGCGCCGGCCCGCTGGCGGCCGGCGGATCGACGCGAC
This sequence comes from uncultured Caulobacterales bacterium, assembly GCA_964529675.1. Classification (GTDB taxonomy): domain Bacteria; phylum Pseudomonadota; class Alphaproteobacteria; order Caulobacterales; family Parvularculaceae; genus Amphiplicatus. Next base: position 942 of record CAZGXT010000029.1, read on the forward strand.
GAAGCGCTCGCCCGGGGATCGCCAGTGATCGAACCGGGCGAAGTGCTTGCAACGCACTTACTTGAATCGATCAAGTTGAACTTCGGCAGGCTCATGACCCGCCGAGCGATGCGCCGAGTGCTTGATGAGGCCGTTCGCACAAGCGATCCGGCGCGCAGCGAGGCGCTGCGTCAAATGATTGACGAGCTTGTCCCCGATAAAGCCCCAGTTGAGACAGCGCAAAGCGTCTTCCGGCTCCTGCTTGAGGAAGGCGTCTCGGTCAGAAACATCGGGCTTATTCTAGAGACGATCGCGGAGGTGCGGGCATGGTGCGAAAACGCCGAACAGATCACCGAGCATGTTCGCCGCCGCCTTAGCAAACAAATCTCAACGGGGCTGCGCAATGATCGCGGCGAGATTGCTCTCATTCAATTGTCGCCCGACTGGGAACAAACTTTCCAGAGGCATGAAGTCGTGAAGAGTGCGGGCGTCAAAGATGTGGCCTTGCCGCCGGAGGAGTTCAACAGGCTGACCCGCGCCGTACAGGACCAGATCCGTAAAGCCGCCGAAAAGGGAATCACGCCGGCCATCATAACGTTTGGCGAGCGGCGCCGTTTCATTAGGAGCGTGCTCAGCGCAAAGGGCGTGCGCAATCCTGTCCTCGCCTATGACGAACTCGATCTGCAGTCGAAGCCGGTGCTGGTGGGCACTGCCTGATGGCCGCTGAGTTCACGACAATTCTCGGCAGGCTTGTCGAGCAGTTCGACCATGTCTGGCTTCTGTTCGCCGGCGTCTTTCTTCGCATGGGCGCGGTCGCGTTTCTCGCCCCCGGTATTGGTGAGCTAAGCGTCCCCCCGCGCGTTCGCCTCGCCGCAGCAATGGCGCTGACGATCATCGTCGCCCCGGCGATCACCCCGCCGGCGATCGGCGAAAGCGCGACCGCCCTTGGCGCGTTGCTCGTTGGCGAGACTGTCGCGGGCCTCCTCATCGGTTTCAGTCTCCGACTCTCGATATTCATTTTTCAGATTTTCGGGGCGATCGCAGCGCAGTCCCTCTCCATCACGCAGTTGTTCGGGCCCGGTCTTGGGCACGACCAGGAATCTCCGCTGGCGACAATTTTCATTTCAGCGGGGTTGGCGCTCGCTTGCGCGGCCGGACTTCATGTGAAAGTCGCGCTCGCCCTCATCGAAACCTATGAAATGATTCCCTTCGGCGTCGTCGCAAACTCGGGTGAGACTGCGGACTTCATCGTTCGCCAGTCTGCAAAGGCTCTGTCGCTCACCTTAGGGCTGGCCGCGCCCTTCGTCCTGATCGGCATGGCCTATTCGGCAGCGCTCGCCGCTTCCAACCGCGCTATGCCGCAAATGGCGGCCGTTTTTGTTGGCGCGCCGGCGATCGCGCTCGCCGGACTGATGCTTGTCGCCGGCTCCTCTTGGGCGGTGTTGTCGCGGTGGTCTGAATTCTCATCGGCGCTCTTCATCGCGCCGCTCGCCGGCCTGCCATGAGCGAAACGTCGGCGCAGGACAAGAGTTTCGACCCGACGCCGTCCCGGATTGAACGGGCGCGGCGCGAAGGAGACGTCGCCGTCTCGCGCGAGCTTAACGGCGCCGCCGCTTATATCGGGCTTTACCTTGCGATTGCGGCGGGCATCTCATTCTCGGCGCCGCAAACGGCCGCTGCGCTGGCGGCGCTTCAGGCGCGGCCCGAAGACTTTTCGCCGATCTTCGATTCGCGGGCGCTGCGCACCGTCATTCTCGCCGCCTGCGTTCCCGCGCTTGTCTTTCTCGCCGGACCTGCGGCGGGCGCGGCGGCGTCTCTTATCGTGCAGCAGAGCGTCGTCTTCGCGCTTCCGCGGTTGAAACCGAAATGGTCTCGCCTGTCGCCAATCGCCAATGCGAAGCACAAATTCGGCCCGGACGGACTGATGGAGTTCGCCCGTTCGGCATCGGTCCTCGTGTTCGTTTTCGCCGGGCTCGCTTATCTGTGGTCCGGGCGCTTTGAAGATCTGCCCGATGCCGCCTTTACGCACGGATGGAGCGTCGGCGCGCTTGTCTCCGTCGAGATCGCCCTGTTCATCGGGGGGCTGGCGGCGTTCACGCTCGCCGTCGGCCTTGTCGACGTCCTTTGGGTGCGCGCTCGGCAGCGTCAGCGCCTGATGATGACGCTGGAGGAAGTGAAGCGCGACGCCAAAGAGAACGAAGGCGATCCGTTCCTGAAATCGGCGCGGCGAGAGCGCGCCAAGGCCGTCGCTACGAACCGCATGCTCGCTGACGTGCCGAAGGCGAACGTCATCGTCGTCAATCCGGAGCATTACGCCGTCGCGCTCAAGTGGGAGGGACCGAAGTCCGGCCCGCCTGTCTGCGTTGCGAAGGGGGTCGACGAAATGGCGGCGAGAATCCGCGAGCTTGCTGCGGCGAACGGCGTTCCGATCCGGCGTGATGCGCCGACGGCGCGGGCGATCTATGCATCCGTCGACGTCGGCCAGGAAATCCGGCGCGAACACTTCGCCGCCATCGCCGCCGCCATTCATTTCGCCGAAATTGTCCGCAAGAAAGCAAGGCGCCCATGACGAAAACGGTGCTGCATCAGGCGAGAGAACTGCACGAAATCGTCGGGAAGCAATTGCAGAACGCCGAGCTGCTGCTCGGGGCGGGGCTGCTGCGGCTCTCGATGCTGGACGCCGAAATCTCGAAGCTCTGCATCGAGCGGGCGGAATTGTCGCTGTCGCGATCGGATGTCGACGGATTCGCGGCGATTGAAATGAAGCGGCGCATGGCGGCGCTGAGGATAGAGGAGCTGAAGCGCTCGCGCCATGAAGCCGAAGCCGAGTGCGATCGGCTGCGCGGCGATACGCGCGGCCTGTTGGCGCGCAAGATCGCGCTTGACGCGGCGATTGAGGAGCTTGTGACCGAACAGCGCCGCCTTCAGCGCAAAGCGTGAGCTCAAAGCGCGGGCGCATTCGCGAACGGGTCGTCAAGGCTCGAGGCAGGCTCTGTAAACCAGCGCGGGCCGTCGGCGCTCATGTAGAAATGATCTTCATGGCGAACGCCGAACCTTCCTGGCGCGACGATCATCGGCTCGTTTGAAAAGCACATCCCGATGTCCAGCGGCGTGCGGTCGCCACGGACGAGATTCGGCGATTCATGGATGTCGAGACCGATGCCGTGTCCGGTGCGATGCGGCAGTCCGGGTAGCGCGTAGCCGGGCCCGTAGCCGCGCCTTTCGAGCGACCGGCGCGCGGCCGCATCGACGCTTTCGCAGAGCGCGCCGCGGCGCGCGGCCTCAAACGCCGCCCTTTGAGCGTCCTTCTCGGCCTCCCACGCGCTCAAATAGTCCGTACACGGATGACCGAAGACGTAGCTGCGCGTGATGTCAGAGTTATAGCCGTCGACGCGGCAGCCGGTGTCGATGAGGACGGCGTCGTCCTCCGCGAGCGCACGATCTTTCTCCGGTCCGTGGGGAAGGGCGGTGTCGGCGCCGAAGGCGACGATGCAAAAGGTCGAGCCGCCGTCCGCGCCGAGCGATCTGTGCGTCTCGTCGATGAAGCGTTCGACATCGCTCGCCATGACGCCGGCCCGCAGGAACCCGTGCGCGCGGCGCTGCGCCTCAAGCGTCAGGCGCTTGGCGTGCGCCATCAATGCGATTTCGGCCGCGGATTTCCGCGCGCGCAGCGGCCCGACAAGAGGGGCGGCGTCGCCGAGACGGGCGTCGTCGATCTCCCGCCTGAGGCCCCGATACATGAAGAGCGGCAGGTCCGGGTCCAGGGCCGCCGCGCCCGCCCCCGTCGGCGCAAGCGTCGCGATCAGCCGCCATGGGCTTTCCTCTTCCTCCCATGTTGCGATGTCGCCGGCGAGCGTGATGAGGCCGGCGACCTTTTCAAGCTCGAAACGCGGCGCGATATAATCAATCCGCGTCGCCGAAATGAGCGCGCCGCAGAAGCGCTCCGAGGGACGCCAGTCGATCCCGGTGAAATAGCGAAGGCTCGACGTCGAGCCGAGAAGGACGGCTGACGCCTTGGCGCGGTCCATCGCGGCGCGCAGCGCTTCGACGCGGCGGCGGCGCTCCTCGGCGGCGATGGGCGGGGGCGCGTCAGCGCGGCGGCCAGGCATCGGTGTCATGGTCCGGGTGCTGATGATTGACGGCGGCGGGCGCGTCGGTGAAGACCTCCGGCAGTTCGGCAAGGTCTTTCATCCAGCCGATCCGCGCCTCGACGCCGTCCTGCGTCGCCGGCTTCACGGCGGCCGGATCATCGAGGCTGCCGATCGTCACGTTGAGGTGGCGCGCATTCAGCGTTTCGAAGGTGAGCGGCGTGCCGCAGTCGGCGCAAAAGCCGCGCCGCACATTATCGGAGGAATGGAAATGCGCCGGCGCGCCCCGCGTCCAGGCGACGTCGTTCTTATGGGCGTTGACGAGCGGCAGGAAGAAATTGCCGGCGGCCTTCTGGCACATCCGGCAATGACAGACATGCGGGTTCGAAAGCGGTCCGGCGATCCGGTACCGCACCTTTCCGCACTGGCAGCCGCCTGAAACGCTTGTCGTCATGGCGCGCCGCGCAGCTTTCTTTCATAAGCGGCGACGAGCGTCATATAGGGGTTCACCTTGGTGAACAGGGGCTCGTCGGCGGGTTCGGCGACATAGTTCTCATACATTTCGAAGTGGAGATGCGTCGTCGTCGGCACGCTTGTTCCGTCCGATTTGAAGAAGTCGTTCGAGATCTTGCCGATGCGGTCGCCCTTCGTGAGCTGCTGTCCTTCGGAGACGGCGAGTTCGCCCATGTTGAGATGGAGATAATTGTAGATGGTGCCGGCGTCCGTCTGCAGCGTCACCCAGTGGCGCCGCACGTCGATGACGCGCGCGTCTTCGACCGCCACGGCCCAGTGGACGTTTTTAACGCAGCTGTGCGGGCGGATGTCGAGCCCCTCGTGCCCGCCGCCGGGGCAGAGCGGCTGGTTGCGGTCGCGCTTTTCGCAGAAAGTGTCCTGCCAGGGATATTCGTAATTGCGCGCGTCGCACTGCGCGCCGTTCATGCCGTTGACGGAGCCGAGGCCGCCGCCGAAGCGGTAGACCTGGCTGTTGAGGTAGACCGGGTCCTCGGTCGGAAAAGCGATCGAGGTCCGGTAGACGGTTTCGTCGGTGAAGCCCGGCCCTGAACTCGGCAGCAACTCGCCGACCGGCAGATAGCTGAACACGGCGCCGTCGGGATCGGTCAGGACCGGCGGCTCTTCCGGTTCGTCAGCCGGTTCATCATCGCCGGGCAGGGGCTCTTCATGGTCCGGTAGCGGATCGACTTCTCCGGCGCCGGGGTCATCGGCGGGCGGCAGCACCGCGCCGCCATTGCGCCACCACCACCAGCCGAGCGCGGCGAGGATGAGGAGAATCAGGAGAATAAGGACTGCGCGCCCGCTTTGGGCGTTTCTGCGGTCCGACATCATTCGCCTCCCGCTTCCGGATTGAGCAGCATCAGGTTCGATGCGAGGCTGACGATAAAGTCGTCGCCCGTGCAGCGCAGATCCGTCTCAGGCTCGTCGCACATCAGCGAGAGCACGTAGCCGGCGCCGAATTTCGCAAAGGAAAGATCGGTCGCGCTGTCGCTGCGGGTGATGAGATAGGGGGCGCCGATGTTTTCAAGCGTCCGCTGCTCCCGGCGCATCGCGGCTACTTTCGCGCGCGCCGCCCTGGCGTCGCCGAGCACCAGCTTTTTCTTCGCGCCCGACATCCGCATCGCGACGCCGTCAGCGACGTCGGCGGTCGCCGAATAGGAATCGCCCTGCGCGTAGACTTTCAGCGTCGCGACGATCCTGTCGCCCTCCGGGGCCAGCACCGGAACCTGCGCGCGATTGACCTCGACCGCGCGCACGCTCCTGAACCGGTCGGCGCTCGTCGCGCGCATGCCGGGCGGGCGGGCGACGACGCGGGTCACCGTCTGCTGCGCCGAGATATCGCGGCGCGCGCTGATCGCGAGCTGCGTTCTCATCTCGGTCCAGTTGATTTCGCCGTCGACGACCGCGCGCGCCGGGGCGCCGATCTCCGGCGGATTTTCTCGCGGAACTGTCAGCGCGCGCGCCTGCGCGCTGGCGCGCAATCGCTCCGCCGCCGCATCGTCTTCTTGCGCCTGTGCAGGTGCGCCGACAGCGAAAACCGCCGCGGCGCCGGCGAGGGCCGCAGCCCTTCGCAGGAAAGGAACAGCGTTCATCGTCACCCCCTTGGCGCCTTCGCCGGCGCCCTCCGCTGACAATTTACGCCTCCTGCCGGTCATGCGTCTACCGCGCATCCAGCTTGAACTCGATGCGCCGGTTCTGCGCGAGCGCCGTCGCCGAGTATCCCGCCGCAAACGGCCATTCGGAACCGAGACCCGTCGCCATCAGGCGTTTTGCGGGCACGTTCCGCGACCGCAGATACTCCGCGACCGAGACGGCGCGCTTGGCGGAGAGGTCGAGGTTTGAGGAGAAACGCTGCGAACACGCCGCGCCGAGAGGGACCGCGTCGGCGTGGCCTTCGACGCGCAACACCCATTCGACGTCCGCCGGAATGTCGTCCTTGATGTCGAGGAGAACGGCCGCGATCTTGTCGAGTTCGATCTTGCCAGTCTCGCTGACGGCGGCGGAGCAGGAGCCGAACAACACGTCGCTGCCGAGAACGAAGCGGTCGCTGACAACCCTTACGTCGGTGCGTCCGGCGAGCGCGGTCCGCAGCGCTTCGAAAAAGCGCGAGCGGACTTCCTGCAGTTCCTGCACCTTGCGCGCAAGCGCGGCGTTGAGGCGCTGGGACAGGTTCTCGATCTGCGCGTTCTGTTCCTTGTCTTTCGCCTCCGCCGCTTCGAGCGCTTCCTGAAGGCTTTGCAGCTGGCGGCGCAGCGCGGCGAGCTGGGCGTTCAAGGTCGCGATCTGCGATTTCTGGTCCTCGGTCAGCACTTTCTCCGCCTGCAGTTCTTCGGCGCTGGCGGAGACAGCGGATTGTGCGGCGGCGAGCGCGGCGGTCGCGGCGGATAGTTGCGCGTCCCTGTCGGCGATCGTCGTTTCGAGCGCGAGAATGCTCGCCGCCAGTTTGTCTTTTTCCGCTTGCGCCAGACCGAGCTGCTCGGCGAGTTCGTTGATGCGGGCGGTGAGGCGGGCGAGCTCTGAGTCTTTCGTCGCCAGTTCGTCCTTCACGACGTTGAGTTTCGAGCCGAGATAGAACTGCGCGACGACGAAGATCGAGAGGACGAACATCAGCACCAGGAGCAACGTCGACAGTCCGTCGACGAAGCCCGGCCAGATATTGGCCTCTGATGATCTCCGGCGGCGCGCCAAGGGACTACTCCTTCGACCCGCGAATGAGCGTGCGGTTGAGCGCGCGGATTTCGTCTTTCAGCTCCGCGATCTGCCCGGCCTGCGCCTTGATGAGCGCTTCGGTGTTGGCCCCGAGCGCCGCTTCAAGCGACGTGAACCCGTCCTCCGCGCCGCTCAAGGATGAGCGCGGGGCCGTCGACGGCGAACGCGCCTCGGTCATTCCCGTCAGCCAGTCTTCGATGTCGGTGTAGAACTGGCCGTGCGCCTGGCTCGCCTGCAGGTCGAGGAAGCCGAGCACCAGCGATCCTGAAAGTCCGAACAGCGAAGACGAAAACGCAACGCCCATGCCGGACAACGGTTCGCGCAAGTTCGCGATGAGCTGCGTGATCGCGTCTTCCGCCTCGCCGCCGGAGCTTGCGAGATCGCCGATCACGGCGGCGACGCCGTTGACCGTCGCGATAAGGCCCCAGAAGGTTCCGAGCAGGCCGAGAAAGACGAGCAGGTTGCCGATATAGCGGCCGGTGTCGCGGCTCTCATCCATCCGTGTGCCGATCGAATCGAGAACGGCCCGCGTCTCTTCAGGCGTGATCGCGCTGCGGCGCCGGTCGCGGCGCGTCGCGGAGTCCGGATCGGGAACGATGAGCACGCGCGCCATCGCGCCGAGGAGGACCGGCGCGCGGGGCAGGCGCGCATCGTCGCGGAAGGCTTCGGCCCAGCGGATCGCCGGCTGCACCACGCCTGCGGCGCGCAGGTAATAGATGATGCCGAAAACGAGAACGAAAATGATCAGCCCGTTGAGCGCTCGGTTGGCGTTGAAGGCGTCGACGAGGAGGGTCGTCGGCTGCGGGCTCCAGGGCGACAAGTAGAAGACGACCGCCCCGGCCGCGGTCAGGAACAGGAGCATATTAAGGATGTAGCGCCCCGGTTCGACGAACCTGACGGAGCGCTCAAGCGTCCTAGCCATTCTGACCCCTCTTTCTGCCTGCTCTGCCGGCCCCGAAAGGGAGCCTATCCGGCCTGCGCCCCAACGCCAAAGGCGGCATGGCTGTTGCGCAAGATTTTCGGCGATTGTGACGGCGGGGGCGCGCTCTCAGCGCACCGTGCGCGCTTCCGGAAAAAAATCTGCGCAACCGGTGCGCAAAACTATTGACCGCGCCGGCGAATATGACATTATCGTGACACTTTAATAACAGATCGGTGACACGATCCCTAGTGGCCACGCCGCCGTTCGCAACCTTGAAGGAGATCGCCTCATGGCCTTTCTGAAATCCGCCATCTCCGCCGTCGCCGGGGTCGCGTTCTTGTTCGGCGTTTCGACCGCCGGGGACATCACGCCCTGCCCGGACGATTATCCGGTTCTTGCCGCTGAATATGTGCAAAGCCGCCTCGCGGATGCACGCGGCGCCAAAGTCCAGGTGGTCAGCGAGCCCTATCGGGTGATCGCCGACCTCGAAGGCTATGAAGGCCTTCCGGGCTGGGGGGTCGATATCCGCTTGAAATCGCGCATGCCTTCGGGCGCGACGGGCGGTTATGTCCGCTATACGGTCATCTTCGTCGAAGGGCGCGCGGTTGCGCTCGATGAGGATCTGTCCGATCTGACGCGAGTCTGATCGAGCGACATCGAGGGGCGCCGCTTCCGGCGGGAGGCGGCGCTCTTTATTCATGCGGTTACGGACGATTGGAAGCCTCCGCCGGCTGAAGGCCGAGCGCCTCTTCGATCGCGCGCCAGTCGATGATCTTGAAGTTCTGCGGGCTTGGCCCCCCGGTGTCCGGGTCGGCGTTGAAGCCGTCCTGCGCGATGAATACGCCTTTTGGATAATCGGGCCCCAGCGGCGCTGACGTCGCCTCAACGCCGTCCGTTTCGGCGACGCCGTCGATATCGCCTCGCAGCCCGCCGCCATCGGCGACGACGAAGCGGCCGCGATAGGCGTTTGGGCGTTCGCGGTCGTAGACGGTGAAAATACTGTTCCCTTGCGATGAGGCGAGGAGATAGCCGCGCGTCTCGTCGATCGCGTAGATCGCGAGGCCTTCGACATCGGCGGCAAGGCGCGTTTCCGAGCCGACCCGGTCGATCAACGCCGGGGCCGGCGTCGCCGCGCCGGCATATTCGAAACGCCAGACGCCGACGGCTTCTTCGCCGACATAAAGAACGCCGGCGTTGTCGTCGAACACGCAGCCCTCAAGCTGGCCGGAGAGCTTCAGCCGCGCGGTCACCCGCGCCGATGAGAATGCGTCCGGCTCATAGGCGATGATCTCGCCGGTCTTATGAGTGACGAACGCCGTCAGCCGTCCGCCGGGAAGCCCAAGGCAAAAGCCATAGGGTTCGGCGATCGCCGAGGCGAACCGCCCCGCCTCGGCGACCGCGCCGTCCGGGGCGATCGCGAAGAGGACGACGGTGTTATCGCTGCGGTCGCCGGCGCCGGCGACGTCGCCTGCATAGGCGCCGAGCGTCACCGCCTGCCGAACATCAACATTGTTAAGACGTCCCGAGGGAAGAAACTGCGCGCGAACGCCGTCCAGTCGGTAAACATTGAGACCGAGCTGTTTGTCCGTCCCGAGAACGAGGCTCCGCGCGGGATCTTCCGGATGGATCCAGATTGCGGGATCGTCGGCGGCGTCCTCGGCTGAGGCGACGGGGTCCGTTTCCGCCGACGCCCTCACGGCGGGCGACGGCGGCGGCGCGGCGGGCGGCGAGGGCTCCGGCGCGCAAGCCGGCGCAAGCAAGGCGGCGCCGGCGATGAAACCGCTTCGCACGCGAAAGGAGATCATCGCCGGTCGCCTCCTTCTTAATAGACGAACTGCACGCCGAAACGCGCCGACCAGCCGTATTCCTCGAACTGGGAATTGAGGCGGCCGAAGCCTTCAGGCCGGACGGTCGCGACAAACGGCCGGTTGTTGACGTTTTTCGCCTCTGCGAAGATCTGGAAACGATCCGTCAACTGATATTTGCCGGTGACGTCAAGCTGCACGTGGGCGTCGACGATGCGGTCGAGCGGATCTCCGGCGGCGTCTTCCGACGACCCGATCTCGTCGAGAAAGTCGCCGCGATAGGTGGTCGCAAAGCGCAGGTTCAAGGGACCCTTCTCGTAGCCGATGATGCCGGTGACGACATTACGCGACTGGCCGGGAAGAGTGATTTCGCGCCCGCCGTCCGCGGTCGCCTCGGAATCGATGAACGTGTAGTTCGCCGAAACGAGAAAGCCGTCGAGGAGACCGGGCAGGAAGTCGAGCGAGCGCTGCGCCGTCAGTTCGAACCCGAGAATGCGGGCGCTTTCGAGGTTTTCGAACGTCGAGACTTCGTCGAACAGAACGCCGTTGATCTCGCGGCTTGCCTGAACCGGCGCGATGAAGCCGTCGATGCTCTTCCAGAAGAAACCGGCGGAGAACAGCGCCGTGCCGCCCGGATACCATTCGAGCGTCGCGTCGATGTTGTGGGCGCGCTGGCGGTCGAGGTTCGGATTGCCGACCGTCGCCGCCAGCTCCTCGCCCTGTTCGATCGCGATCCGCGGCGCGGCCGCCTCGATGTTCGGACGCGCGAGCGACTTGTAATAGCCGAAGCGCGCGACGACCTGGTCCGTGACGTCGAGCTTGGCGTTCACGCTCGGCAGGACGTCGGTGTAGCTGTTGCGCGCTTCGACGGGCGTTGAGAACACGCGAACGGCCTCAAGCACCGTCTCGTTTTCATCGGCGTCGAATTCGAACTCGATCTCCTCCGCGAGCAAGACGCCCGGGATGGCGGGCGCCGGAATGACGTCGTTGGGATCGGTCGTGCCGGTTACGTCGCCGGCGAAGGTCGTTTCAAACTCCTGCGTCAGCACGGAATTGCCGGTCGCGCGATAATTGGTGTGCTCGACGCGCACCCCGGCGACGACGCTGAGGCGGCCGCCGAACTGGCGCTGGGCGAGGGCGTAGCCGGCGAAGATGTCTTCTTCGGCGTCATAATTCGCCGCCGCCGATTCAATCGCCGAGTCGACTTCGTTGAGCTCAAAGAGGCCGGCGTTCGCCGCGAAGAAATTGTTGAAGGCGACCGGATCGACTGACGGATTGATGCGGTCGAGGCGGAAGTCGCGCTCAGTGCTGAAGTCCGACAGCAGAAGATCATCGCCGTCGAAGCCGTCGTAAACGTCGATATCGACGTCGTAGAACTTGTCGCGCAAACGCGCCTTGCCGCCCGTCTGCACATAGCCGGGCGCGCCGAAAAGATCGGCGTCGAAGCGGAGATTCGCCGTAAAGGCGAGTTCGTCGTCCTGCGTGAGGCCGTTCAGCACTTCGAATTCGTCGAATTCGTAATTGCCAGCGTCGAAATAGGCCGCTTCCGACGCCGCATCCGGGAAGTTCAGGCGCGGCAGGATGCCGTCTGACACGTCGACGCCGAACAGGCCCTCGTCGAAATTGGCGCGGAACGCCGCCAGCGTCCGGTCAGGCTCGTCCTCCTCGGCGAAGGAATAGGCGGCCGACCAGTCGAAGGAGAACCTGTCGGTCTGGTAGTCGGCGCCGCCGACGATCGAATAGATCGTCTGCTCCTCAAAGCGGCTTCTGACATCGCGGTCGACTTCATATTCGTCGTCCTCGCTCGCCTGGATCACGGCGACGCTCGCCCCGCTCGCCGCCGGATCAAAGACGCCGTCGCCGAACTTGTTCTCGCTCCGGGTGCGGATCTCGTCGTCGCTGAATTCGGAGTAGATGCCGGTGACGTAGAATTTCAGCGCATCCGTCGCCTGATAATCGAGGTTGAGCGAGCCGGTGAAGCGCTGGCGGGTGATGAGGTAGTCGCGCTGTTCAAGCTCGGCGGGGTAGGCGATATCGCCCTCAAAGAGATATTCCGGGCCGTCGACTTCGATGTTTTCCGACCCGAAATTGCGCCGCTGCCAGGCGGCCGACGCCGCGACGCCGAAACGCCCGTCGAGAAACTGGTTCGCGGCGATCGCCGAATAACGGTGGCCGAAATCTTCGGTCTGGTTGGCGTAAAGGCCGGCGGCCTTCAGCTTGAACAGAAGGTTTTTCTGGTCGAGGCCTGACAGCGTGCGGATTTCGACATTGCCGCCGATCGAGTCCGCGTCGATGTCCGGGGTGAGCGATTTGGTGATCACAATGGCGGACAGGATGTCGCTGTCGATGACGTCAAGCGGGGTCTGACGCGCTTCGGCCTCGGGCGAGGGGATGCGCACGCCGTTGATCGTCGTCGACACGAAGTTCGGGTCCGCGCCGCGCACGGAGATGAAGCGGCCTTCGCCCTGATCGTTCAGAATGTTGATGCCGGCGGCGCGGCGCGCTGCTTCGGCGACGTTTTCGTCGGGCAACTGGCCGATCGCGTCCGAGGCGATGACGGTGATGACCTTGTCAGAGGCGCGCTGCTGGCTGAGCGCGGAGTTCAGAGCGCCGCGCTGGCCGACGACGAGCACGTTGTCGAAGACTTCAAGGTCAGCGCCGATCCGAAGGTCAGGTCGCGCCACCGCATCGTCCGACTCAAGCGTCACCGTGAAACGCTGCTGCTCGGCCCCCACATAGGTCACGATCAGCGTATAGGACCCCGCCGGCAGGGCGGCGATGCGGAAACGGCCGTCGCGGCCCGCCGCCACGACCTGGCCTGTCTCCTCGACGCGAACGAGGGCGCCGTCGAGCGGCGTTGCGCCCGCCCCGTCGGTCACCCGGCCTTCGATCACCGCCGCGCTCGCCGCGCCCAAAGCAGCCGCAATCGCGAGCGCCGACGCCGTCGTCAGTCTAAACACCTTGAGGATCATGGGTATCTCCACCGTTGCCCGGCTGGAGCTATGACGGGCCGGCCGTGACGGCGCGGTGACGGATCCGTAACAGATCAGCGATGTGGCTTCTTGGCTGCAGCCTGAAATCGGACCTCCAGGAGGGAGCCGCCGGGGTCCTGCCTCTTGCGCTGCAGCAGAAATTCGGCGACAGGCCTGCCGCCTGCCGTGCGGCGCTGCTTGCGCCCCTGCGCCCCCTGACCCCGGGCCGAAAGACCGAAATCCGCTATGACCGCCCTTCGCAATATCGCCATCATCGCGCATGTCGACCATGGGAAGACGACCCTCGTCGATGCGCTGCTGCGCCAGTCGGGGACTGTCCGCGCCAACACCGAAATGGCCGAGCGCGCGATGGACTCGAACGACATCGAGCGCGAGCGCGGCATCACCATTCTGGCCAAATGCACGAGCGTCCTCTGGGAGGAAGGGGCGAGCCCCGTGCGCATCAACATCGTCGACACGCCGGGCCACGCCGATTTCGGCGGCGAGGTCGAGCGGATCCTGTCGATGGTCGACGGCTGCCTTCTGCTGATCGACGCCGCCGAAGGGCCGATGCCGCAGACGAAATTCGTGCTGTCGAAGGCGCTCGCGCTCGGCCTTCGCCCGATCGTCGTCCTCAACAAGGTCGACCGGCCGCAGGCCGATCCCGATGAGGCGCTCAATCTCACCTTCGACCTGTTCGCCGCGCTCGGCGCCTCTTCGGAGCAACTCGACTTCCCGGTCGTTTACGCCTCGGGCCGCGACGGCTGGGCCTCGCATACCCTCGACGGGCCGCGCGAAAACCTGAAACCGCTCTTTGAACGAATTATCGCGCATGTGCCCCCGCCGGCGCTGGCCGAGGGCGCGGCCGCGCAGCCGTTCAGGATGCTGGCGACGACGCTCGAAGCCGACCCTTACCTCGGCCGCATCCTGACCGGACGCATCGTCTCGGGCATCGCCCGTCCCGGCGTCACCATGAAGGCGCTCGCCGTCGACGGCTCCGAGATCGAGCGCGTCAGGATCACCAAGGTGCTCGCCTTTCGCGGGTTGAAGCGCCAGCCGGTCGAGAGCGCCGAGCCTGGCGACATCGTCGCGATGGCGGGCTTCGGCGACGCCTCGGTCGCCGACACGCTGTGCGATCTTGAGAACGACACGATCATTCCGGCCCAGCCGATCGACCCGCCGACGCTCGCCATCACCATCTCGGCGAATGATTCCCCGCTCGCCGGCCGCGAGGGCGACAAGGTGCAAAGCCGCGTCATCCGCGACCGCCTCCTGCGCCAGGCGGAGGGCGACGTCGCGATCCGCGTTCGCGACACCGAAGAGGGCGACGCGATGGAGGTCGCCGGCCGCGGCGAACTCCAGCTCGGCGTCCTGATCGAGAACATGCGCCGCGAGGGCTTCGAGCTTTCGGTTTCGCGCCCGCGCGTCGTGACGAAGACCGACGAGAACGGCCAGGTCCTTGAGCCGATCGAGGAAGTCTTCATCGACGTCGATGACGAGTTCACCGGCGTCGTCATCGAAAAGCTGACGCGCCGGAAATGCGAGCTTGTCGAGATGAAGCCGTCGGGCGCCGGCAAGACGCGCATCATCCTTCACGCGCCGGCGCGCGCGCTGATCGGCTATCACGGCGAATTCCTGACCGACACGCGCGGCACCGGCGTCATGAACCGCTCTTACCTGAAGCATGCTCCGCACAAGGGAACGATCGAAGGCCGCCGTAACGGCGTCCTCATCTCGACCGACGACGGCGTCTCCGTCGTTTACGCCCTCTGGTACATTCAGGAGCGCGGCTTCCTGTTCATCGGCGGCGGCGAGGCTGTCTATCAGGGCATGATCATCGGCGAGAACGCCAAGGACGACGACCTCGACGTCAACCCGCTGAAAGAGAAGAAGCTCACCAACATCCGAACGAAGGCCGCCGACGAAGCGATGCGCCTCGTCCCGCCGCGGCGGATGAGCCTTGAACAGGCGATCGCCTATATCGGCGACGACGAGCTTGTCGAAGTGACGCCGAAATCCGTCCGCCTGCGCAAGAAGGCGCTCGCGCCGCATCTGCGCAAGAAGCGGTCGAAGGACTGACGCGCAGGGCGCCGGCCGGGGCAGGGCGGATCGTCCGCCTTCGCCGGACCTGGCGGCGCGCCGCGCCGAGGATGACCCCGCCATTTCCGCGGCCTCCAGCGGTTTTGTCCGTACAATGCGGACTTTCCCTCGCCCCGGCGCGACGCCTTCCGCGCCCGTGAACGGGGCGGGCGCAGGCGCGGCGGCGAAGGTCGGGCGGGCGGTCACGTCTTTCAGGCTCCATTCGGCGCGGGGGTCGGCGCGCTTCTTCACATCCAGCGCATTTTACGGGTGAAAAAAGGGGGTGGGATAACAAGGGGGATAAGGAGGGGGATAACCTGGGGGATAACTCGGGCGACGCGCGCGTTCACCAACGAAGCTGCTGTTTTTGCTTAGGGATTTCGCTCCCGTTCCTGGGATGCAGGCCGGGCTGTCTCGACCGGGGGTAGAGCGCGCTCCTGAAAATTTAATCAGTATAAGAATTAATAGCCGCTTTTTTTGCGCTCTGAAGCGCCGGCCGCGTCCTGCAGAGCGGGCCCCGCGCCGCTTTGCCGCTTGCGTCGGCTTGGGGTAGAATCGATCCGACCTGACCGATGGAGGCTGCGCCTTGACCGATCGGCCGTTGCTCGCGTTCGCCCTTCCGCTCTTGCTCGCCGCCTGCGCAAGCGCCGGACCCCTTGAGGTCGAATGCGAAGACTTTGCATCCTATGCGCAGCCGGTTGAGACCGGCGCGGGGACTGCTGCGAACCCCTTCTTCGCCCCGATGATGGACATGGCGACGAAGGCCGGCGCCGCGGATGAGACGGAGGCGCCGCCTTATCCGGTGTTGCTGCTCTCCGGCGGCGGGCAATGGGGCGCATTCGGCGCCGGTTTCCTGAAAGGCCTCGCCGACCGCGGCGCGCTGCCCGCTTTCGAGATCGTCACCGGCGTTTCAACCGGCGCGATGCAGGCGCCGTTCGCCGCGCTGGCGAATGAACCGGGCGACCCGATCGGGCGCGCCGACCAGGATCTTCTCGATCTTGCGCAGCTCTACCAGCCGGCGTCGGAGGACGTGTTCGCCCGGCGCTATGGCGACGCCGGCTTTGTCGTTCAGGGCGCGGACGCCAGCCTCGCCCCGCTCGGCGATGAAATCCGCAAGGCGCTCTGCGCCGACCTTGACGCGGCGGACTGCCGGCTGAAGCGGCTCGCGGCGGGCGGGGCGCCGGCCTTTGTCGGCTTTGTCGAGGCGCGGTCGGGCGCGCTGTTCGCGGCGAACCTGAAGGAGATCGCGCAAGGGCGCGACAGGCCGGCGCGCGAATGCGTGGCGGCGGCGATGCTGGCGTCGGCGGCGGTGCCGGTTGAGTTCCAGCAATTCAGAACCGGCGGGCACGCCTGGTATGACGGCGGCGTCCGGCGCGCGGTGTTCGAAGCGAGCGTCAGCCAGATGATGGCGAAGGCGCGCAAGGCGGTCGTCGACGAGACGGCCTGCCAAAGGCGGCGAACGGAAGAGCCGGGCGCCCTTTGCGACGGCGTCAAGGACGCGCACTGGCGGCGCGCCGACGCCATGGCGCCGCGGCCGGTCTTCTACGTCATCCGCAACGGCCAATCGACGATCGCCGGAGATGCGGATATCGACGCCAGGGCCGGCGCGTTGCCGAACGCCAAGCGCGCGGTCAGGATCATCCTCAACCAGAATGAAATCGACTCGCTCGCCGCCGTGCGGCTCAGCAATCCCGCTGCGGAGATTTTCTTCCAGACCGCTGACGACACGTCCTTGCGCCCCGCGCCCGGAAGCATTTTCGACCCCGCCTTCATGAAAGCGCTCGTCAAGTTCGGCGAGGCCAAGGCCGCCGAGGGCTGGCAGGTCTTTCCTTGATCCGGTCAGGCGGCGGCGAGCGCCGTTTTCGCTGCAAGATCGGCGACGTCGTCGCGGGAGAGGCCGGCGCCCGGCTTCAGCCAGGTGTGCGTCCAGTTGAGCATGCCGAAGAACAGCATCGCGCGGGCGCGAAGCGGCGCGCGGTCTGCTTTGGGCGCTGCGCGCGCAAGGATCGCCTCGACATGCGCGACCAGTTTCTTCTCCTTGGCGACGATGGCGCGCCGTTCCGCGGCGGGCAGGCGCGCAAGCTCGTAGAGAAGCACCTTCTGCCGGTCGGCCGCGCCGGCGTAGAGACGCAGAAGCCTCCGTGCGAAGGCTTGCAGCGCGCGCGCGGGATCGTCCGCAGACGGATCATCGATCGCGGTCAGGAGGTCCTCCATATGGCCGTCCATGACGGCGTGAAGGATCGCCTCCTTCGACGGATAATAGTGATAGAAGAGCGATTTCGACATGCCGCAGGCGGTCGCCAGGTCGGCGAGCGAGGCGCCGTCGAAACCGCGCGCGGCGAAAAGCTTCGCCGCCTCCCCGACGATCGCGGCGCGCTTCTCTCCGTAATCTTCCGCTTGCGTCCTCGCCATCAGACGCCTTTCGGGCGCAGGTCGCGCACGCGTCTTGCCTTGCCGGCGGAGCGCTCGATCGCGCCGGCCGGGACGACTTCAACCGCTGCGGAAACGCCGATCATCGTCTTGACATGATGCCTCAGCCCCGTCGCAGCGGCGGCCGCGTCGGCGCCCGCGCGCGCCTCGACGATGATCTTCAGCGCGTCCATCCGGCCCTCGCGCGTCACTTCGAGCAAATAATGCGGCGCAAGGCCCGGCGTCTTCAGGATCTGCTCCTCGACCTGTGACGGAAAAACATTGACGCCGCGAATGATCAGCATGTCGTCGCAGCGGCCGGAAATCCTTTCGATGCGCCGCATCGCGCGCGCCGTGCCGGGGAGGAGCCGCGTCAGGTCCCGCGTGCGGTAGCGGATGACGGGCGTCGCTTCCTTCGTCAGCGAGGTGAAGACGAGCTCGCCGGTCTCGCCCGCCGGCAGGACCGCCCCGGTCTCCGGATCGACGATCTCCGGGTAGAAATGATCCTCCCAGACGGTGAGGCCGTCTTTCGTCTCGACGCACTCATTGGCGACGCCGGGGCCCATCACTTCGGAGAGGCCGTAAATGTCGACGGCGTCGATGGCGAAGGCGTCCTCGATCTCGCGGCGCATCGCTTCCGTCCAGGGCTCGGCGCCGAAGATGCCGATCTTGAGCGAGGATTTCCGGGCGTCGATCCCTTGCCGCCGGAACTCGTCGAGGATCGCGAGCATATAGCTCGGCGTCACCATGATGATGTCGGGCTCAAAGTCGCAGATGAGCTGCACCTGCTTCTCGGTTTGCCCGCCCGACATCGGGATGACCGTGCAGCCGAGGGCCTCCGCGCCGTAATGGGCGCCGAGACCGCCGGTGAACAATCCGTACCCGTAGGATACATGCACCTTCATGCCGGGCCGGCCGCCCGCCGCGCGGATGGAGCGCGCGACGAGCCCCGCCCAGGTCTCGATGTCGCGCCTTGAATAGCCGACGACGGTCGGCTTGCCGGTGGTGCCGGAGGAGGCGTGAACCCGCACGACTTCCGACTGCGGCACGGCGAAGAAGCCGAAGGGATAGTTGTCGCGCAGGTCGGCCTTCGTCGTGAAAGGGAACTTCGCGAGATCGGCGAGGGCGTCGAGGTCCTCCGGCTTCACGCCGGCCCTGTCAAACGCGCGCCGATAATGCGCTGAGTTCTTGCAGGCGTGCGCGACCGTCTCTTTCAGGCGCCTCAGCTGGAGCGCCGCAAGCTCAGCATGGGAGAGTTTTTCGCCGTCGTCGAGGAGAGGGGCGTAGCCGGCGGCAGGCATGTCAGAAGGCGTTCATGGTGAGGAGTTCATACGTCGCGACGGTCTCGTCCTTCTGGTTGAGGACCGTCACGTCCCATTTCACCTCGCCATAGTCGTCATTGCGCTTTTTCTTCGCCTTCGCGGTCAGCCGTACACGGATCGAATCGCCGGGCGAGGCGGGGGTGAGGAACCGCAACTCGTCAAGTCCGTAATTGGCGAGCACGGGACCGGGCGCGGGGTCGACGAAGAGGCCCGCAGCGAAGGAAAGAATGAGATAGCCATGCGCGACCCGCCCCGGGAAGAAGGGGTTCGCCTTGGCCGCCGCCTCGTCCATATGGGCGTAGAAAGTGTCGCCGGTGAAATGCGCGAAGTGCTCGATATCGTCGAGCGAGATGGTGCGCGACGCGGTCTCGATCGTCTTGCCGATTTCAAGCTCGCCGAAGCGGTAGCGGAACGGGTGCGGCGCATTCTTCTCGACGCCGGCGCCTTTGACCCAGCGCCCGGTGACCGCGCGCAAGACGGCGGGGGAGCCTTGCACGGCGGTCCTCTGCATGTAGTGCGACAGGCCTCGCATGCCGCCCATTTCCTCGCCGCCGCCCGCCCGGCCCGGCCCGCCATGAACAAGCGCCGGCAGCGGCGATCCGTGGCCCGTCTGTTCTTTCGCGCAGTCGCGGTCGATGACGATGACGCGCCCGTGGAAGGAGGCGGCGCCGAGGATGACCTCGCGCGCGCTCTGTGCGTCATGCGTGAAGAGGGACATCACAAGCGAACCGCCGCCGCGATTGAGAAGCGCAACAGCGTCATCAAGCGTATGATAAGGCATCAGCGTCGCGACGGGGCCGAACGCTTCGACCTCGTGCACGGCGCGCGCGCGCACCGGGTCGTCGCAGACAAGAAGCGTCGGCGCGACGAAGGCGCCCTGCGCGTCGGCGCCGATGGGCGATGGATTGGCGCTGAAAGCGACGCGCGCCTCGCGAGAGAGATCGGCAAGGCGCGCCTCGACATCGGCGCGCTGACCGAGGCTGACGAGGGCGCCCATACGCACGTCCTCGCGCGCGGGATCGCCGATCGTCGTCTTCGCGAGAGCGTCGGCGATCGCCTTTTCCGCGGCGGGCAGCAGCGCGGCGGGCGCGAGCGCGCGGCGGATGGCGGTGCATTTCTGCCCCGCCTTCACCGTCATCTCGCGCACGACTTCCTTCACGAAGAGCTGGAACTCCGGCGCCTCCGCCGTCGCGTCGGGGGCGAGCATCGCGGCGTTGAGGCTGTCCTGCTCTGAAATGAAGCGGACGCTTTCGCGGATGATGACGGGATGGCTCTTCAGCTTCGCGGCCGTCGCCGCCGAACCGGTGAAGGAGACGACATCCTGCCCGGTGAGATGGTCGAAGAGATCGCCCGTCGGTCCGATGACAAGCTGCAACGCCCCCGCCGGGACCTTGTCCGTCCCAATCAGTACACGGAACGCCGCCTCGGCGAGATAGGCGGTGGCGGTCGCTGGTTTGACGATCGCCGGGACGCCCGCGATCAGTGAAATGCTGAGCTTTTCAAGCATTCCCCAGACCGGAAAGTTGAAGGCGTTGATGTGCACAGCGACGCCCTTCAGCGAGGTCAGGATGTGCTGCGCGACGAACGTCCCCTCGCGCGAGATCTGCTCGACGGCGCCGTCGATCAGGATGACATCGTCGGGAAGCTCGCGCTTGGCCTTCGACGCCATCGAAAACAGCGTGCCGGCGCCGCCTTCAATGTCGATCCAGCCGTCTTTCCGCGTCGCGCCGGTGTGGAAGTTGAGGGCGTAAAGCTCCTCCTTGCGGTCCATGATCGCGGTCCCGAGCGCTTTGACGATCGCCGCGCGCTCAAGAAAGGTCAGCTTGCGGAGGTTCGGCCCGCCGATTTCGCGCGCATGCGCGGCCATTGCGCGGAAATCGAGCGCAGCGGGCGAATAGCGCGCGACGGCTTCGCCTGTAACCGCGGAAGGAATCTCAGTCCCGGCGCCGGCGCCTGCAGTCCACTTGTCGAGGGCGTAGCTTTTGAGGGTGATAGTCGTCATGTATTCTCCTTCCGCCTTCTCCCGCGCATTCCGGCTCTCGCCGGGATGAGCGGAGAGGGTTATTTGCCTTTGAAGTCAGGTTTCCGCTTGTTCAAAAACGCATCGACCCCTTCGCGATAATCCTCGCTGCGTCCAAGCATGCGCATCTGGTCGCGCTCCAGGTCGAGCTGTTCGGACAGCGTGCGCGAAAAGGCGCCGCGAATAAGCTTCTTCGTCTCGGCGAGACCGCGCGTCGGCGCGACTGCGAACTTCGCGGCGAGCGGTTCCGTTTCCTCGCCGAGTTTGTCGTCGTCGACGCACTTCCAGATGAGGCCCCAATCCGCGGCGGTTTCGGCGGGCAAAGGCTCGCCCGTCAGCGCAAGGCCGAGCGCGCGCGCCTGCCCGGCAAGGCGCGGCAAGGCCCATGAGCTTCCCGAATCCGGCACGAGGCCGATATTGGCGAAGGACATGATGAATTTCGC
>CAZGXT010000030.1:0-22032 GCA_964529675.1 uncultured Caulobacterales bacterium
TCGAAGAAGTGCCAGGCATAGCCGAAGCCCGTGCTGTTGAGGCCGAGACGGGCCTGTTCGGGCGTCGCCGCGAAGGCGCCCGTGGCGCCGAAATAGCCGTTGAAGTTTTCTTCGCAGGTAAGGTAAGTGCCCCAGGGCGTCGGTCCCGAGCCGCAATTGTTCACCGTGCCGAGCGCGACATTGCCGGCGGGGTTTTGCAAGAGCGCAGACGCCGCCGCAGGTCCGGAGAAGTCGACCGGCGTGTTGACGTGAATGCGCCGGTTGAAGCGGCTTGGCGTTATGACGTCCCACTTCCCGAATTTTTCTGCGATCGCGACCACGGAAACCCCGTGAACGTGCTGCATGACGCGGACGTCTTCGAGCGACGTCGGCGCCGGCTTGCCGAGGACATGGGGTGTCTCGCCGAACTCGTGATTGACGCAGAGAACGCCGACCCTGCTGTTGCGGCCGATCCTCCGGCCGCGGCCGGGGCCGTCAAAGGGGAAAAAGAACATGCCGTCATGGCCGATGCCGACCTGCAGCGCAGCCTCGGCCGACGTCGGACGGCGAACAGGATCGCCCGCGTACTCGACGACGCCCGGCGACAGCGGCGTGCCCCAGGGGATCAGCACCTGATATTCATAATCCGCAGAAATGCTGGGCATCGTGCGGTCGACATTGGCTTCCGCGATCGTCAGTTCACGGAAATTGACCAGGCCGCCGCGGCCGCGGCCCGCGCCTTGCGGGCCAGCCAGCGCCGCCGGCGCAAGAAACCCCGCGGCGGCAGCCGCGAGAGAGCCCTGCAAGAGAGCGCGGCGCGACGCCGCAGCGGTGAGGACCTCGCGGAATGGACGGTTGCCCGAACGATTGGAAGGAATGTTCTCGCTGTCGTCGTTGAGTGCTGCAGCGGCCGGAAGGCCATGTTCGCCGAAGCTCATCGCTTGTTTCTCCATGAAAGCGGGCGGCCGATTCTTGATCGACGCCGGCCGGCCTAGGCCGCTTTCATGACAGTCGCGTTTCAGGCGCGTGAAAGAACGCCGAGATCGCGCAGCGCGTGCGCTTCTGTTGAAAAATAACCTGAGCCGCCATCATTGCTCGCGCCAACCGGGCGATGGTCGCGATCATCCGCACTGCGGTCACCCAGACGGGATATCCGCTCGCTGCGGCGTGCGCCTCATCACTGCCCGGGCCTTGCCCGGAACACCGCTTCGTCGAGCTCCCCCTCCCATTTCGCGACCGTCGTTGCGACCGCCGCGTCGCCCGTGACGTTGACGACTGTGCGCATCATGTCGAGCGGGCGGTCGAAGGGGAAGATGAAGCCAACGACGAGGGCGGTGTGCTCCGCGCTGACGCCGAAGACGTCAAGGACGGTCGCAAGAAGGAAAAGCGAGGCGGACGGAATGCCCGCCGCGCCGATCGAGACGAGCCCGGCGGTGAGCGCGATCAGCGGATAATGGTGCGGCTCGATCGGGTAGCCGAAGGCCTGCGCGGTGAAGAGCGCGACGATGCCGAGATAGAGCGCGGTGCCGTCCATGTTGATCGTCGCGCCGAGCGGCAGCACGGATCCCGCGATTGACTTCGAGACGCCGAGATTGCCGGAAACGCTGGCGATGGTGACGGGCAGCGTCGCCGACGATGAGGAGGTCGAGAAGGCGACCATCATCGCATCGAGAACGCCGCGAAAAAAATTCACGAAGGGCAGGCCCAGCCCGAACTTGATGAGGCCGCCATAAACGAGCCCCAAATGAAGAAAACAGCCAAGATAAACGGCGGCGGCGAGGCTGGCGACCGCGGTGAAGGTTTCGAGCCCCTTGACGCCCGCGACATAGGCGATGAGCGCGAAGACGCCGAAGGGCGCAAGCTCCATGATCCAGTGCGTGACGACGAGCACCTTGTCGGAAGCGAAAGAAAAGAACGAGGCCGTCGCCGCGCTGCGCGAGAAAAGAAGGATGACGCCGCAGACGAGCGACACGAAAATGACGACGAGGATGTCAGCAGAGGCGCCGGCGACGCCAAGGGCGAAAAGCGCCGCGAAAGCGATCGCCGAGGACGCGCGCCGCTCGCCTGCGCGCATCGACAGTGAGGCTGCGACGGCGCCGGCGACGAAGAGGATGAGAGTGAGCGCAAGCGTTCTGGCGTCGCCCGCCGTCAACCCTTCGAAAGGGTTCTTCGACGCCATGGCGACGAGGCGTTCGAGGAGGCCGCTTGAGTCCGTCGTCACCGCGCGCGGCGCCGTTCCCCCGAGATCGACGCCCCTGCCCGGCTGGAACAGCGCGCCCATGCCGAGACCGATGACGTTGGCGATGACGGTCGTGAGGAGATAGAGCGCGATCGTCTTCAGTCCGATGGTGCCGAGCCTTGCGGGATCGCCGAGCGCGGCGACGCCCGCGACGAGCGTCAGGAAGATCAGCGGCACGATGACGAGGCGAATGAGCGCGATGAAGAGATCGCCGGCGACCCTGATCTCCGAAAGCAGCGCCACGGCGCCCGCCGGCGCCATCGTGCGCGAGACGAGGACCCCGAACAGAACGCCCAGAATCAAGCCCAGAAAGACGCGCTTCCACAGCTTGACCCGGAACCATCCTGTCATCGATCGCCTTTCAGGTTTCGTCGCGGCGCCGCCTGTCTCGATTTGCGGCTGACCAGTATTCACCTGGGGATCGATTTCTCAAGCGCGAATTTGCCGAACTCGGCGTCTTCGAGCTTCCATCGGCCGGTATGCGAGGCCGCCAGCCCTTCCTTTGAAAGCTTTTTCAGGGCGGTCTGAACGCGCCCGGTCGTCAGCGACTTGTCGCCGACGTGGCGAGCGAGCGTGCGGACCGACTCCTCAGAGAACGGCTTTTCAACGCCCTCGGCGAGCGCAACGGCGACGGCGCGTTGCAGAAGGTTCAGCCGCGACCATTGGTCTTCAAAACCCAGAGCCGTGTGAATGCGGCCGCGAATGCGCACCAGCGCCGCTTTCGGCTTCAGGTCCGGATTGGGAAGCATTTCGTCGATGAGCAGGCGAAAGAGGTAGGGGCTGGCGTCGAGTTCATTGAAGGCTGCAATCATTGACGCCCGGTCGAGCAAGCGCGCGGTCGCTTTCTGGAACGCTGCGATCATGTGATCGACAAAGGCCTCGTCCAGGCGAGGCAAGTCGATCTCCGACGCGAAATGGAAGAACGGCGCCGACCGGGCGCTGAACATCCGGCGCAGTCCGTCCTGGTTCGAACCAGTGAAAATCACGCGGACGCCGTTCGACTGTTTGTCGAAGCTGGTGCGCAAGGCGGCGATCAGCGGCTCGTTTGATTTATCCTTCGCAAGTTCCTGAACTTCATCGAGCAGCAGGATCGCCGGCTTGCCGGGCTTTGCGAGGTTTTCGATCAGCCGGTCGAGCGCAAGGAGACTGTCAGCGTTCGCAGCGCCGTCTTGTTTTTCAAACCCGATCTCGATCGAGGGGCCGCCGGCCGATATCGGCCCTGAAAGCTTGACGCCGCCCTTGGCCGCGCCCGCCGCGCTGAACAGAAGGCCGGACAGCGTTTCGCCGGCGATCGCGCGGCCGATCGCATCGATGAGGACGACGGCGGGCGTCTGCGACGACTGCCAGAAACTGGCGTAGACGATCTGATGCCCTCTTCGCATCGCAAGCGGGGCGACATCCTTGCGCAGAAACTCCGTCTTGCCGATCCGGCGAGGCCCGAAAAGCAGGAGCGCCCTGGCCGGCCCCTTGATGAGGGCCTGCAAGGTCCGCTCGGCGAGGTCGCGTCGCGGAAAGTGCCAGATATCCTTGGTCATTATGCCGTTTTATGGTCTCAGGCATAATTATGCAAGAGGCCATAATTCAGCATAATTCCACGCGGACCGCGCGAGTTTATTCGCGCATCAGCTGCCGCGCGAAGTAAGCGTATTCAAGCGCCGTACGATAGGCGAGCTGGTCCTGGTTCGCCGTGCCGCCGTGACCGCCTTCGATATTTTCGTAATAGAGGACGGGATAGCCGAGGCTCTTGAGCTTTGCGACCGCCTTGCGCGCATGCCCCGGATGCACGCGGTCGTCTTTCGTCGAGGTGTAGAAGAAGACCTCCGGATAGGGCTTGCCGGCCTCAAGCTTCTGATAGGGTGAGTACTGAGAAATATACGCCCACTCTTCCGGCTTGTCGGGGTCGCCATATTCGCCCATCCACGACGCGCCCGCGAGAAGCTTGTTGTAGCGGCGCATGTCGAAGAGCGGCACGCCGATGTCGACGGCGCCGTAAAGCTCAGGCCGCTGCGTCAGAACAGCGCCCATCAGGAGCCCGCCGTTCGAGCGCCCGACCGCGCCGAGCTTTTCAGGGCTCGTCACGCCGGTCTCAATAAGATGCTCCGAAATGGCGATGAAATCGTCGAAGGACCGCTGCCGGTTCTCCTTCAACGCCGCCTCGTGCCATTTCGGCCCGTATTCCGACCCGCCGCGGATGTTGGAGAGCACGAGGACGCCGCCGCGGCTGACCCACATCTTGCCGGCGAGCGCGCCGTGCTGCGGCCTGCCCGGATCGGCGTAATAGAGCGGCAAGGCGGCGGCGAGAAATCCTCCGTACCCGTATTGAACTGTCGGAGCGTCCCCCGCCGCGAGCACGTCCTTTTTCGCCATGATGTAGTAGGGAACCTTGGTTCCATCCGACGAGGTTGCAAAGCGCTGGTCGACGACGACGTCCGCGGCGTCAAAAAAGGCGGGCGCGGAGAGTATCTTGGCCAGCTTGTTCTTAGCCGTCAGCCAATAAATCGAATCCGGCGTCGTCAGGCTCTCATAGGAGATGAGCGCGTCGTCGGTTCCCCCGCCGCCCGACACGATTCCGAGCGTGCCGTTTGCGGGCGCGGCGATCTCCTTTCGCTTCCACGCGCCTTTCCTGTCGCGGGATAGGCGCGCGATCTTTCCGGACACGTCTTCGAGATACTGGACGAGAAGCGTCGACTCGCCGATTTCGACGTCTTCGATCGACTGGTTGGCCGCCGCCGCCATCACAAGTTCGGCGCCGCCGCCGGCGAGATCGAAGGCGACGATCGCGCCTTGCGGATAATCGACGTCCGCATGACGCCAGGGCTCGCGGAGAAGAAAAATCGCGCGCCCGGCGAGGACGCCCTGAAGATCGGCGTTTTTCGGCAGCGGCAGCGTGCGCTTTTCGCCGTTCGCGCCGGCCGCATAGTCGTACTCGGTCTCAAAGAAGCTGACGGCGCGCTGCGCGAAAACATGGGCGACGCCGCCATCCTGCTCGACGCGGCCCCAGACGGCGACGTCGGTCTCCTCGCCTTCGGCGAACACAGGCGCCTCGGCGATCGCGCTTCCGCGTTTCCACACGCGCGCGCGGCGCGGATAGCCGGATGTGGTCAGCGAGCCCTCGCCCGTGTCCGTTCCGACAAGCAGGGTGTCCTTGTCGATCCACGCGACGCCGGACTTGGCCTCGTCCAGCGAGAAGCCTCCGTCTACGAAGGATTTCGTCGAAGTGTCGAATTCGCGCCAGTAGGCCGCGTCTTTGCCGCCGTCGGAAAGCTCGATCATGCAATGAACGTAAGCGGGCGAAAGACAGCTGATGTCGCCGTGGATCCAGTTGCGCCCTTCGTCCGCTGCGAGCTTGTCGAAGTCGAGCACGGTCTCCCATTCGGGCGCGCCCTTGCGGTAGCTTTCAACGCTCGCCCGGCGCCAGAGGCCGCGCACATGCGCCGCGTCCTGCCAGAAACTGTAGACCACTCCCCTATGGATCTCGCCATAGGGAATGCGGTCCGTCGAATTGAGAATGGCCTTGGCCTCGGCCGCCATCGGCAAAAATCGCGGGTCGGCCTCGATCGCTGCAAGGCTCTCCGCGTTCTGCGCCTTCACCCAGTCGATAGCCTTTTTCCCCTCAACCTCTTCCAGCCAGAGGAAGGGGTCGGCCGCCGCCGCCGCAAAACTCGCCGCGAGGGCCGCCGCGCCCCCCGCCAGATGTCTCAATCTCATGGTCCCCGTCCCTGCTCCGCTGTCCCTAGGCGGCGGCGCCAGGCGCCGCCGCGTGAAGGAGGGTTAACCATGATCGCCCGCCTGTCAAAACGGCCGGACGCGCCGGAGAGGCCTGTCGCCTAAAGTTTTAGACAGGCGTTTAGCGAAGGATTGAGCCTCGGCGCCTATCCTGCATTGCGGGGGCGGTCTTAGACCTCGTGGGTAAAATACCGTGTTGAGTAAATCCGTGAACAAGGCCGAACAGCGCCGGTTCAAGCGCATCGCGCTCGACCTGCCGGCGCGCATCATCATTAACGGCATCGACGAATATGACGGACGCCTCGTCAACATTTCGCCGGGCGACCTCGCGGTCACCGTCAACGCGCCGTTCGTCAAGGGCGATGCGGCCGTGATCTATGTCAGCGGCCTCGACGTCATTGAGGGGCGAATCGCCCGCACCTTCCCGGACGGGTTTGCGCTGTCGTTCCTGCTGTCGCGCCGGCGGCGCGCGCTGCTGACCGAACAGTTGATGCTGCGCGCCAACGGGGCGATCGCCGCCGGCCTCGCCGACCGCCGCAGCGCGCCGCGCCACCCCGGCGCGGAACAGCGCCTCGTCTGCCGGCTGCCGGACGGCGGTTCGCTCTTTGTACGCACTATCGATATGTCCGTGGACGGCATATCAGTTGAATCGCCGCGCAAGCCGGCGGTCGGCTCCGCCATTCATGTCGGCCGCCAGAAGGCGATCGTCATGCGCCACACTGCGCGCGGCTTTGTCGCCGTCTATGAACGTGCTGCCCAATCCGCCAGCGCCTCTGACCTGCGTCAGGCGGCGTCGGCGAAATTGCGGGCGGTGTGAACCGGGTTCGTCAGGATTCTTCGGCGGCGATGACGTAGGCGCGCAGGTTTTGCTCGACCGAGCGCGCGTCGAAGGCCTGCGGATCGTCCTCCGGCTTCTTTCCCTTGAACATCTTGATGAAGGCGACGGCGGAGTAGCGGGTGATTTCACGCGTGTTGAAGTCGGTGAAGCCCGGCCCGAACGGCGCGCCCCAGCCCCAGCCATAGGCGTAATAGGGGAAGGCGAAGCAGCACGGACCGAACCCGTACCCGTAGCGGCCGAAGAAAGCCGCGTTGCCAGTCGTCGAATAGCGCCGGCTCGCCTCGGTGTCCTGTTCGGTGACGACGAAATAGTCAAAGCCGTTCGCCAGCGTCAGTTCGGCGGCCCGGTAAAGAAGAAACGTTTCAACCGTCTCACGCTCGGTCGACGAATTGCCGCGGAAGACGATGCGAAAGCGGTTGTCTTCAATTTTCTGGTCGGAGAACCCATAGGGGCTCTTCGACGTCGCTGGTCCGTAAGGCGTCGATGTGGCGCAGGCCGCCAGCGAGAGCGCGGCGAGCGCCGCCAGGGCGAATGCTTTCTTCATGGTTCTGTTCCTTTACCCCAAAAACTGGCCCAGCCCGTTCGACAGCAGCCTTTCCACCGCGAACGCCTTCACTATAGCGGCCTCGCGCGCCCGCACAAAAGGGGGGGCGATCAGGATTGCGTCAGAAGGCCCGGCGGCGCGGACTTTAGGTGCAGATCGCGCTGGGGATAGGGCATGTCGACGTCCATTTCCTTCAGCCGGTCCCACAGGGCCAGCATCACCTGGCTGGTGACGTTGGCGACGCCGTTGGCGGGATCGTTGATCCAGAAGCGCAAATCGAAGTTCACGCGGCTGTCGCCGAACTCAACGAGGTTGCACATCGGGGCGGGGGTCTTGAGAACGCGCTCCACCGTCGCGGCGGTTTCTTCCGCCGCCTTTTTGACCGCCCTGAGGTCCTTTGTGGCGTAGGCGACCCCGAACTGCGCGTGCAGGCGGACCGTGCGGTCGGCGTGCGACCAGTTGATGACGCCTTCCTCGATGAAGCGGTCGTTGGGGATGAGATGCGCCTTGCCGTCGCGCGTGCGCACGGTGACATAGCGCGCCGTCAACTCCGTCACCCAGCCGAAGGTCTGACCCACTTCGACGACGTCGCCTGGCTTGATCGACTTCTCCGCGACGAGCGTGAATCCTGCGAAAAAATTGGAGATCGTGCGCTGCAGGCCGAAACCGATCGCAAGGCCGAGCGCGCCGCCGAAGATGGCGAGCGTTGCAAAATTGAACCCGACCATCTGCAAGGCGATGAGGAACGCCGTCGTCGGCAGAATGATATCGAGGATCTTGATGAGCAGCGTCTGAAAGGACGGGGTGAGATCGGCGCTCGCCTCGATCCGCGCCCTGATGAAGCGGCTGAGCGCGCTCGCAATCCAGAAAAGAACAAGCAGCAGGATGACGACGCGTATGAAATCATAGGCCGAGAACGCGGCGTCCGGCCCCTGCCCGAGCGGCAGCGACAGACGATCGAGAAAGCGGATCGTATCGTCGAGAAGGCCGAATACGTCGAGCGCGGCGACCGGCCAGGCGATGTAAAACGCGACACGCGACCAGAAGGGCGAGCGAATGACGAGCGTGACGAGACGGATGACGATCCACGCCATCAACAGACTGATGCCGGCGTTGACGACGCCGTTCGGCCGGTCGAAAGCGTCGAGCAGAAAGCTCGCCGCCTGCCAGATCAGAAAGAGCGCGATCGGGCTGGCGATATGCGCAAAGGCGTTGGCGGCGCGGCGAAGGACGCCGTAGGGCGCGCGCGGCGCGACCTCGGCCATGATCAGCTTCCGAAGCTGGGAACCGAAAATCAGCGCCGGGACGAGGGCGACGGCGATGATGGCCGTCTGGATGCTGACATCGACCGAAGAAAGCTGCCGGCCGAGCCATTCAAACCCCGCGGCGAAGCGCTCGCCGAAATCGCCCGCGCCGATCAGGTCGTCGATTGCGCTGTCGTCGGGGGCCGGCGCCGGCTGTGTTGCGGGCTCATCCTGCATCGCCTGCCGCCGGTATCAGGCTTTGACCGCGATGACAAATTGGCCGGCCGTTACGGATCAATCGTCCGTATGCGCCGCCGCGAACGGGAACCGCCGCGGACTGCCTGGCAGCGCGGCGCGAAGTACGGCGGCGGCGTTTGCGCGCCGCCCGCGCATGAGGCGGCGCGCCGCCTGGGCGCCGCCCGCCAGCATCGCGAGCGGGGCGAGCGGCGGGCGCCATTTCGCGGCGAACAGCACGCGCGACCGCGTCATGTGATAATCGGAAAGCGGCGAGCGCGCCGACGCTTGGCCGGCCGCGCGCCGCTCGCTCTTTGAGGCGGCCCCGTAACGATGATAGACGACGGCGTCGGGCGCCCAGACAGGCCGGTGCGCAGCGCCGCCGGAGCGCGCCCAATCGACTTCTTCGTAATAAAGGAAGTAGCGTTCATCGAGGTAGCCTGCACGCGCGAGATAATCCTTGCGCAATGCGATGGCGGCGCCGAGCGGATAGTCGAGCCGCGCCTCAACGCTGCGCCGGTCGGGCATTTCGGCGAGCGTCTCGCCCTCGCCGATATTGCGGCCGGTGAGGAGCAGGCGATCGAATGTCGCGCCGCCGAAGGCCTGCGCCGCGTGCGGCGCGTCGAACGCAACGACGCTTGCCCCGCATAGCCCCGCGCTGTCTTCATTGAGGCGCGCGGCGAAAGCGGCGAGCGCGCCCTCGGCGAGGAGCGCATCGGGATTGAGCAGCAACAGGCGATCGACGCCGCCGGCGGCTGCGAGCGCGCGCAGTCCGATATTCGAGCCTGCGGCGAAACCGCCATTCGTCTTCGCCCGCATGACAACCAGACGGCCGGGCGACAGGCGTGACAGATCGGCGAAGCGGACGGCGCGGCCCTCGATCGGATCGGGCGGCGGCGCCGGCGCATGCGGCGTGCGCCCCGCGATCGCCGCCTCGATAAGCTCCGCCGACCCGTCGTCCGAGGCGTTGTCGACGATGATCGCCCTTGCGCCGCCGTCGCCGAGGAAACTCAAGGCGGCGTCGAGCGCCAGCGGGGCGCAGCGATAATTGACGATGACCGCGCCGAAGCGCGCGCCGGCGATCATGCGCGCGGCCCCAGCAGCAGGCGGCGCGCCTCGGGCGGCAGCGCGCGGGTGAAATCCTCGATGAATTCCCGGTGCAGGTCGAACTGCGCACGATCGCCGCCGGCGGTCGAGAGGCGGACGAGCGCGCCGTCCGGCGCCGGCGCGAAGCCGCGCGTCAGGCGGCGCCATTGCGAGTCGCTTGCGCGGACGGTGAACGCGTCGCCCTCGCGCAGCCAATAGGTGACCGCCTCGCGGCGGGCGGGACTTTGCGCGTCAAGCGTGACGACCGGCACGCCGGCGGCGACCTCGACCGTGCGCGCCCTGATGGTGAAGCCTTGGGCGCCGTAACAGGTCTCAGGCCGGTGAAGCCGCACCGAGTCCCCAAGCGGGGGACCATAGGCGGCGACAAGGGTGACGAGGCGGCCGAGGTCATCTGCATAGGCGCGATAGGCGACCGCTTCGCCGGGACCGGTTCTTGATTCCGCCGGCAGCACGGCGTCCGCCAGCGCGACGCGCCGCCAGCGCCCGAAATCGCCCGGCAGCATCGCATCAAGATCGGGCGCGGCGACCGCGCGCGTCTCGGCCGGCCGCAGGGCTGAGGTCGCGGCCGAGGCGAGCGCCATCAGGACGGCGAGAAAAAGCGAGCGCGACAGCGCCGTCATCGCCTGCCCCTCCGTACAAAGAGGAAAAGCGCAAGGCTGTCGATCGCGAACACGAGCGCCAGCGCGACGGCGAACATCAAGAGCCCGGCGCCGTCATGGAGAAACCCCTGCCCCGCGTCGAAGCCCAGAAAATAGGTGATCAGGACCAGGAGCGCGACGCGGAAGATGTTCGCGACGACGGCGACGGGGATGAGGCTGAGAATGACGACCGCGTTCACCCGCCAGTCCTGGTGCTTGATCATGTAGAGATAGACGGCGCCGACCGCTGTGAGCGCGATCAGCGAGTTAAGGCCCGCGCAGGCGTCAGCGACGAGGAGCTGATAGGGACCGGCGGCGATGACGGCGCCCGAATGCGCGACCGGCAGCCCGGCGGCGTAGAGCGCGGTCGCCACTGCCTGCGACACTGCGATTTTCAACGGACCCGTCAGCGCATCAAGCGCCCAGCCGGGCCAGACGACCAGATAGAGCGTCAGCGCGATCGCGAACCACAGGCGCCGAACGCCCCGCCAGCCGAAGAGAGCGAGCGCCGCGCCAAGCGCCACCGGCGTCTGCGAGGCGGACGCGATAAGATCGGCTTCCGTCAGCCGGCCGATCGCCGCGGCGGCGGCCCCGGCCAGAACGAGAAGCGCGCCGAGCGCGATATCGGCAGTCCGGCGGGTGAGAGGAAGTCGCTCCGTCGCCAGCCTTACGCCGGCGGCGCCGGCGGCGATCGCCATGATGATGAGCGCGTGCGCGTTCTCGTCGCGCCGCCAGGCTCCGGCCGCGAGATCGAGATAGACCGGCAGGTAAAGCGCAAGCCAGCCGATCGCGAAGGCGGCGCCCGGCGCGAAACGGTTGAGGTCGATCCGTGCAGTGCCGGCCGCAGGCGCGCGCTCCATGACGCTATCCTGCGAGCGCGGCGCCGATGACGCTCGCGCCGACCTGGCGCAGGGCGACGTTGAGATCCTTGAGTTGCGGCAGGCGGTCCCTGTGGCGGCGCGCGACCACAAACGCCTTTTCCGCCGCCGCCCAGACAAATTGCGCATCAGCGACGGCGCCGTAGGGCGCCGTCATCACGATCACGGCGTCATAGGCGCAGCGAAGATACTCAAGCGTCAGACGCAAGGCTTCGCCGGCGAGCAGCTCATGGCTGT
This sequence comes from uncultured Caulobacterales bacterium, assembly GCA_964529675.1. Classification (GTDB taxonomy): domain Bacteria; phylum Pseudomonadota; class Alphaproteobacteria; order Caulobacterales; family Parvularculaceae; genus Amphiplicatus. The sequence goes on from CAZGXT010000030.1 coordinate 11,665, forward strand.
CCGCGGCGGTCTCGCCCGCCGTCAGTACGCTGAGATTGGCGATAATCGTCGGACGAATAGCCTTGCGGATGTCGCATTCCCCGTTCAGCGTTTCACTGAGGCCCGGTCCCGCCGTCAGACCGAAGGCGCGCGACAGCCGCTCGTCGCGAAGATCGGCGTCAAGAACAAGCACGCGTTTCCTGATCTGCGCGAAGGACGCCGCCAAATTGAGCGCGACGTGATCGGCGCCGTCGGACGCGCCATGGGCGGCGATCGCGAAAAGCCCGATCGATTCGCCCTCCTTCGACGTCAAGAGGCGCGTGCGCAGCGCCCGGAACTGTTCGGCCTGCCGCGATCGCGGCCGGCGCACGATGACAAGGCCCGCGGGCAATCGCCCCTCGCCTTCGCCTTCCCGAATAAAGCCGTGCTGAAAGCCGATTGCGGTTTCGATGTCGTCGCGCGTCAGCAGCCCGAGTTTTGAGGCCGCCTTGGCGAAAGGCGCGCCGAGCTCACGCTGCAGCGTCGCGATCCGGGCGACGGCCTCGTCATTGAGGCGCCCAAGGCGCACCAGCGTCTCGCGCAGCTGCTGCTCCCGGGCGCGTTTTTGTTCAATGGCGGCGAGGAGCTGCTCCTCCGTCGGCGGCTCGCCCGCGGCGCCGACGATCTTGAGGCTCGGGCTCATGCGGCGACCCTCATCGGTCGAAGTCCGGATTTCGCGCGGCGCTTCCTGCGGCGCACCGGCGGCGCGGTGTCGATCTCAGCGATGACGCCGGTGCGGAACGTATGGCGAAGCGGGCCGGCGGTGCGCACGCGCCCTTCGAGAAGCTCGACCGCGACCGCCGTCGTGGCGCCGACAAGCGCGCCGGCGATGACGCCGAGGAGCGTGATGATCAGGGGGTGCGGCGTCGCCGGCCCCTCCGGGGGCGTTGCGCGCGCCAACAGCAAGACATCGATCGTGTCGACGCGGGACTGCATCGCTTCCTGCAGCGAGCGGGTTCTGACGAGATTATAGGTTTCCTGACTGGTCGCGACCTTGTTCTCGAGGAGGTCATAGGCCTCGCGCGTCGTTTGCATCGAGGCGAGCGTCGTCTTCATTGCGGCCGCCTGCGCTTCGAGCGCGGCGAGGCGGTTCGCCGCATAGGCCGCGCGATCGCGCACGGACTGGAGAATGCTGCTCTCCAGCGCCGCGCGCTCATTGGCGGCTTCAGCGTAATCCGGATAGCGCACGCCGTAGCGATCCTCGATGCGGCCCATCGTGGCGATGACGGCGGCGAGCCGCGCCTGCGCCTGCAGCGCGGAAAGCGCATCCTGCGGCAACGGAAAGTTGACGAGACCCGATCCCGGCGTCGCTTCCGCTTGTGCGAGCAGCGACTGCGCCTCGGTGTCGTCGGCGCGCGCTTCCGCAAGACGCTGCGTCAGCGCGGCGAACTCGACTTCCGCCGCTTCTATCTTCTGCGCGCCGAGCGGCAGAACGCCCGACGCCTCGCGGTACGCCGCGAGTTCGTCCTGCGCCGCCGCGACGTTGCGCGCAAGCTCCGTCGTCTCGTCGGAAAATCCTGCGGCCTTGGCGGCGAAGCGGCGCTGCTTCTGGTCGAGAACCGTCGCCATATAGGCGGAGGCGAAGGCGTTCGCGATGCGCGCCGCCTCAGCGGGCGCGCCGCCTTCATAGGCGATCTCAAGCGTCGACCCGAGATCAGTCGCGGTGACTTTCAAGTCTTCAAGCAACTGGTCGGCCGCCCACAGACGAAGATCGTTGCCGACGACAAGCTCGCCGCCGGTCTCTTTGCGCCAGCGCGGTTCATAGTCCGAAAGGACGATAAATCCTTCCGCCGACAGCAAGTCGATGACCTCGAGCGCGACCGTGCGGCTCGACGCCACCGCCGCCTGCTGGCCCAGAAACTCGGCGACTTTGACGCGCGGCTCGACAAGGCCGGTGATTGCGTTGCGCTGGATCGAGTCGACCTGCACGATCGACGACGAAACGTAACGCTTTGGAAGCACGAGCGCCAGCGCGCCCGCCGCCAGCATGCCGACAAGCAGCGACCATAAGATGATCGCCTTGCGATGCCTCAGGACGGAAAAGAACGCGATGAGACCCATGTCACTGCGCTTTCGGCCCGGGCTTGTCAGGGGGAAGCGGCGCCGCTGAGGCGCGGTAATAGGAGACGCCGCCGTCTTTCTTGAGACGCGCCATCAGCGCGTCGGCGCGCTTGGCGGCCGCTTCCTCGATGAGAAGGCGGCGCGCCAGCGGTCCCCAATCGGCTTCCGGCCCCGGATCGTCGCGCACGGCGACGATCTTCAGGATCTGCGTCTCCGTTTCACCGCGAAGGACGATGTTGTCGCGCAGACCGTATTTTGCGAGTTGAACGCGGATCGGCGCCGGAAATGCCGCGCCTGACTGGGTCAGGGTCGAGAGGCGGTGTTCAGCGCCCGCCTTGTCGAGGAGGCTCGCAAGACGCCCGAAGTCCGCTTCCTTGTCAAAAAGCGGCGTCAGCGCGTCTTCCTTGAAGTTTTTCGATTCGAGCGTGAGGATGGCGAAATCATAGGTCTTGCGTCCCGCGAACAATGTCGGGTTCTCACGGATAAATCGTCCGATCTCCTCGCGGGTCGGCTCCGGCGGCTGGCTGGCGATCGAGAGATAGAGGTCGGCGAGCGCCTGGTCCTGCGCCGCATACATCCGGGCGATCGCCTCCGGCTTCTTGTGCAGACTGGTGTCGCGCGCGGCCTTGGCGAGCAGCGTGCGCGACATCAGACTTTCTAGCGCGATGCGCTCGGCGGCGGGATCGGCCGGCGACAGGCCGAGACGCGACATTTCAAGGCGAAGATCGGTGAGGGTCAGCTCGCGACCCGCAGCCCGTGCGACAACCTGCGTCTTGCCGCTTGCGACCGGCTTCTTGTCATCAGATGCGGCCGACGCCGACAGGCTGACCGCGATGACGGCGGCGGCGACGAGAAGGCGGCCCGACAGAAAACCGTTCATAGTCCTCACCTTCACGCGCTCCTGGCCGTCAGAAGCGCCGTCATTCTCGCCGCGCGCCATACCCTGATGCGCGCGAGCACCCCCGCCGCCGCCGCGCGGTCGCGAAGCCTGACGAGCTCCGGACTGAACGCGACGCGCAGGAGATGCGGAGCCGCCGACAGCGCCGTCGCAGCGGCCAGAAGAAGCCACAGCGCGCGGCCCCGAACGGAGGCTCGCGAGAACCCGTTCCAGCGCTCGAGAATGATCCGGTCCCATTTCCGGACAAGCTCGCTCCAGTCGCGCCGGGCGGGATGCGAAACAATTGATCTATCGTTAAATGCTAAACGAAAGCCTAGCGCGACGGCGCGACGGCACCAGTCGAGATCTTCCGATAAACCATTCGTAAACGGACCGATAGCGTCGGCGGCCGTCCGGCGGGCGAAAAGATTAGCGGTCGCGGCGAAGCGCTTTTTCTCGACATAGTCGCGCTGGCGAAAGGCGAAGACTCGCTCGAACGCTTCAACGGGCGAGAGGCGGGCCTCGTCTGCGGCGGTGACGAGAATGCGCCCGCCGCACAGATCGGCGGCGCCCAGCGCGTCGATTCCGGTTTCAAGCCAGTCCGGCGCTGCGATGCAGTCCGCGTCCGTGAACGCAATCAAGGCGCCGCGCGCGACGGCGAGCCCGGCGTTGCGGGCCGGGGCCGCGCCGCGCTCCTCGGCGGTTGTGAAAATTACGCGCGGAAAGCGCGCCCTGATCGCCTCAACGCCGCCGGGGGTCCTGTTGTCCGCGACGATGATCTCATAGCGCGCGCGCGCGATCGTCTGACGCTCGAGGCTTTCAAGACAGAGCGCTAGCAGCGCCGGCTGATTGTAGTGCGGAACGATGACGCTCGCCTCGACCATGGAGCCTCACTCGCCGGCGGGGGCCGCGGGAGCCCGCCGGCCTGGAAGCGCGGCGCGCTCGCGCTGCTCAAAGGCGGCGGCGTAAGCGCGCAGGAGCGCGGGGACCGAATGCGACCAGCTCAACTGCGTCTGCACGCGTTCACGCCCGAGCGCGCCCATATCGCGGCGGAGCGCCGGATCGTTGAGCAGCGTGTCGATCTTCAACGCGAAATCGGCGACGTTGTCCGGCCGCGCATAGAGCGAGGCGGCGCCCGCGGAACGCCGGCCTTCCGTCATCTCGAACTGCACGATGGGCTTGCCGAGCGCCATGTATTCGAGAACCTTGTTCATCGTCGACTTGTCGTTCATCGCGCAAGCGCGGTCAGAATTGACGCAGACGTCGGCTGTGTTGAGCACGTCGAGAAACGACGCGTCGTCGACGCGGCCGTAAAAGTCCATATAGGCGCTGACGCCCTTCGCCTCCGCAAGAGCTTTCACCGCGGCGAGCTCCGGCCCGTCGCCGATGATCGCGAACTGCACGTCGGTGCGACCGACGTGATCGACAAGATAAGCGACGGCGCCGACGAGAAGGTCTAGCCCTTCCTGTTTGCCTATGACGCCGACATAGCCGGCGAGAAATCGGCGCCCATGCTTCAGGCTCTCGTTCGGCGCAGCGATCGTCATGCGGTCGAGCCGCGGCCCTGACCGCACGATGAAGACCCGGTCGGGCTTCATGCCGCCGCGCCCCTGCGCGATGTCGCGGTAGGATTCGTTGGTTGCGATTGAAATGTCGGCGAGCGCGAAGGTCAGCCGCTCGGCGCCCCGCAGCGCCCAGTAGGCGGGATCCCTGCGGCCGAACTTCGCCTCGTAAAGCTCCGGGCAGAGATCGTGATGGTCGAAAACGAACCGCACGCCGTCGATGAGCTTGAAAAGCGCGGCGACGAGAAAGATGAGGTCGGGCGGGTTGCAGGCGTGAATGACGTCGAAGCCGCGCTCGCGCCGCACCTTGAAGGCGAGCCGGAGCTGATGGGCGAGCGCCCCGAGATATTCGCGAACATAGCCCGCGCCGGAGCCCGCCTCCGCCAGCGGATGGCGATAAACATGCACCCCGTCGATGACTTCGAAAGGCGCCGTATAGCCCTTCATCATCGGCGAAATGACGCTCACCTGATAACCGGCGTCGACGAGCGACGTCGCCTCGGCCCAGACGCGCCGGTCGAACGGCACAGGCAGGTTTTCGACGATGATGAGGACGCGCCGGCCGCGCGTCGAGATTGCGGCGTCAGCTTTCACGGCCGCGCCCCGGCAGTCATACGGTTAACGTCAGCTCTATCGCTGCGGCGCGGGGCGGCGGCGCGTTCGACAGCGGTGCGGGGTCCCATCGCGTCTTAATCCCGAGTTAATCGACCCCCCTCACAATTCGCACCGGATTAAACCAGCTGATGATTGCCGTTGTCTGAACAGGCGTTAGCCAAATGCTGCGGGCGCATAGTCTCACCAAAGCTTCATTCGCGGCGGCGGCGGCCGCGGCGCTCGCGTGCGGCGCGACGCCGGCCTTTGCGCGAACGGCGACTTTCACCTCGTCTTCCGGCTATGACGACAGCGCGCTCGGCGCTTTTTCGACCGCAGGGGACAGTGCGGGCGCGCTCCTCACGCTCGACAACTGGATCGCGCTGCTCTTTGAGACGCCGTTTGGAACGGCGCGCTCCGATACGGTTTCCATTTTCACGCTGCCCCCGCCGCTCGGCGATGCGCGCCTGACCGTCAGCTTCGGGCGCATTGACGGCGGGCTGCCGGTCTTCGTCGACACGCGATCGTTCAACGCCGGCAATACGCTGACGGTCAACAACCTCTTCCAGCAGGGTTGTTTCGCGCTCGGCGGCTGCAATTACATCTTCATCCAGACGACGCGTCAGCGCCGCGGCGCGTCGGGCGCGGTCGTCGATTATGTCAGCGTGAACGGCGAACCGACCGAAGTCGTCGAGCCGACGCCGGAACCGGCCGTCTGGGCGATGTTGATGATCGGCTTTGCAGGCGTCGCGTGGCGGATGAAGGCGGCGCGGCGAAACGCCCGCGCCTATCGCGCGTCGCCCTCGTCCTCCGCGTAGGGCTCGCCGGCGAGATGCATCAGGTAAAACGACCCGGCGATGAGCAGCACCGCGGCGCCGACGCCGCCGCCGTTGTTGCCGAGCCAGTTCGACACCGCGCAGACGAGCGCGATCAGCATATAGGGCGCAAGCGGGGGGTCTTCGCTCTGGAAGCGATAGAAGAACATCGCCGCCGTCGCGATGAACAGCGCCACCGCCATGAAATCGTAAAGCGTTTCCATACGCCTTTCCCGGAACCTGACCGTCATCCGGGAAAAGCGTTAATGCGGCGCTAGCGGGCGCTGTAAAATTGCGGGCGCGGCCTCACCCGCCGGCGCGGCTGTCGTCGCGGATCGCGCGGAACTCGTTGCCGTCGCGCCAGTTCGGCCAGGCGCTTGAGCTCGCGACCTCCGCCCCGACGGCGTGGAGGATTTCCATCGACAGGACCATGCCGGAAAGGTCCCAGCTTTCGTCAAATTCGTCCGACGGCTGATGATAGCGGTTCGCGGTGTAATCGTCGCCGAGCGCCTTGCCCGCCGCCTCGCCGCCCTCGACGAGATCGGAGCCGGCGTCCGCGTAAAGCATCGGCACGCCTTTCTTGGCCAGGCTGATATGATCGGAGCGGTAGAAATATCCCTTCTCCGGCTCCGGGTCGGCGCGCAGATATTTCCCGGCTGCGCCGGCATGCTTCTCGAGGATGTCCTCAAGCTCGGATGCGCCGTAGCCGACGACGATGATGTCCTTTGCCGGCGGCGCCGGCAGGACGCCGTCGATGTTGATCCCCGCGGCGATATTCTTGAGCGGCACGGGCGGATTTTCGGCGAGATAGGCGGACCCGAGAAGCCCCGACTCCTCCGCCGTCACCGCCGCGAAAATGACGGAACGGCGCGGGCGCGGACCGGCCGCGAATTTCCGCGCGATCTCGAGAACGCCGGCGATGCCGGTCGCATTGTCGACCGCGCCGTTGAAGATCTTGTCTTCGCCTTCCTGCGACGGGTCCGCGCCCAAATGGTCCCAGTGCCCCATATAGATGACATATTCATCCGGCGCCTCGGCGCCCTTGAGGACGCCGATGACATTGGCGTCGCTTGAGCGCTTGATCGATTGCGTGATCTTCGCCGAAGCCTTTAGGCCGGTCATCGGAACCGCCTTGAACCCGCGGCGATTGGCGGCGGCGGTCAATTCGTCGAGATCAAGCCCCGCCGCCTCAAGGAGCGACGCCGCCGTATCCTTGGTGATCCACCCTTCGAGCGCCGCGCGCGAAGCGCCGTTATCCGCACGCTGAAGATCGATCTGCGCGCCTGACCAAGATCCCTCGACGACGTTCCAGCCGTAGGCGGCGGGAACCGTGTCGTGAACGATGAGCGCGGCCGCCGCGCCCTGGCGCGCGGCCTCTTCATATTTGTAGGTCCAGCGGCCGTAATAGGTCATCGCCTTGCCGCCGAAGAGCGTTTCGTCGTTCGTCAGGAATCCCGGATCGTTGACGAGAATGACGACGGTCTTTCCCTTGACGTCGATCCCTTCATAGTCGTTCCACTGATGCTCCGGCGCGACGACGCCATAGCCTGCGAACACCATGTCGCTGCCGTCGAAGGCGACTTCCGGTTCTGCGCGTTTGGTGCCGAACACCGCTTCCGCCTTGTAGGCGAGGTCGCGCGCCGTTCCCTTGACGTCGATGCGCAGGAAGGACTGCGCCGGGTCAAGCGTTGATTCGACCATCGGCACGTCGTGAAAATAGGACGCGCCCACGGGCGCAAGCCCGAGGCGCTGATATTCAGCCGCGATGTATGATCGCGCCTTCTCCCCACCCGGCGTCGTTGGCGCACGGCCTTCGAACTCATCGGAGGAAAGCGTGCGGATATGCCGCTTTAGTTCCTCGGCCGAGACGCCGCCTGCCGGGACCGCCGCCGCCGGGCCTGCGCGCATCGCCGCGATAACCCCGGCATCCGGCTCCGGAGCCCCGCCGCCGCCCCCGCAACCGGCGAGCGTCCCGAGGCACGCGGCCGCAACAACAATCCCGATTTGGCGCATTGGACGTCTCCGATGAAGGCGAGGCGTCCTGTCGCATAAGCGTCAACGACCGATCAAGCCTGACTTTTTTCCGGGTCCGGCCCGAAATTTCCTCGGGGGACGCTGTCGCCACCGCAGGACTTTTGCATTAAGAGCGCGGTCGCGCGTCAGCCGGGACGCTGGTGCGGTGGATCTTGCGTCAGTCCCAAGGCGTCTCGGGAGGACCCTTGTCATGAGCGTAACCATGAAGGCGGCGAACGCCGCGCTTCTCTCTTTTGAAGATGCGTCGCCGAAGGCGCTCCGCAACCTCACCGCGAGCGCCTATTACCAGATCGCTGTCGAGCGCGGCGAAGGGCTGATCGCCGCCGAGGGTCCGCTGGTCGTCAAGACGGGCGAGCACACCGGCCGGTCGGCGCAGGACAAATTCACCGTCCGCCGCCCTGAAATCGAGGCGAAGATCTGGTGGGACAATTCAAAACCGATGACGCCGGAAGCGTTCGAGACGCTGCACGCCGACATGCTCGCCTATGCGGCGGGCAAAGAGCTGTTTGCGCAGGACCTTCGCGGCGGCGCCGACGCCGACCACCACATCAAGGTGCGCGTCTTCACCGAGCTTGCCTGGCATTCCCTTTTCATCCAGCACTTGCTGGTCCGCCCGCCGATGGAGACGCGCGGCTTCGTGACGGGCAAAGCGCCTGATTTCACGATCGTCGATCTGCCGGGCTTTGAAGCGGAGCCCGCCCGCCACGGCTGCCGCACCAAGACCGTCATCGCCGTCGATTTCGTGCAGCGCCTCGTCCTTATCGCCGGCACGTCCTACGCCGGCGAGATGAAGAAGTCGGTCTTCACGATACTCAACTTCCTGTTGCCGGAAGCGGGCGTGATGCCGATGCATTGCTCCGTCAACGTTGGAAAGGCGGACGACTCCGCCGTTTTCTTCGGCCTTTCAGGCACCGGCAAGACGACGCTCTCGGCGGACCCCCATCGCACGCTCGTAGGCGACGATGAGCACGGCTGGTCGCCGAACGGGCTCTTCAATTTCGAAGGCGGCTGCTATGCGAAGATGATCCGCCTCTCGCCGGAGGCCGAGCCCGAGATCTACGCGACGACGAAGCGCTTCGGGACGGTGCTTGAAAACGTCGTCATCGACCCGGCGACGCGCCAGCTCGATCTCGACGACGCATCGCTCGCCGAGAATTCGCGCGGCGCCTATCCCATTCACTTCATCCCGAACGCCTCCTCGACGGGTCGCGCGCCGCATCCAAAAAATATCATCATGCTGACGGCTGACGCCTTCGGCGTGCTGCCGCCGATCGCGCGCCTGACGCGCGACCAGGCGATGTATCACTTCCTGTCGGGCTTCACCGCCAAGGTCGCCGGAACGGAAAAAGGCCTCGGCAAGGAGCCGCAGCCGACCTTCTCGACCTGTTTCGGCGCACCCTTCATGCCGCGTCATCCGTCCGAATACGGAGAATTGCTCGGCGAGCTGATCGACCGGCACGGCGTGACCTGCTGGCTCGTCAACACCGGCTGGACGGGCGGCCCCTATGGCGAAGGCGCCCGCATGCCGATCAAGGCGACGCGCGCGCTGCTTTCCGCTGCGCTTGACGGATCGCTGAAATCGACGGCGATGCGCCGCGACGAAACCTTCGGTTTCGACGTGCCGCAGGCCCTCGCCGGGGTCGACGCGAAAATCCTCAACCCGCGCGACACCTGGAAGAACCCGGCCGCCTATGACGCGCAGGCGAAAAAACTCGCCGGCATGTTCGTCGAGAACTTCAAGAAGTTCGAGGCCTATGTGTCCCCGGGCGTAAAGGCGGCGGCGCCGAAGGTCTGATTAGCCGCGGCGGAGCGAGCAGCGTGCGGGTAGCGCTTACACGCACCATCGCTCCGGCGCGCCGTCTTCGACTGCAAGGCCCTCCTCAAGCAACGCGGCGCCGACATCCGCCCCGTCCGGCGTTTCAACCCGCGCGACGACGCGGCCGCCATATTTGTCGTTGACGACATCGAGAAGCATCACCTCGCCTGCGCCGAGCAGCCCTTCGACGAAGGTCTTCGCCTCTCGCGCGCGGTCTTTCTCCGCGGCGCAGCGCGGGCGATAGAGCTCCGGCGCATCAACCCCGGCGAGGCGCACCGAAACCGAAACGCTGTGACCGACCCAGATGCGCGCCGTAACGCGAACGGTGTCGCCGTCAACGACACGCTCAACCGTCGCCGCAACGGGCCCCTCGATCGGACCGGCGGCGGCCGACGAGGCGAAAAGTGCGATAAGGGAAAAAAAGCCAGGCGCTGCAACCATGGCGTGTATTATGGCACGTTCACTCTATGTTCGCAACCATCGGTTGTTAACAATCAAAAGTCGACCGCGCGGCCCTTCCGTTCCCAGTCGCCATAACGGGTGGGCTCAGGACCGGCGGGGCCGCCCTGCTCAACCGGGGCCGCGACCGCTGCG
>CAZGXT010000031.1:0-21744 GCA_964529675.1 uncultured Caulobacterales bacterium
CCCCTAGAAAAGACTGCGAAAGACCGTCGCAGCGTAAAGCCCGCAGAGGGCCGCCGTCGCAACGCCTGGCCGTCAAAATCTCTCCGCAGAACAACCGCTCGCCGACCCATCGCGAACCTCCATCGCCCGACACAAGGAATCAGCATTCGGCGACCGAGGGAATCCCTAATGAGACAGCTTCAGCCTAACTCGGTATTTGGCCCAAAGGAACGCGCAGGGGCAAAAGGGAATCGCACGGAAGTCTCTACAAACATCGTGAGACTTTAGCTTGCCCTTAAACCCGGGCTGCGTCGCGGCGGGCGTTCGGTATTTAGATGGTGAGGCTGCGGCGCGAACGGGACGAGAGCTAGTCAGCGGCCGCCTCGGGGACGTCCGATCGCTTAACGCGCGGATAAAGAAGGCAGCCGAGAAAGAGGAAAGATGCAGCGATGAGAAGCATCAGCGCGCCGACGCCGCCGCCGCTGTCGCCGAGGTAATTTCCGACCGCGCAGGTTGAGGCGATTACGAGATAAGGCGTGACAGGGGGCTCTTCGCGCATGTATCGAATGACGAACATCGTGAGTGACACGATGAGCAACCCGATCGAATAAGCATCGAAGACGGTGATCATCTGCTTTCTCGCCTCCCCAGGTTGAGATTTACTCGCCGAGGGTGAAGCGGGCGTTAATCGAAATGTGCGCCTTTGCGCGAGTTCATAAGGAACCGCCGACTTTCTTTAGCGAAGCGAAGATCGGCAGGCGCTTGGCGGACTTCGCCTCATACGCCTCGCGGATGTCTTCAGGGCGTAGCATTGCTGCGTTCCAAAGCGCGATATAATCAAGCGCGTCGGCGGTTGAATGGTCGCGGGCGTAATTCGCCATCGCCTTGCAGCCCGTGACCGCCAGCGGCGAATGCGAAGCGATTTGGCGGGCGATCGCCATGACGCCTTGGAGAAGCGCTTCAGCGCTCTCATAAACTTCGTTCACGAGCCCGATCTCTTTCGCCTTGCCGGCGGGAAGCCGTTCGCCCGTGTACGCCATCTGCCGCGCCCAGCCTTCCGGAATAACGCGGCAAAGGCGAGGAAAAGTGCCGACATCCGCCGTCATGCCGATCGCCGTTTCCTGCACGCAGAAGAACGCGTCGGCGCTCGCGTAGCGGCAATCGCAAGCAGTCGCGAGATCGACGCCGGCGCCGACTGCACCGCCCTGGATCGCAGCAAGAACAGGCTGTCGCGCGCGCTCGAGGCAAGAAAAGGTGTCTTGCAGCATGCGGACCTTGTGCCGAAACGCTTCCGCGGAGACGTGGGCGTTGGCGTCGGCCGCGTCCAGAGCGCCGGACATGAACACAGAAATGTCCATGCCCGCCGTGAAGTGTTTGCCCTCCGCCGAAATGACAATGACCCTCGCATTGCCGTCATCCGAAATCTTTTCGACGGCGTCCGGCAACTCGCGCCAGAACTCCGGAATCATTGAATTTGCTTTGTCAGGACGGTTGAACCGGATGTGGGCGATTTGCTCGTCAACCGAGACTGTGAAGCAAGTATAACTCATCGGCGGTCTCCTTCAACGTCGAAGCTTAGCTTGCGGCGGAGGCTCCCTCCAATGATTTCGACAGCGCGCAATATGAACGGTGCAGAAAGAAGGTCAAAGACTTGCTCTCACCTGGCGCCAACGGGCGCCCGCCGCCTTCAGCCTCGTTAGCAAGCAATAGGCCCGGCAAGTGGCTTATGGGTTCCAGGCAGAAGTAGTTCTCACCCGCAGGCGCATAAATATGGAGAAACGGCGCATCTGAAGCCAATCGTACGATGCCGCGCTCATCGACAATTAGCACCTCGCCGCCGAGATTCGTGAATGAGTGATCGAGGGTTCGGTCGGGAAGGAAAGCTGGCGCGCCCGCGCCAAGCGATGACGACAATTCCGAAAGCCGGCCCCTCCCGCCATCCATGGGGGGCGCCCAGGTCTTGGTCGCAAGAAAAGCGACCTGCGAAGACGGCGTGCGGCGGAAATAAGGGTGAAGGCCGAGCCCCGCTGGCATGGAGACTGCGTCCTCATTGCGCAGCGTCAAAGAGACTCGAAATCCGCCGTCGATTACTCGAAAGTCCTGCTCGGCTGAATAAGCGAAAGGGTACCCGCTGGGCGAACGCGAAACGGAGCATTGGCAGAGCAGTCGATCGTCCGTGCGCGCCAGCACCTCCCATCGAGCGATCCAACCGTCGCCGTGGAGTGCGAGCGGGGAAGAGTCGGAAAGTGTCGCGCAAAGCATCGCCTTGCGGCCAAAGGCTTCAAACGTAGGGCCCAGCCGCCCGAACCAGGGCACGCATGGAAAGCAGGCAGATGCGCGCGGATCTTCCGCGACCGCAAGCGCCGTCCCTGGACGCAACAGCGGTCCATGATCATCAGAGACGGAAATAACTGCGCCGCCCAACGACGGCATAAGCGCCGCTGTTACGCCGCCTGAAGAAATCTTCAGGGCCGGGCTTGTCGTTAAAGGCAAACGCCGCCGAGATCGCATTGAAGAGCGATGAAAACAAGCAGCATCGATGCTACGGCCCATACAAACGCAGCGATCGCAAAAAAGACGCGAGATGGAGGCCGTTTCTTCCGCGCAACAGCGAAAACAAGGGCCGCGCCCTGAAAGAGCAATAATAGTCCCTGCGCCCAGACAGCGGCCTCAGCGCCGCCAGTCGCCGCGGGATCTCGCGGCGGCGTCAATGTCATGACAAGCCAGCCGATGGCAAACTGGCCAATCAGCGCGAAGACGACTGCGACGGGCAGGCTTATGAATCTAGAGACCGAGGCTGAGTTCCGTTCCAGCGTCTCGCCGAACGCTCTTTCTGCTGAAGACTTTTCAGCGGCAAGATCCATGAGAAATGGTTAGCATGACGAGGCGCAGTCTTGCAAAGCCCGAAATGCATTCTTCAGCCGCTTTTTCCCGCGCATCAATTCGGTGGCGGGATCTGCTAAAAAGATCCTTTGCCTACACTCGGTAAGCTGCCAGCAGTCTCGGCGCGCCTAATAGACCCGCTTTTTTGGCGCGATGTAATCTATCTCCGTTGTCAGCGTGTAGGCGTGGACGGGCCGATAATCGATCGTCGCCTTGTCGTTTTGGAACCACGCAGCAGTATGCTTCATCCAGTTCTCGTCATCGCGATCAGGAAAATCCTCGCGGGCGTGCGCGCCTCGACTTTCCTTTCGGTTGGCGGCGGATTCCATCGTCACCACCGCCTGCGCAATCAGATTGTCAAACTCGAGGGTCTCAACAAGATCAGTATTCCAGATCATCGTGCGGTCGGAAACTCCGACGTCTGGAAGGCCGTCATAGACCTTGCGGATCTTGATGCGGCCTTCATCAAGGACCTCGCCGGTCCGAAAGACGGCGCAATTCGATTGCATGACTTTCTGCATTTCGAGGCGCAGCGCCGCCGTCGGCGTTCCCCCTTTGGCGTACCGGAAGCGGTCAAGACGAGCGAGCGCGTCTTGACCGGCATTCTTCGGCAATGGTCGAGGGGGCTCGCCAGGCTTTACGACTTCGCCGCATCTTAGTCCGGCTGCGCGCCCAAACACGACGAGATCGATAAGTGAATTTGAACCGAGACGGTTCGCGCCGTGGACGGAAACACATGCCGCCTCCCCGATCGCCATGAGGCCCGGCACAATGGCGTCTGGATCATCTCCTCGCTTTGTGACGACTTCCCCGTGATAATTGGTCGGTATGCCGCCCATATTGTAATGCACAGTCGGCTGAACAGGAATCGGCTGCTTGGTAACATCGACGCCGGCGAAGACCCGCGCCGATTCAGAAATGCCCGGCAGGCGATCGTGTATGACTTTCGGGTCCAAGTGATTGAGGTTGAGATAAATGTGGTCTTTGTGGGCGCCGACGCCGCGCCCCTCGCGAACCTCAATTGTCATCGCGCGCGACACGACATCTCGGCTCGCAAGGTCCTTTGCAGACGGCGCGTAGCGCTCCATGAAGCGCTCGCCTTCTGAATTTGTAAGATACCCGCCTTCGCCGCGGACGCCCTCCGTGATGAGAACGCCAGCGCCGTAAATGCCTGTCGGGTGAAACTGCACAAACTCCATGTCCTGCAGGGGGAGCCCAGCGCGTAGCGCCATCGCGTTGCCGTCCCCTGTACAAGTGTGAGCGGACGTACAAGAGAAATAGACGCGGCCGTAGCCGCCGGTCGCGAGTACGACCATCTTTGCATTGAATCGGTGGATCACGCCGTCATCAAGGCGCCAGGCCATCAAACCGCGGCAGGCGCCCTCGTCATCCATGATCAGGTCAAGCGCAAAATATTCAATAAAGAACTTTGCGTTTTGCTTCACGGATTGGCCGTATAGCGTGTGGAGCATCGCATGGCCGGTGCGATCAGCGGCGGCGCAGGTGCGCTGAATCGGCCCCTCGCCGAAGTTTTTGGTCATTCCGCCGAAGGCGCGCTGATAAATCTTGCCGTCTTCCGTTCGGCTGAAAGGAACTCCCCAATGTTCAAGCTCATAAACAGCGGCGGGCGCGTTCTTGCAAAGATATTCGATTGCGTCCTGATCACCCAGCCAGTCGGAGCCTTTTACCGTATCATACATGTGCCAGCGCCAATCATCGTCGCCCATATTGCCGAGCGCCGCCGAGATGCCGCCTTGCGCTGCAACAGTGTGCGAGCGCGTAGGAAAGACCTTCGTCACGCAGGCAGTCTTCAAGCCCGCATGAGCCGCACCAAGCGTCGCCCTGAGGCCCGATCCCCCGGCGCCGACCACGACAACGTCATAGTCATGATCGATTATCTCGTAGGCCTTGGTCATGACAATTCTTTCTCAGGCTGCGATGGCGATAAGGGAATAGATGCTGGCTCCGGCGACGCCCGTAGCGGCAAGAAGATTGAGAAGCTTCCACAGGCCCCGTGAGCCCGCCGGCGAATAATCGTCGATTATCTCGTTTGCGCCTATGCGCATATGGAAGGCGCCCGCAAGAATCAGGGCGCCCATAAGTCCGGCGTTGAGGGGCGTGGCAAGCCAAGCTCGCACTTCTTCATATGTTGATCCTGTATGCGCGATAACGCCGGCGAGAAACCACACCGCGAGAGGCAACAGGATAACGGCGCTGGTCCGTTGGGCGATAAAGGTCGCAGTGCCTTTGTGCGTCATTAGAGGTTCTTTCTCAACCGGCCCGATTCATGAAGCCTGCAGCGACAAGCATGGCGGCAAGACCTAGCGAGGCGGCAAAGGCCGCGATCGCAGTTGCGCGCGCTGACTTAACGTCGAGACCGTTGCCCTGGTCCCAATACAGATGCCTCAGACCGTTGAAGGCGTGAAAAATCAACGCCCAGCCATAGCCTGCGAGCGCGAGCTGACCGAGTGGCGATGAGAGGAGAGCGCCGACGGGCTGAAAGGCCTGAGCCCCAAGCGCCAATGCGGACGTCCAAACGGCTAACAATATGGTGCCCGAGTACAACGCAATCCCTGTCGCGCGATGGGTGATCGACGCCGCCATAGTTGGTGTCCACCGCCATATCTGGAGGTGTGGCGATAAGGGTCTTTGCGGCGCTGGAGCGGCCATGAGCGTCCTTTAATCAGCGACAAAGGGCCTTATGCCCTTGAAATTGCGTCGGACAATAGGCGCGCCGCCCCCGCTGTCAACGCGACGAAACTGCCAGCCTTATTCCCAAATGCCTTGCAGGCCCGGGGGCGGCAGTTGCCAAGGGCGGCTCCTTGACGGCAGTATCCCCCTTTGGGGCGTTAGCGGGGTTTAGTGATGAGATTGTCGTGGGCGACGGCAGCCTTAGTAACGACCTCGGCGATAGGGGCGACAGCCGGCGCTCAATCGAAGAGTGCGCTGACGGCAGACGAAATAAGCGCCGTACTGGGGTCCGCGGGACTCCAGGTCGAAATGACCGAAGACGCCCAAACTCGTAATCCAGTTGCGGCCGTGCAAGCAGGATCCATAAATTTCTGGGTGCGCGCGCTTGACTGCAAAGGAGCGCCGAAAGCCTGCTCGACGCTGATGATGTTCGCCAATTTCGATCTCGGCCGGGACGCGACTTCAAGGGACTACCAATCAGTAAACGCCTTCAACGACAGGCAGATCTTTGGTCGAGCTTATCTCCTGCCGCAGCGACTTCAAATTGGCGTAGATTATGTGATCGAACTCGACGGCGGCGTGACGGCTGACCACATTTCCCGAAACATCGCGCGGTGGGCCGACGTCATCGATGCGTTTATCTCGCATTTCAGCGCTGAGACGCCAGAATCCTGACGCTGCTGCTACGATCAGCGTGCGGCGGCGTCGATCACAGCGCAGAGCCTGTCGACTATTTCAGCGACAACTCTTCTGTCCTCGCCTTCCGCCATCACGCGAACGAGCGGTTCGGTTCCGGACTTTCGGATGACGATGCGTCCGAAGGCGCCAAGGCTGGCTTCAGCCGCGGCGACTGCGTTTTTCACGGAGATGTCCTCCAGGGGATCGACGCTCCGAATACGGACATTACGATTCACCTGCGGCGTCGGCGTAAAGACATACAGGGCTTCGCTCGCCTTGACTTTCTCACCCGCGATGACGGCGAGCACCTGTAACGCCGTGACAAGGCCATCCCCCGTTGTCGAATAGTCCGAGAGGATGATGTGACCGGAAGGCTCGCCTCCGACATTCGCCCCTTTTGCCCGCATCGCCTCGACCACATACCGGTCACCGACTTTGGTGCGTTCTAGTCTAACGCCGAGGCCGCCCAAATAGCGTTCGAGCCCAAAATTCGCCATAACAGTCGAAACGACCGCGGCCCCTTTCAGCTTGCCGCGAGAATTGAGAAACTTTGCGATCAAAGCGAGGATTTGGTCGCCTTCGATGAGGCGGCCTTTGTCATCGACAATCGCCACGCGATCTGCGTCGCCGTCCAACGCAATGCCGAGATCAGCGCGGTATTCCATGACCGCCTGCTGCAAGGCTTTTGTCGCCGTCGAACCGCGATCCTGGTTTATGTTAAATCCATCGGGTTCAACGCCGATTGATTTGACATCGGCGCCTAGCTCCCAAAGCACTGTCGGCGCAACCCTATAGGCGGCGCCGTTCGCGCAGTCGACAACCACCCTGAGCCCGTCGAGGGAGAGTCCGCGGGGAAAAGAATTCTTCGCGAATTCGATATAACGAGCGCCGGCGTCGTCAATCCGTTTCACGCGCCCCAGGTCCGCCGGGGCCGCAAGCGCGCCGTCGGTGCTTTCCGACATCAGCTGCTCGATTTCAAGTTCAGCCGTATCCGATAACTTGTAGCCGTCAGGGCCGAAGAACTTCACGCCATTGTCATGGTAAGGATTGTGTGACGCCGAAATCATCACGCCGAGATCGGCGCGCAGCGACCGCGTCAGCATCGCCATGGCGGGCGTTGGCAGCGGGCCGAGCAGGAAGACATCCATCCCCGAGGCTGCAAAGCCAGCGGTCAAAGCGGGCTCGATCATGTAGCCGGAAAGGCGGGTGTCTTTTCCAATTACGACGCGATGTCTGTGCGCGCCATTACGGAAATAGCGGCCGACAGCTATGCCTATCTTCAAGATGCTGTCAGGCGTCATTGCGCCTGCGTTAGCCAATCCGCGCACGCCGTCGGTGCCGAATACCTTGCGTTCGGCCTTCCTCGCCGACAGGTCCGGGTCGCCGGGCTCGTCTCCGCGCATGGGGTCACCCTTCCTTGTGCGCCCTATATAGCAGACGGGCGCGAAAAAAATGCCTTAACGGGAAGATGCGGCCATTTCCAAGGCGGCATGCACCGCAAGGGCCTGTCGGGTCGCGGCGACGTCGTGGACCCTAAGGATTGCAGCGCCGCGGGCAGCGCCCACCATCGCCGCCGCGATCGAGCCCCCAAGACGTCCAGAAGCTTGGCCCTGCCTGTCGAGCGCCGCAATAAAGCGCTTGCGCGACGCGCCAAGCAGCACCGGAAGTCCAAGATCGACAATCGACGGGAGAGCGCCGATCAACGCCAGATTATGCGCCGGCGTCTTCCCAAAGCCGACGCCCGGATCAACAATCAAGCGCGCACGGTCAACGCCTGCCGTCTCCGCCGTCGCAACACGGGCAGCCAAAAATTCCCTGACCTCTGTGACCACATCGACATAATTGGGGTCGTTCTGCATGGTTTTGGGATCGCCTTGAGCATGCATCAGGACGATACGGCAAGACAACGACGCGGCCGCCGAAAGACTCTCCGGCGCGAAAGTAAGCGCGGATACGTCATTCCAAATCGAGGCGCCGGCTTCTACGGCGGCGCGCGCGACCGACGGTTTTCGAGTGTCGATCGAAATAGCCGCCGCCGTCTGGCTCGCAAGGCCGCGAATTACCGGGAGAATGCGCGACCGCTCAGTCGCTTCGTCAATGGAATCGCTGCCTGGACGAGTCGATTCTCCGCCGATGTCGATAATCGACGCCCCATCGTCAACAAGCTTCAGCGCGTGATCGATCGCATGGAAAGGGTCGAGAAACTGACCTCCGTCAGAGAAGGAATCTGGAGTGACATTGACGATGCCCATAAGCAGCGGCGTAGGGCGGACGCTCATTCGCCTGAAATCGCCGCCGTTTGGTCGACAAGGGCCTTTTCAAAGGAGTCCTCAAGCTTCTCCATCAAAATCCGAAAGGCCAAGGCGTCCACGAACGCGTCCTCGTCGCCCGCAATCTGGCGAGCGCGACGTTCCTCCATGCCGAAAAACTCCGGATGGTTGGCGAGAAAGATGTCGGGCCGCCAATCGCGCGTTCGGTTGAAGGTGGCGCGATAATCCGCGACGATGCCTTCATATTGTGGCGGATCCACGAGTCGGTTGCCGGCGACCGTCGCACTGCAAAAGAAGATTATGTCTCGCCCCCCAGTCGTCATCGCCCACGAGGTGCAACCGCGCGTATGGCCCGGCGTCATTCGCGCCGTCAGGGCAATGCCGCCAAGGACCAGAGCTTCGCCGTCGCCAATCAAGCGGTCTACCTTTACGGGCGGCGCAGCGTATCTCGGATCATCCTCCGATCCCGGAACAAGTCCCGCTTCGAGAGCGCCCTTGTCGCCGTCGCTGGCGATCATGGTCGCGCCGGTCAACCGCTTCAGCGCTGCAAGTCCGCCCGAATGATCGGGATGCGCGTGACTGTTTAGAAGATATTTCACGTCGCCGGGGCTGAACCCCAGCGCTTTAATGTTGCTCGCGATCGTTTCGGCGTTTTCGGGGAGGCCGCCGTCGAGCAAGTAATGGCCCTCATCCGTCGTTATGAGAAAACTCGAAAGGCCGCGCGTCCCCACGTAATAGACTCCGGCCGCAATGCGGAATGGCGTAAAAGGTTCGGCCCATGTTGGATTTGACTGAGTCCAAGGCGAAACAGCAGGCTTCGGCTCCGCCGCACAAGCGGCGGTCGATAGGGCCAGGGCAATGGCTGCGGTTCTAATCAGCGTGCGGCTCCTTATCTGACCGTCTTTGACCCCGCCCTACTTGCGGGCGACGCAACGTGCAAGCGCCATAGCGACTCAACGCCCTCGTTGCCGGGCCTTCTCGGTGTCGCTATAGCACGCTCTGCTATGTCCGATCACGAAGCCGATGGCGCGTTCAAGGCCAACCGCCGCGTCGCCAAAGGCATCGGCGCCACCGCGCTTGCACGGCTAGGGGCGCTCGTTGAGATCATCGCGCAGCCGCTTTACGTGGTGATGTTCGGTCTCGCCGGCTACGGCCTTTATGCAGTCCTGTGGGCGGCGATCAATCTTGCTGAAAATTTCTTCGATCTCGGCATGACAAGCGCAATGCAGCGCACCGTTCCGCGTTCCGCAAATGATGGCGAAGCGGCGGCCGCTTTGCGCACAGCGTTGTTGCTAGGCGTCGGCCCATGTCTTGTGACCGCTGCAGTCATTGCGTGGCAGGCGCCTATCATTGCGCCGCGCATCAACGTGGCTGACGCTGATGCGGGGAAACTCGTACCGGCGATCCGCCTATTTATCTGGGCCTTGCCTTTGTGGGCGTTGGTCGAGGTATCAACATCGGCGCTGCGTGCGCGCATGCTGTTCGGCGCGGAAATCCGATTGCGGATCGTCTGGGAGCAGCTGATACGGCTCGGCGTCGCCATAGTCCTATACTTCGCCGGCTTTGGATTGTTGGGCCTCTTGATCGCACATGTCTGCTCATTGACGATTACGGCGTTATTGTGCCTGCGGCTCCTTTCGCGGCATTATCGCTTGGCGCTTTTGCTTGCCGGACCGTTCTGGCCGAGAATAGCTCGTGACACGGCTCTTGCAGGCGTCACGATCGTTCCCTCCAATATTGTCGCGCGACTTTTCAGCGATGCGCCGGCGCTCGCCGTCAATCAGCTCTTGCCTGGCTCGGACGGCGCCGCGGCCGGCGGCCTCTTTGTCATCGCGCGCAAGCTGTCGAGCGTCGTGCAGCTCGTCAACATTGCCTTCTCGTACGTACTGGCGCCGCTTGCTTCGAGCTCGGAGCGCCATGATCGCGCAGTGGTGAAGGAAATCTACGCTTACGCCGTGAGGCTGATCTTCGTCATTGCGGTTCCGCTAGCAGCGGTGTTGGCGGCCGGCAGCGCGCCGTTGTTGTCGTTGTTCGGAAAGGACGCCGCTGGGGCGCAGGCCGCCGTGATATCGCTTCTCCTCGCTCGCGCTGCTGAGGCTGTGATGGGCGTTTCCCTTCCTGTGTTGCAGGTCGTCGCCGCCTTTCGACACCAATTGACGGCAAGCTTGGTCGGTCTCGCGGTCGCCGCGCTCGCCGGCTACATTCTGGTCGACCGCTTGCCGCCTCTCATCGCCGTAACGGCTGCGGCTGCGATCGCGTTGGTGGTGACGGCCGCCGTTCCAATGGTTCAGCTCTGGCGGATCGAATCTCTACAACCGTTTACGCGGCCGTTCCCACGGGTCGCGCTGACTACGGTGGTCGCAACGCTTGCAGGTGTGGGAGTTTCGTTTTTCGCGACCGGGTTGCCGGTCATGTTTTCGATTCCCATCGTACTTGCTGTCGCCATTGGATCGATATGGGTGACTGCGCGATTCGCGTTGCCGCTCGCGGATCGCCAGTCGCTCGGCAAGACGGCGCGGGCCCTGCGACTTGTCTGATCAGACGCTTGGCGAGTTGACTGAACCAGGGGGCGTCGCTAGAGGAGCCCAAGGCGGCGGTCGCAAATCCTTCCGAAGGGCTAGAAGACGCGCCCCGGCTCCCCTGGATCGACGAATTCGCATG
The DNA here is from genome assembly GCA_964529675.1 of uncultured Caulobacterales bacterium. Taxonomy (GTDB): domain Bacteria; phylum Pseudomonadota; class Alphaproteobacteria; order Caulobacterales; family Parvularculaceae; genus Amphiplicatus. The sequence continues at coordinate 11,163 of CAZGXT010000031.1, forward strand.
CCTCAAGAAAATGCGGACCGCTTAGGTTACTACCTGTTCTTCTTCCGCGGTCTTTACATCTACCTCACAATCGCAGCGGCCACCCTTATCGCGCTGTTGACGCGCGATCCGGGGCCATTCGCCGACCCGGCGGCGGATCGCGTCTGGGTTTGGGCGTCGATCGGCGTCGCATGCGCCGGCGCGCTAATCCGCATAGTCACTTCAGGCTTCGCTGCTCTTGGAACGTCCGGACGGGTCAAACGCGCGCCCGAAGCAGCGGAACTTAACACGACCGGCCCTTACAGCCTCGTTCGAAATCCGCTCTATGTCGGACGCATCGTCAACTATACCGGGCTCGCCATGCTGTCGGGGAACGTCATTTTCACGGTGGTCGTATTTGTACTTTCGGTCATCATCTACATGCGTATTTCGCGATACGAGGCCGCTTTCCTGGAATCAAAGTTTGGGGCGCAATTTGAAAAGTGGGCCGCCGAAACACCTTTGCTGTTTCCGCGGCTGACCGGTTGGGTGAAGCCAAAGTACGCCTTTTGGTGGAAGAGGATGATTTGGCGCGAGCAACACAAGCTGTTCCAGCTGGCCGTCGGCGTCTTTCTCGCGTGGTTCGCCCGGCGTGGATTTTCGATCGACGCAATTGAGCCTTCGGAAATGGTCTGGATCTACGGCTTCGGTTTGGCGATCATCTTGCGGCTTTTCATCGTCGGGCTAAGCCTATCGGGTTATTTCAAAGACATGCGCTGATGGCGGAAGGCGAGAAACTTGCGCCTTTGATCGCTGTTGTCGGGGCGGACGGCGCCGGCAAGTCAAGACTTTCAGCTGATCTCCTGGAACACATATGCCGACATAGGTCCGCTGAGGCAGGCTATCTTGGCGAGGGCTCCAGCGTCACTAGCCGAAAGATCGGCCGGTGGCCTCTGGTCGGTCCGATCCTCGTGAATGCATTCCAGGGTGTCGCATGCCAGCTGCGGGACGCCGACGCGCCGATCCCAGGACTCATTGCAGCAAGTTACGCCTTGCACCGATCAAGAAGACGCTATCTCCGGTTTCAGAATCTCGTTGAAAAACGCCGGCGCGGTATCGTGATTGTCACCGATCGCTATCCGCAAGTCGAATGTCCTGGCCTTCATGACGGCCCCATTCTCGCGGGAGTTGCAACCAATCAAATGCTTGCAGGCATTAAAGCTGAAGAACGTGCTCTATACGCGCAGATGGCAGCTCATGTCCCAACGCTCGTCATCCGCTTGCAAATTGACATCGATACGGCGATGAGGCGCAAACCTGATCATGACCCAAGTCTGGTCGCGATGAAGATCGCCTCGCTGCCGGCGATCACGTTCAATAGCGCGCCAATACTCGATCTTGACTCCACGATGGACTACGGCGAGGAGCTGGCCCGAGCAGAAGCAGCGGTAAGCGCCGCGCTAGCGAACGCCAATTGAAAATCAGGCGCCTGCGGGACTGGGGTTCAGGCCGGCGTCCGGACCGGGCCGCTGTGAACCCGACGTCGACGGCACGGAGGCCGGCGGCGGCGTGTCGCCGAGATCAGTCGGCTCCTTGCGGACGATCTTTTCGCCGCGCAACAACGCCGCGATTTCTTCACCGGTCAGCGTTTCGAATTCAAGCAGCGCCTGCGCGAGTCGTTCCCAGTCGGCGTTGCGCTCAGTCAAGATCTGACGCGCCTTTTCGTAACCTTCCGTTACAAAGCGCTTGATCTCATCTTCAATCAGCTTTGCAGTTTCCGATGAGATCGCTTTTGTGCGCGCGATCGACTGACCCAGGAACACCTCGCCTTCTTCTTCGGCGTAGGCGATGGGCCCAAGCTTTTCCGAGAGGCCGTATTTCGTCACCATCGCACGCGCGAGGCGCGTCACATACTCAATGTCAGAGGAAGCGCCTGAGGTTACCTTCTCCACGCCGAACTTCAGTTCCTCTGCGACCCGGCCGCCCATCGCGCTCGCAAGGCGCGCTTTCATCTGTTCAAGCGAGAAGGAATATCGATCGCGTTCGGGGAGGTATTGGACGAGCCCTAGCGCACGGCCGCGCGGAATGATCGTCGCCTTGTGAACAGGATCGGAACCTGGAACCGATAAGGAGACGATGGCGTGGCCCGCCTCATGATAGGCGGTCAGCATCTTCTCATCTTCGGTCATCGCCATGGAGCGGCGCTCGGCGCCCATCATGACCTTGTCTTTCGCGTCATCAAACTCTTTCGCCGTCACGAAGCGCTTACCGCGCCGCGCGGCAAGAAGCGCGGCTTCATTGACGATGTTGGCGAGATCGGCGCCGGAGAAGCCGGGCGTGCCGCGCGCGATCGTGCGCAGGTTCACGTCGGGAGCCAGCGGCACTTTCTTCGCATGAACAGCAAGAATTTTCTCCCGCCCGGCGACGTCGGGGTTCGGCACCACGACCTGACGGTCAAATCGGCCGGGGCGCAGGAGAGCAGGATCGAGAACATCTGGGCGGTTGGTCGCGGCGATGAGGATGATCCCTTCGTTCGACTCAAATCCATCCATCTCGACGAGGAGCTGGTTCAGCGTTTGCTCTCGTTCGTCATTGCCGCCGCCGAGCCCGGCGCCGCGATGGCGACCGACCGCGTCGATTTCATCGATAAAGATGATGCAAGGCGCATTCTTCTTCGCCTGCTCGAACATGTCGCGAACGCGGCTGGCGCCGACGCCGACGAACATCTCGACGAAGTCCGAACCGGAGATCGTAAAGAAAGGTACGTTCGCCTCGCCGGCGATCGCGCGTGCGAGCAAGGTCTTGCCGGTGCCAGGCGGACCGACGAGCAGCGCGCCCTTCGGAATCTTGCCCCCAAGACGCTGGAATTTCATCGGATCCTTGAGATACTCGACAATCTCCTCGAGTTCCTCTTTCGCCTCATCAATGCCGGCGACGTCCTCAAATGTCACACGGCCCTGACGCTCCGTCAGAAGCTTAGCCCGGCTCTTGCCGAAACCCATCGCTTTTCCGCCCGCGCCTTGCATCTGGCGAACGACAAAGAAGAAAAAGGCAAGAAAAATGACGAAAGGCAGGATGTTGAAAATGACCTGCAGAAGGAGCGGCAATTCCTCCTCTGGCGTGATCTTCGTCTGGGCGCCGGACTGGTTAAGGCGGTCAGCGACGGCCACGCCTGATCCCTCGGGGATCGCGGTGACAAATGACTTGCCGCTGGCAAGAACGCCTTTGACGTTCCCCTGGTTGATTTCGGCTGTTTTGACCCCGCCGGCGTCGATCTGGGCGACGAATTCCGAATAGGACAGCCGCTCCGCCTGCGGTCCTGGAGAAGACAGCTTGAAGCTCTGCAGGAGGATAATGAAAAAGACGAAGACGAGGCCCCAAATCAGGAGGTTGCGTCCATTCATTCAGGGATCCTTTCGGGCGGGCGGTGCTCAGCGAACGTATGAAGCTAGAAGATAGGGGTTAAGGAAGCCCGGCGCCACAGCGCTCATTCACAAATACGTAACTACGCTCAAAATCGGGTCACCCTGCGGGCGAACCGCTCAGGAACGAGATTCCGGATGGCGACCTCGCCGTCACCGGAATCGCCCGGGAACGCCGCGAGGCGTCCTGCCAGGAAAACGCCTGGCGCGGTCTCCAGCGCCGGCAGGCGATCATCACCCAGCGGCGCAGCTCCGACGCCGAGCGCGCGCACCTCGACGGGCGCTTCAAAGATGTTTCTTACCATGAACCGATTATCCCAAAGGACCCGCCCGCCTGGCCGCAGCAGTTCGGGCGCTATGTCTGGGGCGCGGCCGCGGCCAAGGACTGCGGCGGGTTCGCGCTTGATGAGGAGCCGGTCTCCGACCTGCTCCAGAACCGCGCCGGCTAGTGTCGCTCGGCGACCTGAAAGCGTGGCGACAAACGCTGCTGCGGCGGCGTCTTCGCCGGGAGCATGCTCTCCGGCGCCAACTGCATGAAAGAGACGGGCTGCAATTGCAGAATCAGCAGCGGGTGAGAACCGCACCGAGCCGTCAGCCATGAATTCGCCCCCGGCGCGATGGAATTGAAGGACTTCCATGCGATCAGCGACTGCTCGAAGGCTGCGGGCGACGCCCGCAAGGTCAGAAAGCGCCTTCACCAACGCGTCGCGATTGGGGCATGCGTCTATCGTGCGGCGAGCGCGAACACGTTCATAGTGGGGATCATCGTTCGACGGATCGTCAATAAACCGCGCGCCTGCCTTGGTAAGGTAATTGCGCAGATCCGCTCGATGTAGACCGAGTAGCGGGCGGACGAGCCGCTGGGGCGGCCCGCAGCCGTTGGCGATTTGGCTTTCGCCCGCCATGCCCGCGAGGCCGCGAACGCCCGTGCGGTGCGCCATCCGCATCAGGAGCGTTTCGACCTGATCATCAGCAGTATGCGCGGTCAGAATCGCGTCCGACCCGATCCTTTCGGCCTCCGCCGCCAGCAGACGGTAGCGCGCAGCACGCGCGGCAGCCTGGACGCCCGCAACTGGCTTTTCGCCCTCCCAGCGAAGAATGACAGCGCCGACCCCCAGCGCGGCGGCTTCGCGCAAGACGAAGTCGGCCTCGGCCGCCGACGCGGTTCTTAGTCGATGATCGACCGTCGCAACGAAAATCTCGGCGCCTGTGTGCATGAGGGGAACGGCGAGGCGCATCAGCGCCATCGAGTCCCCGCCGCCTGATATGGCGAGCAGCAGCCTGCGAGGTGCGCCCGCCGCACGCCATGCGGCGGCGAAGCGCGTTTCGAGGTTCGCCGTCAACGGCAGTTGATGCGCGACATCTCGACGTCTGTGCGCTGCAGGACCGCCGGCGCGGCGTTCGGATATTTCGACTTCAGCGTCTTGAAGACCTTACAAGCCTCGTCAGGCTTCGAAAGTCGAGAGAAGGCCGTGCCAAGCTTCAGATAGGCCTCAGCCCCGCGCGCGCTTTGCGGATAGGCGCGGATGAAGGCGATGAATGTGTCCGCCGCTTCCGTGTTCTTCCCGCCCGCGAGGTAGACTTCCCCAAGCCGGAACCGGGCGTCCGCCGTACGCGGATGACTGGGGAAAGCCTCAATAAAGCGGCCGAAGGCGATTTCGGCTTTTGCATAGTCGCCGGAGAGAAGAAAGTCTGAAGCGTAAGAGAACGCGGCCTCGGGATCGAGGGGTAGAGCGACATCGCCGCCAGCGGGACCCGATCTTGAGATCTCGTTCGCGATGAGATCTTTAGGCCCTGCAGCGGCGCCAGCGAGCGGCGCGGGGGCGTCGCCGGCGAGAGCCGCGCTGACGGAATCAAGCCGGGCGCGCGCCTGTTCGAGCTCATTTGTCAGTTCTTCGATACGTCCGGTGAGGCTTCTCACTTCGGCTTCGAGACGGTCGATTTTGGCGTTCGCTTCGCGCGCAGCAGGTTGCGCCGCCTGGATCTGCGCAACGGCGGCTTCAAGCGCTTCAACACGTTCTTTCGTGCCGGCGAACGCTGGCGAGGCGACGACCACCATGATCGAAGCAGCGGCAAGCAAAGTAAGACGCATGGCGATGTTCCCTTATGCAACGGCGCTCGGCGAGCGGAACAGTGTAGCGGGTTCGACGCGCCTTTTCATCTTCGCCTCGCCGCGCGCCGAAAATATGGCGACTGCAAACAAAAAGGGCGCGCCGGCGAAGAACACCGGCGCGCCCGATATCTCTGCCGAAGCCTCTTACGCGCCAGCGCTGACGATCGTCGTCGTCGAGTTGCGGTTCAAAGCCCAGGCGTCTTCGGTCGAGCGCGCGTCGATCGGACGCTCTTTCCCGTACGAAACGGTGGTTATCCGTGAGGAGGCGACGCCGAGGCTGACGAGATAGGCGCGCGCGGCTTCGGCGCGGCGGGCGCCGAGCGCGAGGTTATATTCGCGGGTGCCGCGCTCGTCGCAGTTGCCGGCAAGCTGAATGCGAACATTCGGATACTGGCGAAGGAAATCTGCCTGACGTTGCAGCGTCGCCTGGGCGTCGCCCGTCAGCGTGTACTGGTCATAGCCGAAGAAAACGCGGTGGCCGACGTTCGATTCGAGGTCCCCTTGCGACCCTGGAACGACGTTTCCGGCGACGACGCCGGTCGCGCCGCTTTCCGTGGCGACGACATCGGGACCTGTCGCCTTGTTGCTGGCGCAGGCCGCCGCAACAAAGGCGAGGCCGACAGCGCCGATCATTTTGATTGTGAACGACTTTTTCATCTTTAAGCTCCGCTGCGCGATTACTGGACGCATTGGGGCTGGCCCCAACATCACCCTCTGTGAACACCAATTGCGACGCCTCTATGTCTGACGCCGCCAGCGCGGGCGAATTTCGACCGCGCTCTCCGCCAAGTCCGACCTAGCAACCAAAGATTAACTATCGGTATACCTAGCCGACGCACCGTAAGCTGCGCCGCGCCCCCGTTCAAGCGGAACCGGTACGGCGCCAAAATGAAAAACGCGTTATGGCAGCGGCGGCGACCAGGCCGGGTCCGAGGAATCGCCCGGCGTCCGAACCCTTCGGAGATTGCGGCCGGTCAGGTCGACGGACCAGAGCGCCGGCCCGGCGCCCGGGGAAGGCTCGCGGAAGAACATCAGGACGCGCCCGTTCGGCGACCAGGTCGGACCTTCGTCGAGATAGCTTTCGGTGAGGAGCCGTTCGCCGGTTCCGTCGGGGCGAATGACGCCGATGTAGAAGCGGCCCTGGTACTGCCGGGTGAAGGCGATGAGATCGCCGCGGGGCGACCAGACGGGGGTCTGATAGCGACCCTCGCCGAAGGTGATGCGCTTCGGGGCGGAGCCGTCGGCGTTCATCACATAGATCTGCTCCGAGCCGCCGCGGTCGGAGGTGAAGGCGATGCGCCGTCCGTCAGGCGACATTGTCGGCGAGGTGTCGATCCCAGGATTGTCCGTGAGGCGCGAAAGCTTGCGCGTCGCCAGCTCCATCATGAAGACGTCGGAATTGCCGGCGCGCTCCATCGACATCAGCACGCGCGTGCCGTCGGGCGTGAAGCGCGGCGCGAACGTCATGCCGCGGAACGTGCCGAGCTGTTCCTGCTCGCCGGTCTCAATGTTGAAAAGGTAGACCTGGCCCGGACGGTTATCAAAAAGCGCCATGTAAGTGATCTGCTGCTGCGTCGGCGAGAAGCGCGGCGTCAGCGCCTGATAGTTGAGGCCGTCGGTCAGCAGCACCGGATTGGCGCCGTCCTGGTCCATGATCATCAGCCGCTTGGTGCGTTTTTCTTTCGGCCCGGTCTCATGGATGAAAACGACGCGGGTGTCGAAATAGCCTTCCTCGCCCGTGAGCGACTTGTAGACGAAGTCTGCGACCTTGTGCGCGGCGCGCCGCCAATTGTCGGCGGGAGTCTTGAAGGAGACGGCGCCGAGCTGTTCATTCGAATAGACGTCCCAGACGCGCGTTGCGACTTCGATGCGTCCGTCCGGCGTCGGGCGCACGTCGCCGACAACGAGGACCTGCGCGTTGATGATGCGCCAGTCAGGAAACCGCGGGCGCACGTTCACGCTGCCGATGCGCTCGATATAGGCGCGCTGGTCGATGACGCTGAACAGTCCCGAGCGGTCGAGGTCGGCCATGATCACGCCGGTGATGTCGCGGCCAAGCGTGCGCATGTCCTCGGTTTCGGCGATAAAGTCCGGAACCGCGATCGGCATCGGCTCGACATTGGCCTGCGTGATGTCGATGCGCACGCGCGCCGACGCGCCCGCGAAAGCGCCGATAGCCGTCACCGCCGCCAGAACCGCAAGGATCGCCTTTTTCATCATCGTCTCGTCTTTCGTTCGCCGTTGGTGATCGCTATCCGATTCGAAGCCCCGAAATAGGGCGCGGGAGCGGCGCAGCGCCCCTTAAAATCCCGCCATGATGCTCGGATCGAAATTGAGCGTGAACGCCCGCCACTCCTGATAGCGCTGAGGATCGAAAAAATCATAGGGCTGGCACGCCTGAACGGCGCGCACCGCGTTCTGTTCGGCGACTTTCCAGAAGCGGTTGCCCGAAAGCGCGATTGCAGCGGCGTTGACGACCCGCGGCGCGCCGGCGAGCGTGCCGTCGCGATTGAGATCGATGTCGATCTCGACGATGAGATTTTCCGGGTTCGGCGCGCCGAGAATCGCGCTCGCGTTCCAGCAGCGCGCGACAGCGGCGCGCATCTTGTCGATCTCGTTCGCCGTCAGCCGGTCGCCTGCTCCGATCTGCTCGCGCGCGCGCTCGGCTTCTTCCGTCGCCTCCGAGGGGCCGCCCGCCTGTTGATCCTTTTTCGACTTGTCGATCAGCGCGGCGAGCGCGTCGAGATCGAGATCGTCCGGCTGTTTCGGGGGATCCTTCTTCGGCGGATCTTTTTTCGGCGGATCCTTTTCGGGCTCCTTCTTCACCTCGGCCGGAGGCGGCTCCTTTTTGGGTTCCGGTTCCTTTTGTGCTTCGGCCTTCGGCGCCTCGGGCGGCTTTTCGGCGGGCGGCTCAGGCTTCTTTTCAGGAAGCGGCTTCGGTTTCGGGGCCGCGGCGGGAACGCTCGTGCGCTCGCTGAGTTCGGCCTTGTCGATCAGTTCGATCGGAATGACGGGCTGCTCGACGACGCGCGTGCGCATGAACTCCGGCAACGACACGACGGCGAGCGCGAGCGCGCCGGCGTGAAGAGCAAGAGACGCAACGAAGCTCGTCCGCATGACGCTCCTTCAAACGGCCGTCGTCACTCGGTCTCGCGATCGGTGACGAGGCCGATGCGGCGAAATCCCGCCGCGCTGATGGCGGCCATGACGCGCGCCACTTCACCGTATGAGCGCGACTTGTCGCCGCGGATATAGATGCGCTGGTCGTACCCGGAGGTCGCGATCGATTCGAGCTGCGGGACGAGATTGTCGAGTTCGACCGCGGTTTCCTGGACGAAGATCGTGCCGTCGCTGGTGATCGTAACCGTAAGGGGTTCGCCTTGCTCCGGAATCGGCTGGGCCGCCGTCTCCGGCAAATCGACCGCGACGCCGACGGTGAGCAGCGGCGCGGCGACCATGAAGACGATGAGGAGCACCAGCATGACGTCGACGAACGGCGTCACGTTGATTTCCGCCACCATGCGCGTGCGGCCCGGCCGGTGCCGGTGCGCGCCGCCGTTTCCGACCGAAGCGCCCATCAGCGCGACCTTTCATCGAGTTGACGCGACAGGATCGCCGAAAACTCGTCCGCGAAACCCTGCAGCCGCACCGCATAGGAATTGATCGCGGCTGAGTATCGGTTGTAGCCGACGACAGCCGGGATGGCGGCGAGGAGGCCGAGCGCGGTCGCGAACAGCGCTTCGGCGATGCCGGGCGCGACGACCGCGAGGTTCGTGTCTTTGGTGGCGGCGATCGCCTGAAACGCCGTCATGATGCCCCATACCGTGCCGAGAAGGCCGACGAACGGCGCCGCCGAACCGATGGTTGCGAGGACGCCGAGGTTGCGCTCCGCGGTTTCGAGTTCGCGCGCGACGACGACGTTCATCACTTTCTCGATACGGTCGCGCGCACCGGCGACGAGGCCTTCAGAGCGGCCGACATCCTTGGCGCGCGCCCATTCGGTCATGCCGGCGGAAAAGACCCGCGCCATCGGGTGGTCGCCCTTGTCGCCGAGCTTCCGGTGGAGCTCGTCGAGCGGGCGGCCCGACCAGAAGGCGTCCTCGAACTTCGCCGATTTCGACTTCAGCCTTCCGAACAGGAGCGACTTGTCGATGATGACGGCCCAAGACCAGACCGAAGCAATGACGAGGATCGCCATCACGATCTTCACCACAAGACCGGCGCTCAAGAACAGGCTGAGAAGGCTGAACTCGCCTCCAAGCGACTGGCCGGCCGCGACCGCGACTTCCGTTTCCATCGATGCTTTATTCCCTGATCGTTAAACTGACGGCTGGACCCCCGGGGAAGAGGCCGGGCTTTCAACCGGACTCTTGCGGCAAGTTTGCGGCGTTCCGATGACGGGGTCCGATTCGTTGGGACGCCCGCCTGTGGGCCGCGTTATTTTATCCCTCCCCTTAGCGGCTTCCGCTGAGGCCGCAAAGCCCGCCTGAACGCCGCGGTCGGCCGCCGTTTCGGCGCCGATCAGGATATGCTGAACCTTTCGAGGATTTCAGGCGGCAGCCGGCGCGGGCGGCCGTTGAGAGTCATGCAGGCGGCCTCGACCTCGGCGGTTGCGATGAGCGCGTCGCCGCGCGTGATGTCCTGCGTGATCATCATGCGGGCGCCGCGGACCTCGCCGAACCGGGTGCGGACCGTCAGCAGATCGTCGATCCGCGCCGGGGCCCGCCATTCGACCGTCATTCGCCGGACGGCGAAGGCAAGCGGCTCCGCCCGCGCAAGGAGGTCGCTGTGCGAAACACCGCTCGCACGGAGCGCTTCCGTGCGGCCGCGCTCGAAGAACTGGAGATGGCGGGCGTGGTAGACGACGCCCGAGAAATCCGTGTCCTCGTAATAGACCCGGACGGCGATTTCGAAGGCAGGCGGCATGGGACGAAAGACCTACTGGCGCCCTTCCCCTCCGCCAAGCGCGATCCGGGCGCAAGGCTGAATTCTGCGTAGAATTTCCGGCGCGCGGTTCTGGTTTTTCCAATCTTCTCGCGGTCTCCAGCCCGAAAATGCGTATTTTGGGGTGGAGGAAGATACGTAGATT
>CAZGXT010000032.1:0-21425 GCA_964529675.1 uncultured Caulobacterales bacterium
TACTCGGTTGGTATGGACAGCCGCGACGATCCCATTGATCCGACACGCGGGGTGCGGCTGAACTTTGGCCAGTCGGTGGCGGGGCTCGGCGGTGACGTCAAATATATCCGCACAGAGGCGTCCGGCGCCATCTACCGGCCCCTTTTTGCGGGATTCGTAGGCAAGTTGCAGATGCGCGCCGGCTATGTTGACGGTTTCGGCGGCGATCCTGTCCGGCTTCAGGATCGCTTTTATGAGGGCGCCGACAGCTTCCGCGGGTTTGAGGTTGCAGGCGTCGGGCCGAGGTATTTCCAGCCTGGCACCCAAGTCTCAAGCAACAACGTCTTCGGACAGGCGATCGGCGCCAAGATCTACGCTATCGGCACGGTCGAGGTGAAACTGCCCCTCCCGCTGCCGAAGCAGTACGGCATTCGCGCCTCGCTGTTTTCGGATTTCGGCACCGTCGGTCTGGTCGACGACAGCAGCAAATTCCTGAATACGATCGCGTTCGACGACACCAATATGGACGGCATTCCCGATTTCGCCGTCGATATCGACCCGACGAGCGGGCGGCTATTCGTTGAGCCGGTGCAAGATGACCTTTCGCTCCGGATTTCGGCGGGCGCCTCGGTGAGCTGGGATTCGCCCTTCGGTCCCGTTCGCTTTGATTTCGCCAAAGTTTTGCGCAAAGAGTTCTACGATCGGACCGAGGGCTTCCGGTTCAGCGCAGGCACATCCTTCTGATCCGACAACCACGAGCATGACATGAGTGAGGTACAGACCATGAATTCGAAACTATTGGGGCTTGCCGGAGCAGCGGCCCTTCTGGCGGCAGGCGCCGGCGCTGGCGCACTGATCTCCGGCGCGGAAGCACAGTCCGCGGCGAAGCCGCCGGTCATCCTGATCGTCAACACCGAACTGCTGGTCGCCCAGTCGGAAGCCGGCAAGACCATTCCGACGCAAGCGAACACCATCAAGTCGGCGATCGAAAAGGAACTTCAAGCCGAGGCCGACAAGCTCAAGAAAGATATCGAGAACTATCAAAAAGGCGCCTCCCTGATGTCGGAGGAGGTGCGCAAGAAGACCGAGCAGGACCTCGCGGTTCGCCAGCAAGTGTCGCTGCCGCAGCAGGCGCAGATCATGGAGCAGGTTTTTGCGGGCGCGGTTCAAAACGCGCAGAGCAAGATTCTCCAAGAATCCCAGCCGATCATGAAGGCGATCCTCGATAAACGCGGCGGCACCATTCTTCTTGATCGTCAGGCGGTCATGTATGCGGCGCCTGAAACAGACATCACGCAGGAAGTGATGGCGGAGCTCAACAAGACGCTGAAAACGGCGCCGGTCCAGAAAGTGACTCTCGCAGACGTCAAGAAAAAACTTCAGGAAGCTCAGGCCGCGCAGAACAAGCCGGCCGAAAAGCCGAAGAAGTAAATCGGTCCGGTCAATAACAATGACGGCCGGCCGCATCTTGCGCCGGCCGTTTTCTTTTCGGGAAAGTCAAGAATGCCCGACCACCGCTTCTTCGTGACTGCTGCGCCTTTGCCCTTTGGCGCGGCGCTGGCGCTTGCGGGTGTCGCTAGCGACGCGACGGAAGGTCCCTTCGTGGAACGCGCCGCCGACGCCGAGGAGCAAGACCTCAGCGGCGCTGTAGTCTTCGTAGAAAGCGCCCGCCGGATTGAGACGGTGCTTTCACGCGGTCCTGCGCTCGTTTTTTCGCCCGCCGCAGCCGCTCCCAATGTTGTCGGCGTCGGCGACCCTCGAGCGGCCTTCGCCATGGTGGCGCGCGCGCTCCATCGCGAACGAACAGCTGCGGATGCCGGGCCAGCGCCGCGACTTGGTCGGGATGCTGAGATTCATCCGACAGCCGCGATTGCGCCGGGGGCGGAACTCGGCGTCGGTGCGCGAATTGGCCCCCATGCGGCGATCGGGCCCGGCGTCGTCATCGGCGACGACACGGTCGTCGAGGCGGGCGCTTGCGTTCGCTGCGCGCTCGTCGGTGCGTCGGCGCGCATCGGTCCGGGCGCGGTCATCGGGGCCCCCGGGTTCGGCTTTGCTCCGGGGCCAGGGGGCGCTGTGCGGGTGCCGCAGCTCGGGCGCGTCATCATCGGCGATCGGGTCGAAATCGGCGCCAATACGACGATCGACAGGGGCGCGATCGGCGACACGGTGGTGGGGGCGGGGACCAAGATCGATAATCTCGTCCAGATCGCGCACAATGTCCGGATCGGACAGGACTGCCTCATCGCTTCGCAGGTTGGAATCGCTGGATCGACCGTCGTCGGCGACCGGGTGATGTTTGGCGGTCAGGCGGGGATTGCCGATCACCTGACAATCGGCGATGACGCGCGGATCGCCGCGCGGGCGGGCCTGATGCGGGATGTGCCGCCCGGCGAGACCTGGGGCGGAACCCCCGCTCAGCCGATCCGGCAGTGGCTGAAGGAAACAGCCATGCTCGCGAGGATGGTTCGCGGGGATAAAAGCCGAACGTGAGAAAGAACGACTGATGCCGATCGAGCCTGGAAAGACTGTCCTTGATATCGACGACCTGATGAAGGTCCTGCCGCATCGTTATCCGATGCTGATGATCGATCGGCTCGTCGAGATCAAGCCGGGCGAAAGCGCCGTCGCCATCAAGAACGTGTCGATCAACGAACCTTACTTCGAGGGCCACTTCCCGCAAAAGCCCGTCATGCCGGGAGTGCTGATGATCGAGGCGATGGCGCAGGCCGCCGCAGCATTCACATCGTATACAGAAAATCTCGATACAGACGGAAAAATCGTCTTGTTCATGGGCGTCGACAAAGCGCGCTTCCGTAGACCCGTGACTCCCGGCGATCAGGTGATGATCGCCGTCAAGACGGTCCAGCGCCGCCCGCCGGTCTGGCGGTTCGAGGGGGAGGCGACGGTGAACGGAAAAGTTGTCGCCGAGGCGACCTTCGCGGCGATGCTCGCAACCATGGCTTGACCAATCAATCATGCCGATACACCCGACCGCAATCGTCGAGACCGGGGCGCAGATCGCGTCAGGCGCCGTCATCGGTCCCTGGTGCCGCGTCTCCGCCAAGGCGACGATCGCCGAAGGGGCTGAGCTCCGGTCAAATGTGGTTATCGAGGGGCGCACGGAGATCGGCGAGCGTACGATTGTCTATCCTTTCGCAGTGCTTGGGGGGCCGCCTCAACACCTAGGATACAAGGGAGAGGATACCGCGCTGAAAATCGGCGCCGACTGCGTCATTCGCGAGCATGCGACCGCCAATCTCGGAACGCCGCAGGGTCGCGGCGTTACTACAATCGGCGATAAATGCTTCCTGATGACGGGCGCCCACGTCGCCCATGATTGCGTCGTCGGTTCTAACGTCATCTTTGCGAACAACGCGACGCTCGGCGGCCACGTCGTCGTTGAGGATTTCGTTTTTCTTGGCGGACTTTGCGCTGTTCACCAGTTCAGCCGCATCGGCGCATACGCTTTCATCGGCGGCTGCGCCGCGGTCACTTCCGATGTGATCCCCTACGGCTCGGCGGTGGGCAACCACGCAGAACTCGTCAGCCTCAATTTGGTCGGGCTGAAACGGCGCGGCGTGTCGCGCGCCGCGATCCATGACCTGCGCGGCGCCTTCAAGGCGCTGTTTGCGAATGAGGCCACCTTTGAGGAGCGAGTTGACGACGTCGAGAAGCGTTTCGCCGCTAGCAGCGAAGTGATGCGAGTCATCAAATTCATCAGGGAAGACACGCGGCGCCCGTTGATGGCGCCGCCGCGGCGATCATGGCGCGCTGGCGAAAACTCGGAGTGATCGCCGGCGCCGGGGCGCTCCCGCGCCTCCTCGCTGAAGCTGCGGGGAACGCCTTTGTCGTGCGCCTCGCCGGCGTCGCTGATGGGGCTTACCCGCCGCACTCTTCCGTCGAATGCGGAATGGCGCAGGCCGGCAAAATTCTACGGGAGCTTAAGGAGGCTGGGTGCGACGCCGTCACGCTTGCTGGCGTGGTGCGTCGCCCGGATTTCTCAAGGCTAAAGCCCGACTGGCGCGGCGCGGCGTTGCTGCCGCGGCTCGTTGCGGCGGCGGCGAAAGGGGATGGCGCGCTCCTTACCGTGCTGGTCGAAACTCTGGAAGCCGAGGGATTTCTGGTTGTCGGCGCGGAAGAGGTGCTGGGGTCGCTCGCCGCGCCGCCAGGCGCCATGAGCGCGCTGGCGCCGGGACCTGGCCATTGGGCTGACATCAGGAAAGCCGCCGCGATCGTCGCGGCGCTTGGTCCCTTTGACGTCGGTCAGGCGGCTGTTGTCGCTTCAGGGTTCACCCTGGCGATCGAAGCGGCGGAGGGCACGGACGGCGTCCTTGCCCGATGCGCTGCGCTCCCTGCATCGGCGCGTGGTGGAGACGGACGCAACGGCGTCCTCGTAAAGCGCCCGAAGCCCGGTCAGGAAAGACGCGTCGATCTGCCAACCGTCGGCGTTGAAACGCTGAAAGGCGTTTACGCCGCGGGTCTCGCCGGCGTCGCGGTCGAAGCCGCGGCGACGCTCGTCATCGACATAGAAGCCGTCCGACGAGAAGCCGACGGCCTCGGCCTGTTCGTTTACGGCTTCACGCCCGCCGAGCTGAAATGAGCCTGCTGAAAGTTCTGCTGACAGCCGTAGAGCCATCAGGCGACGCAATCGGCGCAAGCCTTATGGAGTCAATTCGGGCGCGCAAGCCGGAAACAGTTTTCGTCGGCTGCGGCGGCGCCGAGATGACGCGCGCTGGACTGGAGAGCCTTTTCGATATTGCGCCGCTGTCCGTCATCGGCCTTGGAGACGTGCTGCGGGCGGCGCCCGCCGCCTTTGAGCGCGCAGACAGGATAGCCGAGGCCGTTGTACGTGAAAAACCTGATGTCGCCGTCCTGATCGACGGATGGGCCTTTGCCCGGCTCGTCGCCATGCGGCTGAAAAAGACTTCACCCGAGACGATGCTGTTGAAGTTCGCCGCACCGCAGGTCTGGGCGTCGCGTCCCGGACGCGTGAAATTTGTGAAATCGCATTTTGATGCGGTGCTGTGTCTGTTGCCCTTCGAACCGCCTTATTTCAGCGCGGAGGGTGTGAGGGCCGAATTTGTCGGCAATCCGAATTTTCAGGCGGCATGGCGCGCTCGCGGCGACGGCGCAGCGTTCCGCGCCCGCCATCGGCTCGGCGATACGCCGCTTCTCGCCGTGATGCTGGGGAGCCGCAGCACGGAGGTGCGGCGGCTTTCGAAGCCGTTCGGAGAAGCCGTCGCGTTGCTCGCCGATCGCATCCGAGGCCTGCGGGTCGTTTCTGCAGTTGCCCCGAGCGTCGAGCGGCTGGCGCGTGCAAAGCTTGCAGCGTTCGCAGGGGATCCGATCATCGTCGGCGCTGAGGAGAAAAATGACGCCATGGCGGCCGCAAATGTCGGCCTAACGGCTTCGGGCACCGCATCGACAGAGCTCGCGATCAACCGTACGCCGATGGTCGTCGGTTATCGGCTCGATCCATTGACGGCTCTCTGGGCGAAAGCGGTGCTGAAAACGCCCTACGTTTCAATCATCAATGTTGCAGGCGGCCGTTTCGTCATCCCTGAATTGCTTCAGGGCGAGTGTAACGGTCCCAACCTCGCCGGGGCGCTGCTGCAGCTCTTCAACGATCCCGAGGCCTACGTGGAACAGGCGTCGGCGTTTGATACGATCTTGAAGTCATTGGCTGTTGACGCCGCGCCCGCAACGGAAATCGCGGCGGACAGAATTCTTGAATGGACGGCGCTCGGCAAGGATCGGCTCAGGGCGTCTGCTCGCCTTCTTTCCAGCGGCCCTGCTCTTTGAGCGCATCGGCGACTTCCTTCGGCATATAGTTTTCGTCGTGCTTGGCGAGCACTTCGCTGGCGATGATCGCGCCATCGGGGCCGAGCCGGCCCTGCACGACGACGCCCTGTCCTTCTCGGAACAGATCGGGAAGAACGCCGCGGTATCTTACAGGCGTGGTCGCGAACTCATCCGTTATCGTGAAATTGACGGTCGCATCGCCGCCGGCGGCGAACTTGACGCTCCCGGGCGATACAAGTCCGCCAAGGCGCAGGAGGCCGGTCGGCTTTTCCGCGACTCTGGCGAGATCAGACGGGGTGTAGAAATAGGCGACGCTTTCCTTCAGCGCCGTCAGGACAAGAAGCGTCGCGATCGAAGTCACGCCCAAGAGAGCGCCAATCAGCAATATGCGCCGGCTGCGCTTCGTCATGTGACGCTGACCGTGGAAGGGGCGCGCGCCCCCGCTTCCAGCCGGGCGATCCGGCGTTCCGCAAGCTCGGCGCGCATCGAAGTGAAAAGAAGAGCGGTGAAGACCAGCGTGTAGGCGAGGCCCATCAGCAACAGCGGCGTGAGCATTGAGGAATGAATGCTGGGCCCGTCGGCGCGGAAGACGCTCGCCGGCTGATGGAGGCTATTCCACCAGTCGACGGAGAACTTGATGATCGGCACGTTGATGAAGCCGACGACGCAAATGACGGCGGCGACGCGCGCGGCGCGCGTTTTGTCTTCAAACGTCGACCATGAAGCCATGTAACCGAGATACAAGAACAAGAGGATCAGGACGGACGTCAGGCGTGCGTCCCAAGCCCACCAGGTTCCCCACATCGGCCTGCCCCAGAGCGAACCGGTGACAAGAGCGAGTAGAGTGAAGGCGGCGCCGATCGGCGCCGTGGATTTCGCGGCGACGTCGGCGAGCGGGTGCTTCCATATAAACCCGACCACGGACGAAACCGCCATCGCAGAATAGCACATCAGCGCCATCCAAGCGGCCGGCACATGAACATACATGATGCGGACGCTCTCTCCCTGCTGATAGTCAGCCGGCGAATTGAAGAGAGCGAAATAGAGTCCCAACGTCAGGATCAGGAGCGCGACCGCCGCAACAATGGGCGTCGCGGTTCGGGCGAAGCGATCAAACCGGTCGGGATTGGCGAGATCGTACATAAGTCAATCGGTGTTGAACCGGATCGCCGCCGCTGCGGCAAGCGGCGCAAAGACGCAGGCGAAGAGACTGATAGCGGCGAGGATCATCAGCGCCGGCGCGTATTGGGGATCCGATGCGGCCCCGGCCTGCGATGCGCCGACACCGAAAATCACGACCGGGGTCATCAGGGGGACGGTCAGAATCACCATCAAGATCGAGGCGCGGCGAAGCGCCAAGGTCAATGCCGAGGCGAGCGCCCCCAGCATCGACAACGCCGGCGTGCCGAGAAGCAATGAAAGCGCTAGCGGGCCATAGGCCTCCCCCGGGAGGTTCAGGAGCAGCGCCAGGATCGGCGCCGCCGCAACCAGCGGCAGCAGGGTGGAGAGCCAATGGGCGAGGGCCTTGGCCATGACAGTCGTCGCCAATGGGTCGGCGGTCTCCCTCAGCACGTCGAGCGAGCCGTCCTCGTGATCGTCCTGGAAGAGCCGATCGAAAGAGAGCATCGCCGCAAGGGATGCGGCGGTCCACAGCGCGGGCGCCGCAATCTTCGCCAATTGCGCGCGGTCAGGGCCGCTTGCAAGGGCGAAGATCACGACTGTCAGTGCAAAGAACATCACGGCCTGCGCCGCGCCGCCGCCGGCGCGAAAGGCGAGCTTAAGGTCGCGCGCGACGATTGCACGAATTCCTCTCACGCCGACTCCGACATCATGATGATGCGCCGCGCTGAAATCGGCAGCGGCTCGTGCGTGGCGATCACCGCAGCGCCGCCCGCAGCGGCATGCGCCTCGATAAGAGCTATGATGCGCATTACGCTCGCCGAATCCATGCCGGCCGAGGGTTCATCAAGGAGCCAGATCGGTCGGCCCGACAGCAGCGGTCTGCAAAGCGCCACGCGCCGGCGTTGTCCTTGGGATAGCGTCGAAACGCGCTGGCGCAGGAACCCGCCGATCGCCAGCGTTGCGACGGCATGTGCGCAGCGGGCGTCGTCGGCGCCATAGAGTTCGCGCCAGAAAAAGAGATTTTCCTCGGCCGTCAGGGTTCCTTTGACCGCATCGGCGTGACTGACGAGCGTTGTGGCTTCAGAAAGTTCGCGGCCTGCGCCTTCAAAAACGACGCCGCCGCGGTCAGGCTTCAGACGTCCCGCAAGCGCGCGCAGCAGCGTCGATTTGCCGGCTCCGTTCGGGCCTCGGAGCAGGCAGATGTCTCCAGGTCCCAGAACAATCGAAGCGCCAGCGAAAGCCAGTCGGCCGCCTCGCCGCGCGGCGAGGCCGGCGGCTTCCAGCCGGAACGGCGGGCGCCCCCGGTCAATCATGGCGCTTTTCTAGGTCGGAGAGTCTGCGCCGGGCTCGCCGCGCCCGAAGCACGATATGAATAGCCAGCGCAACTAGCGTAATGGCCGAGACGGCATAGGCCGGCCAGACATATGCCCCGTATCCGTCCAACGAAATCAGGTCAGCCATAATCAGCTCTTGCCGGTCGGGCGCATGCCTGCGCGCGCCCCGGGAAAGACCACAGGTCGGCGCGCCCGGGAAGGGGATTTGATGGGGCGATTAGGCCTATCGCGCCCGGGCCCGATCGTCCCTAAAAGACCCTGCCATGACTGCGGAAATCGGCCAGATCCTGCTTGTCCTTGCGCTCCTCGCGGCGAGCTATCAGGGGCTCTTTCCGCTTGCGGGGGCGCAGACCGGAGACCAGGCGCTGATGCGGACAGGGCGGGCGGCCGCCCTTGTCCAGCTCGCCCTCGTCGCCGCCGCCTTCGCGGCGTTGACGGTTGCGCATGCGGATTCGGACTTTTCTGTCCGCAACGTCGTTGAAAATTCCCATACGGCGAAGCCCTTCATCTACAAGCTGACGGGCGTTTGGGGAAACCATGAGGGCTCGATGCTCCTCTGGTCCCTGATCCTTGCGGGCTATGGCGGCGCCTTGGCGGTATTCGGCCGAGCCGGCGCTTTAACCGCGCGCACGCTGGCGGTGCAGGGGCTTATCGCAGCGGCCTTTCTCGGGTTCATCATTTTCACGTCAAACCCGTTCGAACGGGTCTTTCCGGCGCCGGCGGACGGCCAGGATCTCAACCCCTTGCTGCAGGATCCGGGGCTCATCATTCATCCGCCGTTTCTTTATCTCGGCTATGTCGGTTTTTCGATCGCCTTCGCCTTTGCGATCGCTGGATTGATCAGTGGACGCATCGATGAGGAGTGGGCGCGCGCAACGAGGCCTTGGGCGCTTGCGGCGTGGACTTTTCTGACGATCGGCATCGCGCTCGGCAGCTGGTGGGCCTATTACGAGCTCGGTTGGGGCGGTTTCTGGGCCTGGGATCCGGTTGAGAACGCGTCCTTCATGCCGTGGCTCGCCGGCGCCGCCCTAATCCACTCAATACGCGTTCTCGAGGTGCGCGGCGCCTTCAAGGCGTGGACGGTTCTGCTCGCGGTTCTTGCGTTTTCTCTCAGCCTCGTCGGCACGTTTCTCGTGCGCTCAGGGATCCTGACGTCTGTTCACGCATTCGCGACCGACCCTGCGCGCGGCATGTTCATCTTGCTCATTCTTGTCCTCTTCATCGGCGGCGCCTTGGCGCTTTTTGCTTGGCGCGGCCCGGCGCTCAAGTCTGATGCGGCGTTCGACGCCGTAAGCCGCGAGGGCGGCCTGCTCGTCAACAACGTGATCATGACGGCGGCGACGACTACAGTCTTCATCGGCACCTTTTATCCGCTTTTCGTGGACGTTCTTACCGGCGAAAAGCTTTCTGTCGGCGCGCCATATTTCAACGCTGTCTTTTTGCCGTTCATGGCCGTCGCACTCTTGATTATCGCGCCTGCGTCCGCGCTGGCGTGGAAACGCGGGTCGGCCGGCGCTGCAGTGCGGCGCGTTGCGCCTGCCGCGCTGGCGGGTGCAGGGGCCCTGATCATCGCGCTCTGGCTCGCAGCGCCCCGTAACGTCGCCGCGGCGGCGGGCGCAGGTCTCGCCTTCTGGGCGGGCGCCGGCTCCATCATCGAGTTCGCAAGGCGAATACGCCTGTTTGAGGCGCACGCCGCTGCGCGCGCGGCCGCGCTGCCGAAAAGCTATGTCGCCATGACGATCGCCCATCTGGGCTTCGCGGTCGTGGCGATCGGCGTTCTCGGCGCCGGCGTCTGGAAGAGCGAGACGATCGCTTATGCGCGGGAGGGCGACGTCGTCAGCGTCGGCGGCTTTCAGGCGCGGCTCGACTCTGTCGAGGAAGTGGAGGGCCCGAACTATATCGCCGAGCGCGCAACATTCTCGGTGTCGAGAAGCGGGGTCGCTCTTCCGGCGATGACTGCTGAACGGCGGCTCTATCCTGTGCGAGGCATGCAGACGACAGAGGCTGCGATCGCAACTGACTTCGCCGGCGACCTCTATTTGACGGTCGGCGAATTCAATCCCGAACGCGGCTGGGTCGTGCGCGCATGGCGCCACCCGCTTACCGTCTGGATATGGATCGGGGCCGGCCTGATCGCGCTAGGCGGCCTGGCGGGACTGGGCGTATTTGAACGCCAGCATCGGCGCTCGCTGGCTGCGGCTGCGGAAGCCGCGCGCGCATGATGCGTGTCGTCTTTCTTCTCCCCATCGCTGCGTTTCTGGCGTTGGCGCTGTGGTTTGCAGCGGGCCTCGGCCGCGATCCCGGCTACATTCCTTCGATGCTCATCGACCGGCCGGCGCCGCTGTTTTCCTTGCCGCCGATAGCCGGCCGCGACCGCGGGTTTTCATCGGAAGACCTTAAGGGCGCGGTTTCGATGGTGAATATCTTCGGCTCCTGGTGTGCGACCTGTGAGATCGAACATCCCGTCCTGATGGAAATTGCGCGCGAAGGAATCGCACCGATCTACGGGCTCAACTGGAAGGATCAGCCAGGCGCGGGGGCGGCGTGGCTGGCCGAACGCGGCGATCCCTTTATGGCGATCGGGGACGATGCGGACGGGCGCGTCGCCGTGGATTTCGGCGTCACGGGCGCGCCGGAGACCTTCATCATCGACGCTGAGGGCCGCGTGCGACACAAGCATGTCGGTGAGATCACGCGCGAGCAATGGCGGCGCGTGCTGAGGCCCATGATCGAGGATTTGAAGAAAAATGCGCCGCCTGCTGATTAGCGCGGTTGCGCTTGTTTCGAGCGCGGCCGCCGTCGAACCTGACGAGGTGCTCGCCGATCCGGCGCTCGAAGCGCGGGCGCGCGCCTTGAGCCGCGAGATCAGGTGCGTCGTCTGCCAAAGCGAGAGCGTCGACGATTCGAACGCGCCCCTCGCGCGTGACCTGCGTCTCATTATCCGTGAACGCATCACCGCGGGCGACAGCGACCGAGAGGTCGCCGATTATCTTGTGGAGCGCTATGGCGACTATGTCCTGCTGAAACCGCGGCTGCAGACCAATACCGTCGCTTTGTGGCTTGCGCCTCTGGCGGCGGCGTTGATCGGGGCGGGCAGCGCGCTTTTTTTCCTAAGGGGCGTCAGGCGACGCGCGCGTCCGGCGCCGCTGACGCCGGAAGAGAGCGCGGCGATTGAAAAGCTAGAGGGATGAGTTTCTCGGTATTTCTTGTCGCGGCTGTTGCAATCGCCGTTGCGGCTCTTGTCCTGATCGCCTTGCCGCTGTTCCGCAGCGATCGCGCGCAGCAAGCGCTGAATGAGACGCCGAACCGGCTGCGCGAACGCCTCACGTCGATCGCGCGTGACCGCGAAGCGGGTCTGATCGGCCCAGAGGCGGCCGCCGACGCCGAGATCGAGGCCAAGCGCAGCGCGTTGTCTGCGCCAGGTCCCGCGGAAGCGCCGCCGCAAACCGCCCGCCGCTGGCGAATGGCGGCGGCCGCGTTTCTTGGCGCGGCGCCGCTGGCGGCTGCAGGCCTTTATCTGGCTGTCGGCGCGCCGGCGCTCATCGACCCCCCGACGCCGCCGCAATCGCCCTCGGCGGAAGCCATCGCCGCGCTGCCGGAGGAAGAACGTCAAGCGATGATTGCGGCGATGGTCGCGGGGCTGGCCGCCCGGCTTGAGGCTGAGCCCGGCGACGCCGAAGGCTGGCGAATGCTCGCCCGATCCCAGTTGGTGCTCGGACGGCCCGCCGACAGCGCTTCCAGCTACAGGAAACTCCTTGAGATGGTGGAGGGGGACCTTGAGGACTGGCGAAATTACGCAACTGCCCTTGCCGCCGTCTCGCCAGACAATCAGTTTCCCACCTCTCCCGACTTCCTGAGCGCGCTAGGTGAAATCGAGAAACGCGCGCCGGGGGACATGATGGCGCTGTTCTACCGGGGCGGCGCGGCGCGTGAGGCGGGCGATCCTGCGGGCGCTGCAGCGATCTGGCGGAAGCTCCTTGTCGCCATGCCGCATGACGCGCCGGTGCGCGGCACGCTTGAGGCGCTGATCGCCGAGGCGGACGCCGCGGCTCTCTCCAACGCTGTCCCGAAGTGATACTTTGCGCCGGCGTGGGGCTTGCTCCCTGCAGCCGGGAGCGGCGTAATCCAAGGGTGCCTTATGCGTAATATTGCAGCGGTCTTCACAATTCTCGCAGCGCTCGGCGCCGATGCGGCGCTCGCCGCGCGCTATAAGGCCGCGAAGGTTTCATTTCAGGACATCACCGGCGCCGTCACGGTTACGACAACCGGCGGCGAGGATGTCGACCTCAAGATCACTCAGGGAAAAGTCTACCGCCCTCTGACGGTGAAAATGGAAGGCGATACGCTCATCATTGCAGGCGAGCCGCCGGCTGACCCCCTTGATCGCGACTGCTGCAACGACCGAATTCGGCGCACCGAGAGCCTGGCGCGCGACCGCGCGGCGGGCGCGCCTGAGCTCCCGCCGGATGCGCTCTTCGCTGATTATCCGGTCATTGAGATCTCCGTGCCGCGCAAGAACGACATCGCGTTCGAAGACGCCCGCATCCGTTTGAAGATGGGCGCTCTCGACGGCCGCCTGACGCTCGACGCCTGCTACGTGTACGGAGAAACGGAGACGTTGGGGGCGGCGACGATCGGCGTCATTTCCGGCAGCCGGCTGGCGCTTGGCGATGTAAAGTCGGTGCTAGACCTTGACGTCTCGGGCGATGCGGAAGTCTTCGGCGGCGCGGCCGCCGCAGCTGACATCGATATCGCCGGCCCGGGCGCGGTCACCATCGGCGCGGTCGATGGAATGCTCGACATTTCAATCGCCGGTTCGGGCGTCGCGCGCACGGGCCGCGTTGACGGGCCGATGACAGTGCGAATCGCGGGGTCAGGCGTCGCCATCGCCCAGGGCGGCCGCATTGACCGCTTCGTCGCCACCATCGACGGATCGGGCGAAGCAATCGCTGAAGGAACCGCAGTAAACCCCGAACTTCGCCTCTATGGATCGCCGATCGTTCGCTTCGGCGCCGTCGAGGGCCGCATCACGCGCCATGGCGGCGGGGACGTCTATGTGGGGGACCGCCTGATCCCGCGCCCGTAAAGAAGGCGTAACTGGCGCGCCGGCGGCCGGCCGCCGCAGGAAAGCAGGCCCCCTATAGTCAGAATTGCGGTCGAAGATGGCTCCCCGAGCTGGACTCGAACCAGCGACCATTCGATTAACAGTCGAATGCTCTACCAACTGAGCTATCGGGGATCAGCCGTGAGGCGGGGGCTATAGCAAAGGGCTACCGGGGAATCCACCCTCAATTTGAGGCTTCGGTCCTGACCAGGTCCCGAACGGCAAGGCTCTGGAAAACGACGCTTGAAAGCGAGACGGCCGCGCCTTGGGGGGTGCGCGGCCGGTACTCACTATCGTGGGGTATGGTGGGGTGTCTTCCCGAAGGATGACGATGAGAGGGTGCGCCCGACTCCTTAATGAATGGTTAACGCCCGCGAATTTAATTGCTGAGGTCACTCGGCTGGGCGGAGCACCGGCGGCGGGCCTTTTTTCTGCCGCCGCGGGCCTGCGTCGAAGTCGGTTTCCAGCGACTTCCCGAAGCCGACCGGCGCCTGCTTTTCTCCGGTCCACGCCCATTTGTAGAAGCGTGTGATGTCCGCGCCGACGCAATACATCGCCGGAACGAAGAAGAGCGTCACAAAGAGGGCGAAGAAGACGCCCCAGGCGAGCGCAACCACCGTCGGCATCAGGAACTGCGCGTCGGTCGAGCGCTCAAACATGATCGGCATCAGACCGAAGAAGGTCGTGACGGACGTAAGGAGAATCGGGCGGAACCGCTCGACGCTCGCTTTGGTGAGCGCGGCGACAGCGCCCATTCCCTGCGCCCTCAGCCTGTTCACATAGTCGATGAGAACGAGGTTGTCGTTGATGACGACGCCCGCTGCCGCGCCGACGCCGAAGAAGGAGAAGATTCCGAAGTCGAGCCCCAGCAGGAAATGCCCGAACATCGCCCCCATGAAGCCGAAAGGAATGGCCGACATGATGAGCAGCGGCTGGAACACCGAGCTGAAGGCGATCGACAGCAGCATGTAAACGGCGATCAGCACCGCGATGTACATCCAGCCGATGTCGCCGAGGAATTCCGCCTGGCCTTCCGCGTCGCCGCGCTGGGCGAGATTGACGCCCGGATGGCGCTCGCGCCATTGCGGCACGAATTCTTCCTGAATCGATTTCATGATCGCGGCGCGGTCGGCGCCTTCGGGCATCTCAGCGGTCACCTGCGCGGAACGCTTGCGGTCGCGGCGGTCGATGCGCTTGTAGCTTGGCGCGAAGGTCGCATCCGCGACGGCGGTCAGCGGCACTTCGCGGCCGTCAACCGTGCGCACGCGCATCGTCTCGATGGAGGTCAGGCTGGCGCGCGCCGCCGCCGGATATCGGACCATGACGCGCACATCCTCGCCGTCGCGGGGCAAACGCTGGGCTTCTTCGCCGTAAAACGCCTGACGGACCTGGCGGGTCACCTCCGACAGGGTCAGCCCGAAGCGCTCGGCGCCGGGCTTCAGGGAAATCTGCAGTTCGGGCGTTTCGGACTGAAGGCTGTTGCGGACGTCATAAAGACCCGGCAGCGACCGCATGTAGTTTTGCAGATCGATCGTTGCGAGACGAAGTTCGTCGAGATTGTTCGACTCGACGCCGAAGGCGAAATCGGGGCCGCCGTCGTTGAGGGTGTAGCCGACATTCACTTCTTCCGCGTCGGGAATATCCCCCAGCCTTGAGCGGAAGAGCTCGGCGATCTGCTTGGTCGACTGTTCGCGCTTGTCCCCGTCGATGATGGTCAGATAGGAAGTGACGGTGCCTTCCTGAGCGCTGATGTAGATCGCCTTGACGAAGTCCTCGCCGTCGATCTGGCCAAGCTCTTTCTTGAGCGACTCCCCGGCGCGCTCGACATCCTCGAGAATTTCCAGACTGCGCGAATAGGGCGAGCCTTCCGGCATCCGGACCGTCATCGACACGAATGTCCCTTGGACCTCCGGCTCGAATTTGAACGCCACCCATCCCTGCGCGATCAAGGCGACGGAAAGGAAAAACGCCACGAGGAAGAAGGCGACCGTGAAATAGCGGAGCCTCAGCGCGACTTTAATGAGCGGCTGTACGACCCTTCTCGCGAAGCTCAGGAGGCCGTCGGCGAAGATGCTCTGGAGATGATGGAGGTGCCCGGTCTTGTCCTCTTTCTTGAGGTGCGACAGGTGGGTCGGAAGAATGAGGAAAGCCTCGATCAGCGAGAAGATCAGGGCGAAGATGACCGTATAGGCGATGTGCTTGGTGAAGTCGGCCGCGCCGCCGGCGATGAAGAGCCAGGGCAGGAAGGCGATGATCGTCGTCAGGACCGCGAAGAAAACAGGCTTCGCAACAAGTTGAGCGCCTAGAATGGCGCCGTCGAGGCCGCCGCGCCCTTCCTCCGCTTCCGAATGAATGCTCTCGCCGACGACGATCGCATCATCGACGACGATGCCGATAACCAGCAGAAAGCCGAACAGCGACAGGATGTTTATGGAGACGCCGGCAAGCGGCATGAAAATGAAGGCGCCGATCAGGGCGACCGGCATGCCGACGGTCGCCCACAGCGCGACTGTCGGGCGCAGGAACAGGATCAGGACGAACAGAACGAGCAGGAACCCTTGAATCGCGTTGCCGCCGACCAGGTTCATCCGGCTGTAATAGATGTCGGCCGTATTGAACCAGACGAACAGCTCCGCCCGGCCTTCGAGCTCCTTGTTTTTCTTTTCGATGTAGCCGAGCACGGCCTCCGACAGCGTGACGATGTTCATCGTCTCCGGCGCTTGCACGGCGATCGAAATCGTCGGCGCGCCGTTCATCTGACGCTTTTGCTTGATGTCTTCAAAGCCGTCGATGACCGAAGCGACATCCCGAACGCGGACGATCCCGCCGTCGGCGAGTTGGCGCACGACGATATCGCCGAAGTCATCCGCCGAATCCGCGAGCGACCGCGCGGCTACGGAAATATTGCCGGTGTCGGTCCTGACCTGGCCGGCGGAGAGGTTCAGCGAAGATCCGCGAACGGCCCGGGCTACATCGTCAAAGGTCAGACCATACCGGCGCAAGGCCTCTTCGGAAACTTCAATCGAGACTTCCTCGCGGCGCGCGCCCCACAGATTGACGAGCGGCGAACCGTTCGGCAGCTGCGTGAGATCGTCCTTGATGTCACGCGCAAGGCGGGTGAGGTCGCGCTCCGGCATGTCGCCGTACAGCGCGATGAACATGGCGCCGTTCTCATTCCGCCATTGCGAGATGACCGGCGGAAACGCGTCGACGGGCAGCGTTGAAATTCCGTCCACCCGGCTCTTGATGTCGTTGAGAAGCCGCGTGGCGTCGCCCGTGTCGATGCCTTCGATATTGATGACAGCAAGGTTTTCCTGCGCCCGGCTGTCGATGTGCTTGATCCCGTCGACGCCGGAAATCGCTTCTTCGATCCGGAGGATGATCTGTTCCTCGATTTCCTGCGGCGCCGCGCCCGGCCAGGTGACGGACACGGTGGCGCCGTTGAAATCAGCGGACGGAAAAACTTCGCGCTCTAGCTCGCGAAAGGAAAAGAGGCCGGCGATGACGATCGCCACCATCAGCATGTTGGCGGCGATCGGGTTTCGCGCCCACCAGGCGATCAGCGAGTTCATTCTGTCACGCTCCGGCGGACTGCTTCGGCGACAGTCTCTTCTTCATCTCCGTCCTGTGCGGCGCCGGGGATCGACGTGCGGTCGGTCGGCGTCACCTTGTCGCCTTCGCGTGCGCCCCGCAGCGGAGAGGTTATGACGCGCTCGCCTGTTTCGAGCCCTCCGGCGAGAGTGATCGTATCCTTGTCCGCTGCAAGGACGACGACTTCGCGCGCGGCTATGCGGTCTTCGGCGCTGATGACGTAGACCGTGTTACGGCCGAAGAGCGAGGTTCTCGGCAACACCACGCCTCGATCGAGCGCCCGGCCTTCGATGACGGCGTCCACGAAAAGACCGGCCGCAAGCGGCGCGCCGTCTGAAGAGCCGGCGCCATAGGGTTCGTTGACGACAGCGATCGCGCCGACCTGACGCGTGCCCGGATCGAAAGCCCCGTCCGTTCGCGCAATGCGCGCGCGCCATTCATGATATTCGCCGCCGAGCGTCGCCGACAGCGTCGCCTTGGGGCCCGGGTTATCGTCCGTCTCATTGAAGGCGAGCGATATTCCAAGCTTGGCGAGATCGCCGTCGGCGAGGGGGAGGCGCACTTCGGCGACGTCAGTCGAGAAGATCCGTCCGATCGCCGCGCCCGGAGAAATGAACTGGCCTTCGCCGGCGAGGCGCTCACGCACGCGTCCGTCGAACGGCGCGCGCAACTCCGTGCGCTGAAGATCGAGAAGGGCGCCGTTATACTCCGCCCTGGCGGCGTCGAAAGCTGCGCGCGCCTGCGCAAGCTGAGGCTTTCTGAGGGTGAGGTCGCTCGCCTGGCCTTCGCGGCCGAGCGCTTCATAGTCCCTTTCGGCGAGTTCCGTTTCGGCTTCTTCGCGGCGCAGCAGCTCTTCAGATTGCGCCATTCGGGCCTTCGCCGCCGCGACGGCGACGCGATAGTCGGCGTCCTCGATCTTGACCAGCATATCGCCCTTCTTGAAGGCGCCGCCCGCCACAAAGGCGTCGGACGTCCTTACGATCCGGCCTGCGACCTCTGCGGTGAGATTGATGTCCGTGCGCGGCCGCACTTCACCCTGCGCATAGACGTTGAGCGTCACAGGCTTCGGATCGACGACCGTGTAAAACACGGCCGGCGGGGCGAGCGTTACTTCCTTCGGTTCGATCTTGGGCCGCAACGACCCCATGACGCCGATCAGCAGGAAACCGCCGACGAAGATGCCGACCGTGCCGAGAATGGTGAATAGCTTTCTGAACATACCCTCTACCTACGCCCCGCAAGAAAGCGCCCGACGACGCCCCGTCATCCTGATGCTGCTTCGGCGACCTTTGGACCTGCCTCGGTGATGAAGTCGCCGCCGATCGCGAGATAAAGCGCGACACGATTGGCGACACGCTGCTGCTGCGCCTGGATGTAGGAGCTCTCCGCCGAAATACGACGTGTCTGGGCGTTCAGGAGATCAAAGATCGTCGCTGTGCCGCTTGTGTAACGTCGCTCGGTGAGGTCTTCCGCAGCTGCTGCTTCTTCATACGCAAGCTTGAGCGCGGCTTCGCCGGCGGCGAGGAAATTCTCCGCCGCAATCGCGTTCTCCGCTTCTTCATAGGCGCGAAGCGCCGTCTGCGCGTAAGTGAGCAGGGAGGCTTCCGCGATCGCCTTCTGGCGTTTTGCGTTAGCGCGAATGCGGCCGCCCTGGAATAGCGGCTGAAAAAGTCCCGCTGCGATGTTGCCGGCGAGGCGCTCGGGATCGATGAGGTCCGAAAGGTCCGGCCCGCTGGTGTTGACGTTCGCCGACAATGTGAGGCGCGGCAGGAATTGCTTGCGCGCGGCGCGGGCGCGAAGACCGTTCGCCGTCATGCGGGCTTCGGCGGCGACAAGGTCAGGGCGTCGCGCCAGAATGTCGCCAGGGGCGCCGGCGCCGGCGAGGGAAGGAAGCTCCGGCAGCGCCGCCGCGGCTTCAAGCTCGGCCGCCGGATAACGGCCCAGCAACACTTCAACACGGCGCGCCGATTCCTTTTCAAGGCGCCGGCGAAGCGCAAGGTTCGCCTGGCTGGAGCCGAGCGCCGAGCGTGACAGACGCACGTCGAGGCTGGAAGCGACGCCGCGCTCGTAACGGCGCTCTGTCACGTCGAGATTACGCTCGCGCGCTGTGACGTCGCGTTCGGCGAGTTCGCGCTGCTGGCGGGCTTCGATCAGAGCAAACCAGCTTTGCGTGACGGCGCCGGCGATCGACAATTGCGCCGCGTGAAAATCAGCAAAGCTCGCCGCCGCGTCCTTGTAGGCGGCGCGCGTCTCGTCCGTCAGACGGCCCCAGAGGTCGATCTCCCACTGGATCTGCGCGCCGATCTGATAATTGTTGATGTAGACCCGTCGATTTGGCAGCGGGCTGTCGGCGATTCCGTCCTGACCCGCCACGCCGCCGGCTGGACCAATGAAGAGATCAAGACCGTCAAGCCGGCCGTCGCCATTAGAATCGACGCCGAACTGGTCTTCGAGATCTTGGGCTCTCGTCCCGCGCGCAACGCCGGCGCCGCCCGCCTGCGCAGCGAGCGAGGGATCGGAGACGATCGCGTTCCGGCTGGCGTTGCCAGTGGTGTTGAGCGTCGGCAGCAAATCGGCGCGTTCGATCCTCGCCAGTTGACGCGCCGCATCAAGATTGGCGGCGGCGGCGAGCAAATCGTTATTATGCTCCATGGCTTCATTGACGAGCGCGTACAGCGACTGGTCCTGAAACGGCGCGAGCCAGTCGCCGACGGGCGGGTCGGCGACATCGTCCGCAGCCGCCCATTGTGCAGGCGGATCGGGAAGCTGCCCGTCAAGCAGCTCCTTGTCGACGCTTGCACATCCGGCAGCAAGGAGGGCGATTAGTGAAACGCCGGTTCTCAACATCTATATTTCTCCAGGACTTCTGGGGTCCCGTGGCTGTTCAACCGCGCTTCAACCGCTTTCCGGCGCCACGCTCAACGCCGAAGCGATGGAGCGGCGCAAGCTTGCGACGAGCCGGTTGAGGCCTCATTCCGGGTCTTCGCAGCGTCTTATAACGGCACAGTTAACGATTTCCGGCAGGTTTACGCCGGAAATAGGATTTTGGACCCCGACTGCCGCCGCCAGAGCACAGAATTGTTGCAAAGTTGCATAAAAAACTTGGAGGCCACGCCCGGAATTGAACCGGGGTACGAGGTTTTGCAGACCTCTGCGTCACCACTCCGCCACGTGGCCTCAAAGATTCCCCCGGGTCCGCCCGGGGTCCGGTCCTTTAGCGCGGGGCCCCCGAGGCGTCAAAAGCCTTCTTGAAGCGGTTGCCCGCCGGGTCGGCTGGGGTTAAGCGCGTGCTCGCATTTTCAGGCGTAACGACGATGGATTTTGAGGCCGCTCGCAAGCACATGGTGGACAGCCAGGTGCGACCCAACGATGTCACCGACATTCGCATCCAGCGAGCGTTCGAAACCATTCCGCGAGAGCTGTTTCTGCCCTCGGAGCTGCGGGCGCTCGCCTATGTCGATCGCGAGGTCGTTTATGCGGAAGGAAGGTCTTTGCCGACCGCTCGCGATTTTTCGAAACTCGTTGCGGCGTTGACCATAAAGTCGGGCGACCTTGTCCTCGATGCCGGCTGCGGCGTCGGCTATTCGACCGCCATATTGGCTGCGCTTTGCGACATGGTGGTCGCCGTGGAGCAGGACGAGGCGCTCGCGAAATCCGCGGAGGAGACCCTTTACGGCGTCGGCGCCGTGAACGCGGCGGTCGTTCAAGGCGATCCGGCGGCGGGCGCCGCCAATCAAGGACCGTTCGACGTCATCGTCATCAGTCAGGCGATCGATGTCGAGCCGGCGGCGCTTCTCAGCCAGCTGAAGGACGGCGGCCGGCTCGGCGCATTCTTCCGCAGCGGCGGCGTGTCCAAGGGGTCGGTCTGGCGCCGATCAGGGCAGGCGTTCGCCAGGGTTGATATGTTTGACGCGTCCGCGCGTACCGTGCTGCAAGGTTTTACTCGGCCTAGAACCTTCGTATTCTAGAAATACGCAGGGTGCTGACGGGCGTTCGTGAGGAGTTTGTAATGAAGCGGATTCTGACGACGACCTGCGCCCTGCTTGCGGCGATGTCAGCGCCGGAAGCCTTCGCGCAAACGCTCGAAGAAGCGCTGTCTGCGGCTTATAATTCGAACCCGACGATCGCCGCCGAGCGCGCGCGTCAGCGCGCGACGAGGGAGCTGACGCCGCAGGCGGTCGCTGGCGCTCTGCCGCAAGTCACCGGCGGGGCGAGCTACATCAAGACCGATGGGTCGCAAACGCTCAACGCTGCGATCTTCGACCCCGCGGCGACTGGCACCACCACGCAGGAATTCAATCTCGCCACGACAAGTTTCCAGGTTTCCGGCGAGCAGCAGATTTTCACCGGGTTTCGCAATTTCAACGCCATTCGCGCGGCCCGCGCGCGGGTGAAAGCGGGCGCAGCTGAGCTCGCGCTGATTGAACAGGACGTGCTCTCGCGCGCCGCCGGCGCCTATTTCGACGTCGTTCGCGACATGGAAGTGTTCGGCG
>CAZGXT010000033.1:0-21195 GCA_964529675.1 uncultured Caulobacterales bacterium
TGGGCTGGGCCGGTCGTGGCGGCGGCGGTCGTGCTTGACCGCGCGGCCGCGCCGGAGGGTCTTCGGGATTCAAAGACGCTGACGGAAAAGCGGCGGCGGCATCTCGCAGCCGAACTCTGGAGAACGGCGAAAATCGGGGTCGGGGTCGCCAGCGTCGATGAAATCGATACCATGAACATCCTGCGCGCCTCGCTCCTCGCCATGGCGCGTGCGGTCGCAAACCTTCCCGTGCGGCCCGCGATCGCGCTTGTCGACGGCAATATCAAGCCCAAGCTCCAGTGCCGCGCCTACACTGTCGTCGACGGCGATGCGATATCCGTCTCGATCGCAGCGGCGTCGATCATCGCCAAGACGACGCGCGACCGCATGATGACCGAGCTTCACCGCGACTACCCGCATTACGCCTGGGGGTCGAACAAGGGTTACGCGGCGCCGGCGCACCGCGAGGCCCTTCTGAAATTCGGGGTGACCCCACATCATCGGCGATCTTTTTCGCCGATCCACAACATGTTGTATGAAGAACGCGCAGACGCGCTAATCCCCGACGCGCGTTAAGACCTTCTTTACCTTAAATTTCTTGACGCCGGAATCCGGCTGACTCATGGTCCGCCTCCTTTGTCAGGAGGCGGATGAATGGCGTCGAAAGAAAAGCGGCAGACGCTGAAGCGCGCAGCGCTCTTGCGCGACGTGACGCCGGCGCTCGACACGATCGTCAAAGGCGACACGATCGCGGAGCTGAAAAAGCTGCCCGACAATTTCGCCGATCTCGTCTTCGCTGATCCGCCCTATAATCTTCAGCTCGGCGGGGACCTGACCCGCCCCGACAACAGCCGCGTCGACGGCGTTGACGACGACTGGGACCGTTTCAGCTCCTTTGCCGATTATGACGCCTTCACGAGGGCCTGGCTTGTCGAAGCGCGGCGGGTCCTGAAGCCGGACGGCGCGCTCTGGGTCATCGGCTCCTATCACAACATCTTCCGCGTCGGCGCGGCGCTGCAGGACCTCGGCTTCTGGCTTCTGAACGACGTGATCTGGGTGAAATCGAACCCGATGCCGAATTTTCGAGGGACCCGCTTCACCAATGCGCATGAAACGCTGGTCTGGGCGTCAAAGTCGAAGGAATCGCGACCGACCTTCAATTATTCGGCGCTGAAGACGGCGAACGACGATCTGCAAATGCGCTCCGACTGGACGCTGCCGATCTGCACCGGCAATGAACGCCTCAAGGGCGCGGCCGGCGCAAAGGCGCATCCGACGCAGAAGCCCGAGGCGCTGCTTTACCGCGTGCTTCTTGCGACGACGAATCCCGGCGACGTCGTCATCGATCCCTTTTTCGGCTCCGGCACGACCGGCGCCGTCGCGAAAATGCTTGGACGCCGTTTCATCGGCATCGAGCGCGACACCGACTACATCGCCGCCGCGGCAAAGCGCATCGCCGCCGTCAAGCCTGCTGAGGCGAGCGATCTCGCCGTCACGCCGTCAAAGCGCAATGCGGCGCGCATACCCTTCGGCGCGCTGGTGGAGCGCGGCATCCTGAAACCCGGCGAAACGCTTTGGGATGCGAGAAAGCTCCACAAGGCGCGCGTGCGGGCCGACGGATCGATCACCGTGAAAAGCCCCGAAGGCGACCTTGAAGGCTCGATCCACAAGATCGGCGCCGCCGTGCAAAAGGCAGAAGCCTGCAACGGCTGGACCTTCTGGCACTATGAACAGAAGTCGGGCCTTAAACCGATCGACTTCCTGCGCGAGAAAATGCGCAAGGAAGCGGTCAAGGCCTGAGCCGTGCTTCTCGAACTTTTCCTGTTGTCGAAGGCGGCGACGCCGGACTTCGTGGATGCAGGGAAGGCGATTCCAGCGGCGGTCGTCGACATGCGCTACGCCGGAGGCGAAAACTTCGTCGGCAGGGCGATCGACGGCTATAAGAAACCGAAATGTCTTCTCGCCCGTCCCGCGGCTGAGGCCCTTTCACGCGCGGGCGCGGAACTCGAAGGGATGGGCCTTCGTTTCCGCATCTTTGACTGCTACCGGCCGCAGCGCGCCGTGGATCACTTCGCGCGATGGGCTGCAACAGAAGACCAGTCGACGAAAGCCGCCTATTACCCCAACATCGAAAAATCACGCCTGTTCGCCGAGGGCTATATCGCCGAACGGTCCGGCCATTCGCGCGGCTCGACCGTCGACCTGACGATCGAAGGTCTCGACATGGGAAGCCCCTATGATTTCTTCGATCCCATTTCGAACACCGCCGACCCGCGCCCTCGCGCGCTGCAGCGGGCGAACCGCATGTTGTTGAAGCTCATGATGGAGAAGCACGGGTTTTCCCCCTACCCGCTCGAATGGTGGCATTTCACGCTGAAGGATGAGCCCTATCCCGATACCTATTTTGACCGGCCGGTGAATTGAACCGCCCGCGCCGCCTTGCGGGCGAATGCAGGCTTTTTCGCAAACCGATCGCGCAGCCCCTAATCTCTCAAGATCGGCGGTCTCGCCCTTCGCTGAGGCCTGCGTTAGAAGACCGCCCCCGCAACCGACGGCCCGAACGATGACCTACAAATCCGATTTCCTGCGCATCCTCGACGAGCGCGGCTTCATCCATCAGGGGACGAACCTTGAAGGCCTCGATGCGCGCCTCAGCGCCGGCGTCGTCACCGGCTATATCGGCTTTGACGCCACGGCGCGGTCGCTGCACGCGGGCAGCCTCATTCAGATCATGCTGCTGCATTGGCTCCAGGAGACCGGCCACCGCCCGATCGCGCTGATGGGCGGGGGCACGACGAAGGTCGGCGATCCAACCGGGCGCGACGCCGCCCGCGCGCTGCTCACCGACGCCGACATCGCCGCGAACATCGCCGGCATCAAGGGCGTCTTCTCGAAGTTCCTGAAATTCGGCGACGGCCCGCGCGACGCGCTGATGGTCAACAATGACGACTGGCTGTCAAAGCTCGGCTATATCGAGTTTCTGCGCGACTATGGAACCGAATTCACGATCAACCGCATGCTGACCTTCGATTCCGTGAAACTGCGGCTCGAACGCGAAAGCCCGATGACGTTCCTGGAATTCAACTACATGCTGATGCAGGCCTATGATTTCCACGAACTGCATCGCCGCATGGGCTGCGCGCTGCAGATGGGCGGCTCCGACCAGTGGGGCAACATCGTCAATGGGGTCGAGCTTTGCCGGCGAAAGGACGGCGTCGAGGTCTTCGGCCTCACGACGCCGCTGCTGACGACCGCCTCGGGCGCGAAAATGGGCAAAACCGCCGGCGGAGCCGTATGGCTGAACGCCGACATGTTTTCGCCTTATGATTACTGGCAGTACTGGCGCAACGCCGAAGACGCCGATGTCGGCGTGCTGCTCGCGCGCTTCACCAAGCTGCCGATGAGCGAAGTCCGTCGCCTCGCGGCGCTGAAGGGCGCCGAAATCAACGACGCGAAGAAGACGCTGGCCAACGAAGCGACGGCGCTCCTGCATGGACGCGCGGCGGCCGACGCCGCCGCCGAAACGGCGCGCCGGACTTTTGAAGAAGGCGCCGCCGCGGAGGGGCTTCCCTCAATAGCAGTCGACGCCGGCCGGCTCGCCGCCGGCCTGCCGCTCCTGGACGCGTTCGCCGAGGCGCGGCTTATCGCCTCGAAAGGCGAAGGCCGCCGGCACATTGCGGCGGGCGCCCTCAAGGTCAATGACGAGCCGGTTGTGGACGAGCGCGCGCTCGGCGCGGCGGACGTCCGGGACGGCGCGATCAAGCTCTCGATCGGCAAAAAGAAACACGCGCTCGTTCGTGTTACTCCGTAGGCGGATCGTCGCGCCCGGTTTCGAACATGCGGCGCAGCACGCCGGGCGCAAGCGCCGATAACGGGTTCACCGTGACGCGCGGTTCGGCGACCGGGCCGTCGATCGAATAGCTGAGCGCGAGGAGACCCTCGCCCTCGCGGTTGACGAAAATGTCGCCGATGACCGGCGTACGCCCGAGAATCGAGTTGACGCCGTAAGCGGGCGCGACAGCGCCCGACAGATTGATGTCGCCGGCGCCGCCTAGCCCGAACGATCCCTGCGCGGTGAGGCCGACCGACGGACCGGTCGCGCGCGCCTTTCCGACGCGTACGCGCCCTTTCTCGATCAGGAAAGAAGCCGACGCCTCGCTGAGCTCGATGCCCTCGCCGTTGACGAGGTCTGCAAGGCCCGACAGCGAGCCCGCGGCGAAGATCTTTGCAAGGATCGGCGCGTTGACGACGCGCAGGCCGCTGGCCTCAAAGAGGCCCGCCCGGGCCGCGTCTTCTTCAGCGGTGACGTCGAGCGACAAATGCCCGCGTCCGCCCCTGATCGACGTCACGCCGAAGACCCCGGTCATCAGGGCGCCGATATTGTCCGAATAGGCGTCGATCACCTGATCCGTCATCACGCCTTCGCCGGTCGGGCGCAGCGTCACGGCGAGCGTTTTCCTTTCGTCGTCGATGGCGGAAAGGTGGAGCGTTTCGATCGCCGCTGCGGACCGCTTGAAATCGAGCGAAGCATCGCGCCAGGAAGCGCCGCCCCTAAGATCAAGCCGTTCGATGCGCGCCGTCAGAGCGACAGGTTCCGGGTTCTCCCCCGCGCCGCCGCCGAGCCCGCCTTCGACGACTTCGCGCGCCATCTCCGCGGCGTTGAGATAGCGCCCCGTCGCCGTCACCTGCAGCGCTCCCTCCGCGCTGCGCACAGCGGTCAGCGAAAGATCGGCGCCGTCCTTCAACAGGAATACGGGAAGTGAAGCGGCGGCGATCCTGCCGCCTTGCGTGAATGCAGCCTCGCCCTCGACGCTTAGGCCTTCGCCATTGAGACGAATGTCTTGCATGCCGACGCCTTCGGCCCCAAAGGTGATCGTCGCCGTCCCTGCCGCCGGCACGCCTTTCGGCTTCAGCCAGCCGAGCCGCTCCACGACAAGCGACGCGTTTGCAAAATCGGCGTCGACGTCGAGCGTGCGGAAGGCGGCGAGCTCGCCCTTCGCAATCGCCTTGAACGCGACCTCGCCCTGCACAAGCTGACGCGTCGGCATGCCGAAAAGGTCGGCGGCGCTGGAATCGGCGACCCCTGAGAGCGCAAGATAA
The DNA here is from genome assembly GCA_964529675.1 of uncultured Caulobacterales bacterium. GTDB lineage: Bacteria > Pseudomonadota > Alphaproteobacteria > Caulobacterales > Parvularculaceae > Amphiplicatus. The sequence continues at coordinate 5,080 of CAZGXT010000033.1, forward strand.
GTCTTGTCGCCCGCGCCGTAAAATCGCTGGCGCCAGTCGAATGACACCGGCGCGGAAGCGAGCCGGCCCTTGCCGGTGACGCTGAGGCCGTTGGTTCGCAGGGTCAGGACGCCGGCCGCCTCTTCAAGATCGACATCGTTGAAGATCGCATCGACGCGGAGGCCCGAAAAGCGGGCGGTCCCCTCGTAGCGGTAGGAGTCTTCCGGCGCGACCGAGAGATTGGGCCGGCTGATCTTGACGCGCGCATCAATGGGTCCGGCGAACTGGGCGGGCGACAGTTTCGTGTCCTTGAGGATCGCCAGCGGGGGCTGCGCCAGCACTTCCATGATGCTCTCGGCGTCGCCGCGCGCGCGGAAACTGAAGTGCGCCAACTCGCCTTTGGGCGCGATAACCGGAATGTCGACAAGGCCGTCCGTGATCTGGACGCCGTTCGCCTCGCCCTTCTCCGCATCGAAGCGGAAACTGTTCCCTTTGAGCGCCCCGCGTCCGCTGACGCCGCGGAGCGGCGTCATGCCCGGCGCATAAACGACTTCCGCGTCATCAGCGCGGAACAGCAGCGCCATCGCGTCATCAGGGACGACGCCGTCTCCGCCGATCGCTCCGGCCGGCAGATCGATATTGAAATCGAGGCCGGAAAACGTCGCCTTGTTGATGCGTTCGCTGACAAATCGCCGCGCGCCGTCTGCAAGGCTCTCCGGCCAGATCTCCAGAAGGCGCGGCGCATCGATCGTCCCGGAGAGCTTGATTTCGCCCTTGAGCGTCGGCGAAACGTCCTTGCCAGGCTGAAAGAAAAGCCCGCCGGAGAGCTGCAGCCCGTTCAACCGGGCGCTGAGCGACTGCAAGTCGAGCGCGCGTTCTGTGACATCGTAGCGCCCCTCGAACGCGGCGCTTTCGACGCCGAGGGGGGCCGGAAAAAGTCCTTTCGGCGCGATCAGAAGTTTCTCGCCAGCCAGATCAAACGCCAGCGAGGCGACCTTGCGCGAGCCCTCGACCAGCGAGAGCTCGACGCTCCCGGCGAGCGTCCCGGCGAGGGACGGCGCTGAAATCGTCGCTCGCTCGATATCAAAAGCGTTCGCGGCGGGATCGAAGGCGGCGCGCACGCCGATCTTCTCGACATCGATCAGCGATTTTCCTAGCCGTGCCGCTCCCGCCCCCGCTTCAAGGTCGATCGCGGACGCGATGATGGCGCCGTCGCCTTTCATTCGGATCCCGGCTCGGCCGGAAACGAGCGAGGTGAAAAGATCCGGCGGCGCGTCATAAAAAATCGCCAGAATGTCGCCCACTGGCGCAGACTTGAGATCGAGGGTCGCCTTGATGAGGTCTGTGTCGAGCGCGTAGTCAGCCTCAAAAGCGACGCCCGCCGCTATGCCGCTGATATCGAACGAGGCCGTCAGTCCCGCCTCATAGCCGTTGGGCGAGCGTGTCAGAAACGCCGATGCGTTGTCGCCGCGCCAGGTGCGGCCTGATCCCTCATCGGTGAAATTAATCCGTACCCGATTGAGCTCGGCGCGTTCAAACGCCTCGCGAAAATAGGCGCCGCCGGTGAGTGATGAGATCGCGTTCATGCGCTCCCCGCTCGCTTCGCCGAAATCCAGCTTGATACGGCGATCGGCGCGGCGAACGACGCGCAGCTCGGCGCCTTCGAGAAGAACGCGGCGGGGTCCCGCACGCCCGCTCAGGAAATCGCGGGGATAGAGATCAGCGGCGATGAGCGGCACCCGCGCGCTCGCCTCGGCATTCGCCTTGCCGAGGCGCACATCTGCAAATGTCAGACGATAGCCGCCCTTGCCGTCGAGTTGTTCGAGGGTGATTTCGCCGATCCGCCGGACCGCGCCGTCGAAGGCCGCGGCGTTGGCCGCCGATCTGAAAACCGGCGCCGCCCAGCCGAGATCGACGGGGCCGGACTGCGCGCGCCATGCAATGAACGCTGCAAATCCGAGGGCGGCCGCAACAGCGACGCCGATGATCTCGGCGGCGATCAATCCAACCCTGGCGATGCGCGCCTTCATGCCGCTTCGACTTGCGCCCCTCAGCCAGCCGCCCGGCCAAGCTCCCTTCCCCAATGCCTAGTGACAATATAACTCGCACGCAAGGGCGGTTTGGCGCGCGCTTCGATCGGGGAGCGTCCCGACGCCTTGATGGTCAGCGGCCGGAGCATTAAGTCCGCCGCGTCGAGCAAGGAGCCCCCTAATGCCCAAATCCGCCGCCGACCTCGCCGAAGGCGCTAAAGCGCCGACCTTCGATCTCCCCGCCGATGGCGGCGGGCGGCTGAAGCTCAAGGATTTTTCCGGCAAGACCCTCGTCCTCTATTTTTACCCGAAGGATGACACGTCTGGCTGCACCCGTGAGGCGCTCGATTTTTCGGCGGCGGGAAAGAAGTTTGAAAAGGCAGGCGCGACGGTCCTCGGCGTTTCAAAAGATAGCGTCGCCGCGCACGACAAGTTCAAGGCGAAGCACAAGCTGAAGGTTGCGCTTGGTTCGGACGAGGACGGCAAGACTGTCGAGGCCTACGGCGTCTGGGTCGAGAAATCGATGTACGGCAAAAAGTACATGGGCATTGAGCGTGCGACCTTTCTGATCGACGGCAAGGGCGTCATTCGAAAGGTCTGGCGCAAGGTGAAAGTGCCTGGGCACGTGGAAGAGGTGCTCGCCGAAGTGAAGGCGCTGGGCTGACATGGGCTGGCGGCGCGATGCGCTGGCGGTTCTGTGCGCGCGCGACGCCGCGGAAAAATGCCGGCTCGCTCTCGCCGCCGCTGGCGCCGACGACGACCCCGCCGATGAATGCAGTCTTGCCCCGCCGGTCCGGCCCGGCCGGCCCGATGAGCCCCGCCTTGTTCTTCCGAAAGACGCGCCCAAACGTGGTCCGGGGTCCGTCGGCGGCCGCGTCGCACTCCTGCACGCCCTTGCCCATATCGAGCTGAATGCAGTCGATCTAGCGTTTGACATGGCGCTCCGCTTTGTCCGCGAAGCGGCGGCGGCGGGGCTGAACCCGGCAGGATTCGTCTCTGACTGGATTGCGATCGGACGGGAAGAAGCCAAGCATTTTCTGATGCTTGACGACAGGCTGCGGACGCTGGGTTCCCATTACGGCGCGCTGCCCGCCCATGACGGCCTATGGGAGGCCGCGGAGGCGACGGCTGACAGCCTTCTCGCCCGGCTGGCGATTGCGCCCATGGTCCTCGAAGCTCGCGGGCTGGATGTGACGCCCGGCATGGCGGATCGCCTCGAAAAGGCCGGCGACCGGGATAGCGCCCGGATTCTTGAAAATATCTATGCGGACGAGATCGGTCACGTCGAAAAAGGCGTCATTTGGTACGAGACCTTATGCCGGGCCCGGGGTTTGGATCCGGAAAACACCTTCGCCGCCCTAGTCGCGGACCGATTCCGGGGACGCCTTAAGCCCCCATTCAACGACGCCGGCAGGGTGGCGGCGGGCCTCGGCCCCGGCTATTACGTGATGGCCTGACCCTTGCGCCGAGGGCCCGGGCCGACGCGAGACAATTAAAATTTCGTGGTTACTTCATCACATAGCTGTTGCGAAATGCGGTTAGATCGGCTGCAATATCTTAAGGGTGGGCGCGTTAGAACGCGTTGTGCGTTGTTCAGGGGCAGCGTTGAATGAGCCGTAAAAAGTCCGGCCAGGCCAAGCGCGTAATCAGTCGCTGGTTCAAGGAACGGCAGATCTACCATCGCAGCGACGGCGTCGTTCACTTCATTTCGATGTCGACACGGACACAGATTGCTCTGGCGTCCGTGATCGGGGCCGCGCTGTTGTGGGTGGCCTACGCCTCCGTCAACGTGGTTTTCAAGGAACAGATCATCGTCGCCAAAGAGCGCGACCGGCGCGTGCTTGAGACGGTTTTCAACAAGCGCCTCGCCCAGTCGCAGCGCGCCTATGACGACGTCAGCTCGCTGAACGTCATCATGCAGCGCGAATTCGATGCGACGATGGCGGAAATTTCCTCGCGCCATCAAACGCTGAAGGCGATGGTCGAACGCAAGACCTCCGTCGATAACGACTTGCAGGCGTTGTCAAAGAGCCTCTCGGACGCCGGGTCGCCGAACGGCCAGAAACCGGTCAACGGCAACCGCATCATGATTGACGTGGCGCCGGCGGAACCGACGCCGCGGCAGTCGCGCGTTTCGATGCTGCGCCGCCAGGCCGTGCGCGAGGCGAGCCTTCAGGGGACCCACGTACCGGCCAACAGCCCCGCCGCGCCGGCGTTGCAGCAGATGCGCTCGGCCTCAAGCGACCTTTATGTGGAGCAGGTGCTTCTGCTCGCCTCGCTTGAAGAGCGGGCGTCGAGGAAGATCGGCGAGCTGAAGCTTGTCCTTGCGAGCACCGGCGTCGACCCTACGACGTTCACGACGTCGCCCAAGGTGCAAAATCTCGTGCTCGCCCAGGGCGGTCCCTTCGTTGATCCTTCAAACTTCGCTGACGTGACATCGCCCTTCTTCCGTCATGCGAACCGCACGGCTCTGATCGTCGACCAGCTCCGCGAAATCCAGAACGCCGTAAACACGGTTCCGTTTTCCTCGCCCTTGCTGGTCAGCCGCAAATTTACGAGCGGCTTCGGCGTTCGGCGCGACCCGATCACCGGCCGCGCCGCGAGTCATCAGGGCATCGACTTTTCGGCCGCCTGGGCCTCTCCGATCACGGCGACCGCGCGGGGCGTGGTGAAATTCGCCGGCGTGCGAGCGGGCTACGGCAATTGCGTCGAGGTCGATCATGGGAACGGCTTTGTGACGCGTTACGCCCATCTTAACCGTATTGCCGTAAAGCAGGGCCAGAAAGTGAAGCTCAACCAGAAGGTGGGCGAACTTGGGAACAGCGGCCGCAGCACGGGGCCGCACATTCACTACGAAGTGCTGTTCCGCGGCCAGCCGCGCAACCCGCTTCGGTTCATAGAGGCAGGCCGCTATGTTTTCGAAAGCTAAAGCCAAGGAAGGCGCAGATGATCGCCAGGCGCGTTCGCTCGCGAGTGAATCGATGAGCGCAAAAGAACAGACAGCGGCTCCAGTCAAGCAGCGCACCAGCGCCGTGCGCGCCTCCGGCGTTCCGACCATCATTTCGGCCGACATGGCGATCCGCGGCAATGTCAATTCGGCCGGCGAGGTTCAACTTGACGGCACGCTCGACGGCGACATCAAAGCCGCGATGCTGATCGTCGGCGAAAAAGCCGCCGTCAAGGGCGAGATCATCTGCGAATCCGTGACAGTGCGCGGCCGCGTCGAAGGCGGCATCCGTGCAAAGCAGGTGGCGCTCGCAGCCACGGCGCATATCGTCGGCGACATTCTTCACAGCTCGCTCTCGGTTGAGAGCGGCGCGCATTTCGAAGGCAATTGCCGCCATTCAGACGATCCGCTGTCGGAAGCGGCAGGCAGCGATTTCCGCAAGACGCGCCCGACGAGCGGCCCGACGCCGCGCCCGATTGCTTCAGCCGTTCCCGCGGGAGAACCGGAACGCGCGATGGCGAGCGATACGCCTTCGTTTCTTAGTCCGGCGCGGTCGCCGCTTCGCTGAGAGCGCCGGAACCATCGTCCGCGGGCCGTTGGCGAACGCGACCGCGCGCCAAGTCAGAATTTTCCAGGAAAACCTGAATAGAGACCTTGGCGCGTCCGATCGCGGCGGAGTTCGCATATTCTTGCGCGCCTCGCCGATCGCCGCTTCAGGGATTTGCGTCGCTGAGACCAAGGGCCCCGAGGTCGAGCGCGATGGCGCTGAAATTCGCCTGCGCGAAGCGGGCCTCCACGGCGGCGAGATAATACCGGATTCGCGCGTCCGCCGCCGTCTCCTCGCGAATATTGACCAGGAAAAAGTCGCTCGCCCCGCTGGAAAAGCGCTCGCGTTCGGCGAGTTCCATGGTTTTTGACTGATCGACTTCCTGCGCGGCGATGCCGACGAGCGCCGCCGATGTCTCCAGATCGAGAAGGATGTTACGAAGATCGACCTCGAGCTGGTCCTCGGCGCGGCGCCGGCGCTGTTCGAGGGCTTCAAGCTCGGCTTCGGCGCGGCGGAGCTTGCCGCGCGCCTCGCGCCGCTGCAGCGGCACTGAAAATTTCAAACCGACGACCGTATCAGTTGAATCGCGCGAGACGCCGCCTTCGGCAACGCTGCCGAGATCGGTCGAAACTTCAGCCAGCGCTTCAAGCCGCGGCAAGAGCGCGTTGCGATTGAGCGCAACGCGCCGCTCAGCGCGAGCAAGCGCGACGCCGAGCGCACGCAGTTCGGGTCGCGCCGCGACAAGGCCGACGAGATCATCATATCGGCCCGCCGACGGAGGCGGCGCGGTGAGGAGGGCGAGGGGCGGCAATTCCGCGCGCGACGGCGTTTGCGGCTCGCCCGTGAGCCCACGATAGTAGAAAGAGAGATTGTTGGTCGCCGCGAGAAATTCTCGCTCGGCCTCTGTCGCGAGGCGCTGGCGGCGGGCGATGTTTTGAAGATTCTCCGTCAGAAAGATGCGCGCGCGCGCGCCGGCGCGCACCTGCTGTTCAAGCCCGGACTGGCGGTCGCGGGCGATGTTCAGCAGTTCCTCGTAGACTGTCAGCTGGCGGCCCGCGGCCACCCAACGCCAATAGGCCAGGAGCGCCTTGTGCTGCACGCCGATCTGGGTGAGCAGAAGGTCAAGGTCCGCCTGATCGAGCGCCAGCGACGCATCAGTGATGCGAAAGCGCCGTTCGTCGATGTCGCGGTCGCGCAACAACGAAAAGACCGCGCCGACGCTGAGCTCTCCGCCGGTATTGGTGAACCGGATGTCTTCGTAAATCGGAAATGTACCGTCCGACACGCGATAGCCGCCATAGACGCTGGCGCCTAACGGCGCGACCTCCTGGCGCACGCGGGCGCCCACTTCGCGGCCGTTGTAAAAGCCGGTCGCGTATTGTTTGCCTTCGCTTTCAAACACGAGGTCGAAGGCGCCGCGCGCTTCTTCAACGCCGCTTTCGACGGCGCGGCGATTGGCGAGCCCTTCGAGAATCTCGGGAAAATGCTTCGCCGAAGCGGCCAAGACCTCTTCCGGCGCGAGGTAGTCCTGCGCCGCCGCCGCCGGCGCCGCGGCCGCCGCAGCGAAGATCATCAGTAGCCTGAGCATTAAGAGCCCGTCGCGGTTGCGCCGCCGGATGGCAAGGAGGGCGGGAAATTGTTCAACTGTCGCCAGATCTCATAGCCGACGGACACTGTCTCAAGAAGAATCCACCCGCGCGCCGAAGCGCCGAAACGCACGAATTGCTCGTCAGGCCAGCGGCTTTCCGGGTTGATGTCGTCGACGCGCTCAACGAGCAGCACTCGAAACCGTCCGCTGGCGTCGGCCGAAGGATCGATGGCGACGACTTCGGCGGCGAAGGTTCCGACCGCAATCGAAGGCCAGCCGCTGAATTGCACCGCAGGCCAGCCTTCGAATTGGAGACGGGCCCTGGCGCCCGGCTTGACGAGCGCCACATCGCGCCCGTCGATGAAGATCTCAACCGCCCGCTCGATGCCCGTCGGCACGAAGCTCGCGACTTCCTTTCCTGCTTCGACAAAGGTCGCCACGTCGCCGGCGTTCACCCTAAGAATCACGCCGTCGCGGGGCGCACGAACGATTTGCGCCGACTGACGGGTCAGGTTCACCTCAGCGCGATTGAGTTCGGCTTCAACTTCCGCGACCCGGCCGCGCATGTTCTGCACGGCGATCTGCGCCTGTTCAAATTCACGGCGCGCCGCCAACCCCTTGTCAAAGAGGTCCTGCATGCGGCGGAGGTCGATCTCCGCCGTGGCGAGCGCCGACAGCGTCGCTTCCTTCTTGGCCTGCACCTGAGAGCGCTCCGCTTCGAGCCGCTCGATCAGCTGGGGGTCATTATCGGCGATCTTCAGGATCGGATCACCGGCTTTGACGATGCTGCCGTCGCGCACATACCACTCGTCGATGCGGCCGGAGACAAGCGCGTTGATCTGCTGCAGGCGGTCGTTTGGATTGAGCGCCGTAACGACGCCCGCGCCCGCCGTCGTCTGCACCCAGGGGACGAAAACCAGAAAGCCGAGCACCGCAATGACGCCGACGCTGAGAATGGCGCCGACGGCGCGCATGATCCGTGGCTTGCGGATCGACTGCAGCGTCGTGAACACCGGGTAATGATGATCGAGATGCGCCACCTCTCAAGCGCTCCCGATCGCCGTGACGGTCTTCGACGGACCGGACGAAAGCGGCTGCTTTCGCGGCTCGTAAACAACGGCGTTGAAGGTTTCGAAAGAACTGAAGACGTGCTGACGATGATGATCGAGATAGATGAAGGTGTCGCAGCCGATGTCGCGCTGGCGCCGCGTGAAATAGATGACGGTGTTCGACTTGTCGGTCTTCAGGTGGTTGAGAACGCGGATCATGACGTCTTCGGGCACGAGGTCGTAGAGCTGATTAAGAATAAGCACCCGCGGCTCGGCGAGAATGGCCGCCGCGAGCTTCAAGAGCATCGTTTCAGTGATCGAAAGCGGCCAGCCCGTGAGATTGATCTGCGTTTCGAGGCCTTTTTCAAAGCGCGATACGATGGCGTCGAGGCCGACGATGCGCATCGCCTCGAGAACCTGCGCCGAAGTGACGTGGTCGCCCGCAAGCTGAAGGAACTCGCGGATCGACATGGCGATGACGGTCGGCCTGTCGAGCAGAACGATCTGCTGGTGCAGCGCGTGCGGCTCCGCCTCGACAATGTCTGAGCCGCCCACGGTGATCATGCCGCTCGCGGGGTCCTGTTGGCGCTTCAGGAGGGTCGTCACGAGCCGCTGCAGTCCATGCGTCGAACAGGCGGCCATGACCGTTGACCCGCTGTCGATCTGGAAATTGAGCGTTACGGGGACGCCGCGCGCCGTGCCCCTGACTTCATGGAACTCAAGAGCTGCGTTCGCGCAGACGAATGCGCTCTTGGCCGCCGGCGCCTCAAGTTCGACATCAAAGAAGCGCGACAATTCTTCAAGCGCGCCGCAAAGGTCGTAGAAATAGGCCATGTAGGGGCCAAGCTGCGAGACGCCGTAAAATACGGCGGAAAGCACCAGCTCCGCTGCGACAAGCTGGCCGAGCGACAGCTGTCCCTGGATGACCAGCCATCCGCCGAGACCGAGCAGCACGGCGCTGGCGCCGGCGTAGATAAAGAAGAAACAAAGCGTCTGCGCGAAAAAATTACGGAAGTGGCGCCGGTGTTCGTCGACATAGGCGCGTGTTTCCTGATCGGTGCGTTCAAGCGCGTATTCGATGTGGCGCTCCGACTTGAAGAAGCCGTTTGACGCTGCGAGATTCTCCAGCCACGCCGCCGTCAGGTGTTTCTGATGCGAGAGGTCGATCGCGCTCGCGATCGCGCGCTTGCCCCAGAACAGCCAGACGGCCCAGATGAGCGCCACCAGCACGGCGTTGAAGGCGAGAAAGAGCGGGTGATAGAAGGACACGAGAATAAAGCCGACGCCGGCCTGCAACACGAGCGTAAAGCCGCCGACCATCAGGGCCGGCACCATCTTCTGCACAATGACGATGTCAAAATAGCGGTTGAAGAGCGGTCCCCGCCCTTCATCGACGAAAAACGGGTTGCGCGCATAGATCGCACGAAGCGCTATTTCTGCGACCAACCGCGCATAGAAGCGCCGGCCGAAAATCTCCATCAAATGAATTCGCAGCGCGTTGAGGAGGCCTGACACCATCAGAAGCGCGAAAAGCGTGCCCGACAGAACGACCAGCGGCGTCGCAAGCGCGGTGTTCGCCACGGTGTTGATGAGCATTTGCACGGAGATCGGCGTCGCCAGCGACAGAAGGCTGATGCCGACGCCGTATAGGATCGCAAGAGTGTAGAACTCCCGCTCCGGCCCGAGGAGGCGAAGGAGGATGGCGAAAATCGCGGAGACCTTGAACTGCTCTGTCGCGCCGGAAGCCATGAGACCACATTCACCCGATATGGTTACGACAAGCCTCACCGCGGCGGATCAAGGGCATTTGCCCGCCGGCGTTTACGGCCTGTCAACTATCGAGGGCGCGCGACCCCGACCAAAGGGCGATCCCGACCTCGCATTTGGGGCGAAACGACCTGCGGTCAAGGTTCGCAGTCGCGAAAAAGCGACGTCAATAGCCATGAGGGTCGGATCGTGGGATGAAGAAGGAGTGTCAAAGGGGGCTTGGGATGACGAATGCGCCGACGCCCGATCGCCGCACAGTCCTTGCCGGAGCGGCGGCGACCGCTTTAGCCGCTTGCGAGAGGCCGGACGCGAAATCCATCTCGAAACCGCCTGCGGGGCCTTCGGTCGCGGTGATCGGCGCCGGCATGGCGGGGTCAGCTGCGGCCATGCACCTCGCCCGGCGCGGCGCCAGAGTAACGCTGTTCGACCAATTTGCCTTCGGCCACGAGCGCGGATCATCGCATGGGGCGACCCGGCTCTTCCGGATCGCTTATTTCGAGCACCCGGACTACGTGCCGATCCTTCAGCGCGCCTATACGATGTGGAAGTCGCTGGAAAAGGATGCTGGCGAAAAGCTGTTCTTTGAAACGGGCGTGTTGCAAGCCGGTTCGCCATCGGGCGGCTTCATGCAAGGGCTCGCCAAAGCAGTCGCCGACCATGGGCTGCCGGTTCGCCAGCTCGACGCCGCCGCCATCGCGCGCGACCATCCGCAGCTCAACCTCCCTGCCCACTACATCGCCTATTTCGAGCGCGAAGCAGGCTTCGTGATGGCCGGAAAGACTGTGCAACACCAGATCCGACTGGCGAAAGCGGCGGGCATGACGTTGCGCCCGGAGACTCCGGTGACAGGATGGACGCCGGCGCCTGACGGGGTCGTTGTCGAGTCTGCGGCCGGTTCTGAAAAATTCGACCGCGCGGTCATTACAGCCGGCGCATGGGCGAACGGCCTCCTCAACCTGCCGACCGCGGATGTTAAGCCCTGGCCGCGCACGCTCTTCTGGCGCCGTCCGCAGACGGATGGTTTTGCTCTTGGGCGGTTTTCATGCTTCGCCGTCGAGGAAGACGACGGGCGGTTCTTCTACGGTTTTCCGGCGATCGACGCCGACGGCGTGAAAGTCGCCGAGCATTCGGGCGGGGCTGCGATCGCGCGGCCCGAAGACCGAGGCGACGCGGCCGAACCTGGAGAAAGCGAAGCGATCGACGCCTTTCTGGGCGCACGGATTCCGGCGCTCGCCGGTCAGCCGGGCAAGTTCCAGCGCTGCCTCTACGAAGTCTCCGCCGATCATCATTTCCTGATCGACCGCCACCCCCTCTCCGACCGCGTCGTTTTCGCCGCCGGCCTGTCGGGCCATGGTTTCAAGTTCTCCCCGGTTCTCGGCGAAGCGCTCGCGGCCATGACGCTCGACGACGAGACGCCCCGGCACTTCCGATTCCTGTCGCTCGCCCGCTTTGCTTGACGGTTGAGGACAAACCCGCGAGAGAGCGCGGCTTCAGTCCTTACTCTTCTGTCATGACATCGACCTATTTGAACCGCCGCACCTTCGCGATCATCTCGCACCCTGACGCCGGCAAGACGACGCTGACGGAGAAACTTCTCTTCTTCAGCGGCGCGATCCGGCTTGCCGGCGAGGTGAAGGCGCGCGGGGACCGTCGCCGTGCGCGGTCCGACTGGCTGGCGATCGAGCAGAAGCGCGGGATTTCAGTCACGACTTCGGCGATGACGTTCGAGCACGCCGGGTGCGTCTTCAATCTCCTCGACACGCCGGGCCACGAGGATTTTTCCGAGGACACCTACCGGACGCTCACCGCCGTCGACAGCGCGGTGATGGTGATCGACGCTGCAAAAGGCATTGAAAGCCAGACGCGCAAACTTTTTGAAGTGTGCCGCCTTCGCGACATTCCGATCATGACCTTCATCAACAAGGTCGATCGCGAAGGGCGCGACCCTTTCGACCTAATTGACGAGATCGCCGATCAACTCGCGCTCGACGTTTGCCCGCGCGTATGGCCGGTAGGGACCGGCGGCCGTTTCAAAGGCTGCTACGATATTGCGCACAATCGTTTTCTCATCGGCGGCGAAGGCGGCAAGTACGAACGGGCGATCGACCTTTCGGGGCCTGACGACCCGCAGTTCGATGCTCTCGCGCAGGATGTTGCGGCCGAAACACGCGAGGCAATGGCGCTCGCGCTGGAAGGCTATGCGCCGTTCGACCTCGAGAGCTATCGTCACGGCGCGCTGACCCCGATCTATTTCGGCAGCGCGCTGAAAGAGTATTCCGTCGCCGAACTCCTTCGCGATATCGCGCGGTTCGCACCGCCGCCGCGTGCGCAACGAGCCGGCGACGCGGTCGTCCATCCGGACGCCGCGGACGTTTCCGGTTTCGTCTTCAAGGTGCAGGCGAACATGGATCCGAACCACCGCGACCGTATCGCCTTCGTGAGGCTTTGCTCGGGCGAATTTCGTCGCGGAATGAAGCTGAAAGTATCGCGCACGGACAAGCTGCTCGCCGTCAACAGCCCGATCTTCTTCCTCGCACAGGAGCGAAACCTCGCGGAAGAAGCGGTCGCAGGCGACATTGTCGGCATTCCGAACCATGGCGCGCTGGGCGTCGGCGACACGCTGTCGGAACGCGAGGATTTAAGGTTCAGCGGGCTTCCGGATTTCGCACCGGAGATCATTCGCCGCGTGCGGCTTGATGATCCCATGAAGTCAAAGCAGATGAAGCGGGCGATGACCGCGCTCGCTGAAGAAGGCGCCGCGCAAGTCTTCACGCCGACGATCGGCGGCGATTTTTATGTCGGCGTCGTCGGCGCGCTGCAGCTCGACGTCATCGAGGAGCGCCTGAAGGCCGAGTATGGCGTCGCCGCGGCGATGGAGACTTGCGGCTTCGACGCGGTCAGGTGGCTCGGCGGCGACGCCGAAGCGATCAAGACTTTCATTGCGCAGAACGCGACGGCGATCGCGCATGACCGGTACGGTTCGCCGGTTTTCCTCGCTCGCTCCGCATGGGAGGCGGGCTACGCCGAACAGAAGAATCCGAAGGTAAAGTTCATGAAGACGCGCGAGCGCGCGTAGAGGGCCTCACCTCGCCAGAGCAAGGGCGATACGGCCTTCGGTTAGATGCTGGAGGTAAGCGTCGAAGGAGAGCGTGAACCGGTTCTTCGTCACGCAATTGCACAGACCGACGCCGTCGGCATTTTGATCAATGTCGTATTTTCCACGCGGCGCGAGAGCGGGACCGGCCTCAGCATGAGCGGCGATCGGGTCCTTGAGGAAAGCGTGAAGGCCTGTGTCGACTGTTTTCGATCCGACGCCCATTTGCTCCCCGCCAGCATAGCTTCGGGTGCGAAGTATCGCGGCCGGTGGTTCATAATGTGTTGAGACCCTGACGGAAGCGGGTCGGCGGCCGGATCAATCTCCGTCACGCCCGACACGGCGGAGTCCATCAAGCACGTCGCGATAGAAGGAAAGCAGCCGACCGCCTTCGGAGTACGTGGACGCCGAATAAGCGCCTGCTAATGGACGTCTTTCGAGGTCCTGATGGGCCGCCGTCATGAAGGCTTTCCAGATCGAGGCCGGCAGCGTGCCGCCGGTAACCTTGTCCATCGGTTGAAAGTCGTCATTGCCTACCCAGACGCCCGCGGTCATCTGCGCCGTGTACCCAATAAACCAGGCGTCGCGCCAATCATTGGTCGTGCCTGTCTTGCCCGCCGACTGGCGATTGCCGAGATTGGCCCGGCGTCCGGTGCCGTTTGTCATCACCTGATAGAGCACGTGCGTAACGCTCTCCGCGACTTTCTTGTCGATCGCCGGCGAGGCTCCTTGAGCGCCGCGCGTGTACAACACCTCGCCGCGGCCGTCAGCGATCTCGTCAATCGCATAGGGCCTGACGCCGAGACCGCCGGCGGCGAAGGGAAGATAGGCCGCCGTCAGCTCGTCAAGGCTTGCAGAAAAGCCGCCGAGCGCGATGCCGGCCTCGGCTTGCGGGATATTGGACGAAATGCCGAGCCGGCGCGCCATCTGGATGACCTTGGCGCGGCCGACGCGCTCCGAAACCTGAACGGCGATCGTGTTGATGGAGCGCGCCACCGCTTCCGAGACGCGCATCGATCCGCGATAGGTTTTGTCGTAGTTTTCGGGCTTCCAGCCCGCGATGTTGATCGGTTCGTCGACAAGGCGCGTTTGCGGCGTCAGGCCGTTCTCGAACCCCGCCGCATAGACGACCGGCTTGAAGGCGGAACCCGGCTGACGCTTGGCTTGCATCGCGCGGTTGAATTGGCTTTCAAGGTAGCTCCTGCCGCCGACCATGGCGCGCAGCGCGCCGTCATTGTCATAGGCGACAAGCGCGGCCTGCAAGGCGCCGTCGACCTTGGCGTCAACAGTCAGGACGCTCCGGACCGCAGCTTCGGCGTCGCGCTGAAGTTTCTGGTCAAGCGTCGTCCTGACGACAATGTCGTAGTTTGCAGGTCCGGCGATCGCCCGCGCCTGCTCGGCTACATAATCGAAAAACCAGCCGACGCCCGAGTTTTGCGAGCCTGATGCGACGACCGCCGGCCGGTTCAGCGCTTCACGCGCCTCAAACTCGGTGATATCGCCGGTCTCGCGCAGATTGGCGATGACGTCGACGGCGCGATCCTGAGCGCCGAGGGGATTAAGCGTCGGGGCGAGCGTCGACGGCGACTTCGGCAAACCGGCGAGAACCGCCGCCTCCGCCAGCGTCACGTCGCGCGCGGATTTGTTGAAATAAGTGCGAGCCGCGCTTTCAACGCCGTAAGCGCCGGCGCCGAAATAGATTCGGTTGAGATAGAGCGAGAGGATCTCGTCCTTCGAATATCGCCCTTCAAGCCAGAAAGCGAGCATCGCTTCCTTCGCCTTGCGCGTGTAGGTCTTTTCGAAGTCCAGGAAGAGATTGCGCGCGAGTTGCTGCGTGATGGTCGAGCCGCCTTCGGAGCGGCCGCCAGACTTGAGATTGGCCAATAGCGCCCGCAACGTGCCGCGGAAATCGACGCCCCGGTGTTCGTAATAGCGACGGTCTTCCGTCGCCAGAAACGCCTTGACGAGATAAGGGGGCAGGTCGCCGACCGCGACGGCTTCGCCGTAGCGGGCGCCGCGCGCGGCGATCTCGGCGCCGTTGCGATCCTCGATGACGATGGCGGGAAGCCGGTTGATCGCCCAGAGATCGGCGCCGTCCTCCGGCCATGGCGCAACGACCAGGAACGCGAAGACAAGACCCGCCACCGCGCCGGCCATGCCGACGGAAACGCACAAATATCCAAACTCGCGAAGGAGCGGGCGGCGCGATTTCGTGTCGGATGAAGCGCTGACAGGCGTGACGCCCTCCCGGTCTTTCGAGCGCGCTTCCTGGCGGCGTCGCGCCCGCAACGGCGCTGGTTCAGGGATCGTTGACGAGGCTTCTTCCGAGTCCAGCGCGGCGCCAAGCCGGTGCGCGACAATCGGCGGGTCGTACGAGGTAGTCTCGACCTCCTCAGCGCTCTGCGGCGCGGCCTCGGCCAGGGCGTCGACGGCTTCTGCGGCAGGCGCAGGCGCATCAACCGCCAGCGCAGCTGGCAGTGCGACCGCCCGCGCTTCGACGCGCCGCGGCGCCGGCAACACGGCTGCCGCCGCTTTCGGCAGGGAATCGAGATGGGCTTTCAAGTCATCCGCAGCGGCATGGAACTCCGCCGAAAGGCGGTCGCGATCTTCTCGATCCGCGGACGCAGATACGCCGTCTTGGTCTTCCTGCCCGCTCACCGCGCCTCACTCCAGGGACGTTCCAGACGACGCGCATAGCATGGCCCGGCCGGGGCCGGAACGTGGCTGCTTCACGGCGCTTTGGGCGCGGAAAGATTAACGCGCCGAAACTTCGTTGCTTTGACCCAAGCGGGCGCTATAGGCCCGCCGCCGTCTTCATTTCCGCTCTTTCACCGGCATCAAGCCCTGATGTCTCGTCGATGAACTTGATCGCACGCGCTTCATCGACCCCCTTCAACCGAATGATGCGTCGCTCCACTGCGTCAGGCGCGTCCTCGCCCTCAAGCAGGAAATCCTCGTCGCCCTTGAGAAGCTCCTCCTCGCTGCGCTCGCCGTCTGTCTTGCGGATGACGCGGACTTCTTTTTCGCTGGCGCCGCTCTCGTCCTCGTCGACTTCCATCCTGTGAATGACGATTTTCCGCTTCCGGGCCTTGCTATCGGCTCTTCCGCCTTCAGG
>CAZGXT010000034.1:0-20403 GCA_964529675.1 uncultured Caulobacterales bacterium
GCGAGATCCTGCAGGAGATCGTCAACGAGACGAGCTTCAAGGCGTTCACCGACCGGAACCTCAAGCCTGCGACGACGCCGCATCCCCATCTCACCGGCGACATTGAGCAGGTGATGGACGGCAAGGCGGACCTTGAATATTCCGTACACGCTGAAATTCTGCCCGAGTTCGAGCCGATGGCGACCGACGGTCTCGCGTTGAAGCGCCCCGTCGCGGACGTGACCGACGCCGACGTTGAAGAGGCCGCGCAAAAGCTCGCCGAGCAGAGCCGCGACTACGAGCCGCGCGCGGAAGGCGAAAAGGCGAAAGAGGGCGATCTCCTTGTCATCGATTATGTCGGCTCGATCGACGGCGCAGAGTTCAAAGGCGGCCGCGGCGAGGGGCAGACCGTCGTCCTCGGGTCCGGCTCTCTGATCCCGGGCTTTGAAGACCAGCTCGTCGGCGCCAAGGCTGGCGCGAATGTCGACGTGAAAGTGACTTTCCCGGCCGATTACGGCGCAAATGAACTGGCCGGCAAGGACGCGGTTTTCGCCGTCGCGGTGAAGGAAGTGAAGGCGCCGAAAGACGCCCTGGTCGACGATGACTTCGCCAAGAAGCTCGGCCTCGAAGATCTCGCCGACCTCAAGAAGCGCCTGCGCGAGCGTCTCGAGGACGAGCATCGCGCGATGTCGCGCAATCACGTCAAGCGCTTGCTCCTCGACAAGCTCGACGCCGGCCATGATTTCGACTTGCCGAAATCGATGGTTGAAGCCGAATTCCGGCAGATCTGGGCGCAGGTGGAAAACGCCGAGCGCGATGAGGAAGACAAGGACAAGACCGACGAGCAACTGAAGGAAGAATATCGCAAGATCGCGGTGCGCCGCGTCCGGCTCGGTCTCGTTCTCGCCGAAATCGGCCGCCGCGCCGACGTTCAGGTGCCGCAGGATGCGCTGCAGCGCGCGGTGCAGCAGCAAGCGATCAGGGAAGCGCAAATGCTGTCGATGCAAGGCCAGCAGGTGACGCCGTCGCAAGTGCTGAAGTACTTCCAGCAAAATCCGCAGGCCGTCGCGCAGATCCGCGCGCCGCTTTTCGAAGAGCGCGTCGTCGATTTCATCCTCGAGCGCTCGAAAGTGACCGACACCAAGGTTTCGAAAGAAGACCTGATGAAGGACCCAGAAGGCGAGGAGTAATACCGAGTCGCGATGACTTCGACTCATCGCAACTTGGCAAGCGCGACCGAGCGCCCGCAGCGAAGCAAGGATGCCTTGGCGCGATCTGTTACGATCACTGCAAGAGCTTATAGGCCGCTTCAGGGCCGCAGGGTCTGGTCATCGACCGCTGCGACCGCGGCGCCCGTTTTCGTCGATGCGGCGGCTGCGTCGCGCGCGATGTAAACGTCGAGCAATTGGCCCGCATATAGCCGCGCCTGCGGCGCCGTAATGGCGTAGCGCACTTCCAGCACGCGGGAATCGACCGGCTCTTTCGAGGCGTCGCGAAATCCGGCGCGGGGCTTCAGCATCCTGTCGGCTGAAAGGATCGTCAGGCCGATGCGCGCGCCGGCGGAGCCGCGCAACGCCGCTTCCGCAGGCGCCTCCGGCGAGAAATCGGAAGCGTTCGCCTCGTCGATCTCCACGCGCAGGCGCAGACTGTCGATGTCGCCGACGGAAACCGAAGGCTGCCGGGCCGCGCCCGCACGCGCCGCTTCCCCGGCGCGCGCATCGACGCGCAGGACCGAGCCCGCGACCGGCGCGCGCATGATGGTGCGCTGGTGCGACGCGCGCGCCTCGGCGAGTTCTGCTTCCGCAACGCGCGCTTCCTGCGCTGCGGCCTCCGCCGTCGCGTCGCCGGCGCGCGCCGCCTCGCGCGCCGACCGCCAGCCGAACGCGGCGGCTTCGGCCTCCGCCGCCATCTGGTCAAACTGTTCCTCGCTGATCGCTTCCTGCCGCAGCGGCCGGAAACGCTCGACGCTCGATCGCAGGCGCGCCGCTTCAAGCCGCTGGGCTTCGGCGCGCGCATGGGCGGCCTTTGCTTCAGCCTGACGCAAGGAAATCTCCGCCCGGGCCCGCGCAAGACGGGCTTCGGCGCGTCTGATCTGGGCGAGCGCTTCGCCGTCGTCGAGCGCGAACAGCGGATCGCCGGCGAGAACCCGGTCGCCCGCCTTGACGAAGACCGAGCGCACGGCGCCGTCGATATCCGGCGTCACCGTGACGATCTCCGACGCGGGTTCGACGACGCCGGTGGCCGCGATAAAGGCTGCATAGTCCGGCGCATTGATCGAGCCCTGCGGCTCCCGCCGCTCGGGTTTCGGCGCCGAGGTCGTGACCGACATCGTTCCGAATGCAAGCGCGGCGACCGCCGCTGCGTAATAGAGCCAATGCAGCCGGAAAACCCTGCCCATCACGCCGCCGCCTTCCGAACCGGACGTGGCGCGGGCTCCGGCGCAGGCGTCGCCGCGGGCTCCGGCGGCGCTTCCTTGTCGAGTCGCTCGTCGCGGATGACGAGGCCGTCTTCAAGTTCGATCAGATGATCGGCGTAGTCGAAGATGCGCGTGTCATGGGTGACGATGATGACCGAGCGGCCGCTGTCGCACGCGATCTCGCTCAGGATCTCCATCACCGCTTCGCCGGTCGATGAATCGAGGGCCGCCGTCGGTTCGTCGCAAATAATAAGGCGCGGACCGTGGACGAGCGCGCGGGCGATCGCGACGCGCTGCTGCTGGCCGCCGGAGAGCTGGCGCGGGAATTTCTCGCAATGGTCGCCAAGCCCCAGCGTCGCAAGCGTCGCGCGCGCGCGGCCGACAGCGGCCTCGCGTTTCTCGCCGGCGATAATGAGCGCGGCGGCGGCGTTTTCGGCGGCCGTCAGCGCCGGCACCAGATTGTACTGCTGGAAGATGAAGCCGACATCTTGCCGCCGATACGCAGCGCGCTCGCGCGCCGACATTGCGGAAAGCGCCCGCCCAAAGACGAAGGCCTCGCCCGCCGTCGGCGTCAGCAGGCCGCCGAGGATGGAAAGCAGCGTCGACTTTCCGCAGCCCGAAGGGCCTGCGATCATGGTGAGGCGCCCCGGATCCGCCGTCAGATTGACGCCGCGCAGCACCGTCTGGCGCGCGCCGGCGGCGCCGAACTCCATCTTCAGATAGCGGCATTCGATCGCGGCGGTCATTTCAGCCCCTGAGTATGATCGCCGGATCAAGACGGATAGCGCGCCGGATGCTGAGGAGCCCAGACAGGAACGCGACGGCGAAGACCACGGCGCCGACTTTCAAGACGACGCCGGCAGGCAAATAGAATCCCTTGAAGGCCGGCACCTTGTCCGGCACCGTTTCGAAAAACCACGACGCGCCGGCGACGCCGAGCGAAAAGCCGATCGCCGCGACGATGGCGCACTGAACGAGCGTCATGCGGACAAGCGGCCAACTCTCTGCGCCCATCGCGCGGAACAGCGCGAGATGCCGCAGGTTCTCGGTGATGAAGAGGTAGAAAGTCTGGATGACGATCGCCGCCCCGACGATGAAACCGAGAAGAATGGTGATGAAAAAGTTGATCGGGATGCCGGTGTTTTCGAGGTAGTAGTCGATCGTGCGCTGTCCGAACGCCTTGCTGTCGAAGGCGGAATAGCCGGTCGCCGCTTCGATCGATGACGCGACGGCGTGTGCGTCAGCGCCGTCCTTTGCCCTTGCGACAATGAAACTTGCGCGAGACTCGCCGCTGAGAAGCGCCGCCGTTGAAAGGCTCACATAGATCAACGGCTGCGAGATGAACGGCGAGGGTGGGTCTGCTATGCCGACGAGTTTGATGAGGCGTCCGTCGACTTCGAGATAGCGGCCGATTTCGATGTCTTCTTCGGGCCAGATGTCGTTATAGCCCCGGCGATCGACAATGAAGGTGTCGGCGCTGCGGAGGTTCTTCATGTCGCCGTGAAGCATTTTTTGCGGTGCGCCCAGCAGCGAAGCTTCGTCGAGGCCGATGAGAACCGCCTGTTCGATGACGGTGCGCGTGTCGACGACGGCGCCGCGGCGCAGGAACGGCGCCGCATAGGCGACGCCTTCGACGCTGCGCACGCGATCGACAAGGCCCGGCGGCAGGACGCCGGGATCGTCGAAATAATCGGAGCGTTCGTCCGCAATCCAGATGTCGACGTCTTCAGCGCTGGTGATGTGCGAAGCGGAATTGGCCATCAGGCACACGAAAATCGCCGCCTGCTGCGCCATCAGCAGCGTTGAGAAGGCGACGCCGAGAATCATGGCGGTCGCCTTGCCGAAATCGGCCCATAGAATTTGTAGCCCCAGAAAGTTCATGGCAGCGGATCGCGCGACGATCCCTGACATTATCGAGGGAGAATTTAGATCGGATTAACGAAAATTGCGGCCGCTTAACGGCGGGTTAACGCCTCAGGATGCGGCGAGCGCCTGCTTGCGGCCGTTGCGCCAGCGGTCGAGCGCCGCGTCCAGTTCGTCGGGATCGATCGGCTTGGTCACGAAATCGTCCATGCCGGCGTCGAGGCATCGCTGGCGGTCCTTCGCCTCGGAACTTGCGGTCAGCGCGATGATCGGCGTCTCTGACACCGGACCGCCAAGCGCACGCACCTTTCGTGTCGCCGCGACGCCGTCGAGCGTCGGCATATGCATGTCCATCAGGATGAGATCGAACGGCTTTGCTGAAATGAATTCGACCACCTGGTGTCCGTTTTCCGCGACTTCGGCGCTGTGGCCGCGCCGCTCGACCAGCGACCGGATCAGGAGCGCGTTGATCTTGTTGTCTTCGGCGATAAGGATCTTCAGCGCTGAAGGCCCCGCGAGGGAAGAGTGCGGCACGCGGTCATTTCTGCGCCGCTGCGGCTGCAAGTCCGCCGTTTCATTGAGGATCGCAATCAGCGTCGTTGCGCGGATTGGTTTCATCAGGTAGCCGCCAAAGCCCATCCGCTTGAAGCCGTCGATGCGCCCGCGCGTCGCGGGCGTCAGCATGACGTAGGCGGCGCCCGCCGAACCGGCGAGGCGCTGGCCGCCCTCGACTGCAATGTCGAGGTCGCAAATAAGGACCGCTTTGGGATGTCTTGCGAGCGCCGCCGCCGCCTGCAGCGCCGATCCTGCTTCGATGATGTTGTGGGCGCCGGACGATTGCAGCTGCAGCTTCAGAAAGCGCTGGATCGTCTGCGACCTCGAGGCGACAAGGACTGCGATGTCGCCGTTGCGCAGAGGCGGCAGGCTCTCGGTCGCCGCGTTATCGATCTTCAGCGTCAGTTGGGCCGAAAAGACGCTTCCCTGGCCGAGACGGCTTTCGACGCGAACCTCGCCGCCCATCGCTTCGACGAGGCGCCGTACGATGGCGAGACCCAGTCCCGTCCCCTCTGACCGTTGCGCGCGGCCCGATTCGGCCTGTGCGAACTCCTGGAAGATAAGCTTCAGATCATTCTCATCAATGCCGACGCCGGTGTCGCGCACATCGATGCGAAACCGGCAGTCGCCGTCCGCCGCTGCGTCGAGGCGATGAACCTCGATGCAGACGCCGCCGCGTTCGGTGAACTTGACGGCGTTGCCCGCGAGATTGAGGAGAATCTGGCGAAGCCGCATCTCATCGCCGATCACGGCCTCCGGAATCGCCGGCGAGACGAAGGATGCGATCTCGACGCCTTTCTGCGTCGCGCGCGGCGAAAGCAGCTCGGCGACGCCCTGGACGACGCCGCGCAGGTTCACGGGCGCGGCGTCGATCTCGAGTTTGTCCGCGGCAATCTTTGAATAGTCGAGGATGTCGTTGATCAGCGTCAGCAGCGTCGAGCCGGACTCGTGGATCGCGTCCACATAGGTCCGCTGCGACGGTTCAAGTTCGCTGTCGAGGAGGAGACCGCTCATGCCGAGGATGCCGTTGAGCGGCGTGCGCATTTCGTGGCTCATCGTGGCGAGAAAGCGAAGCTTTGCTTCACCCTCGCCCGCGGACTTCTGAGACGGGCGGCCTATGAAAATAAGGACGCCGTCGGCGCGCCTGCTCTCCGACCAGTCAATCGCGAGCGCGGCGTTGTCGCGGAACGCGGCGGCCGTCTCCCCGACCCAGCCGGCCTCGTCGCCGCCGGCCAGCGCCAGAAATCGGCGGTTGACATAGCTCGCCCGCTCGCCGTCGTCGCAGATGACGACCGCATCCGACAAGTCGTCGAACGCTGCATGCAGTACCGACATCGACCCTCGCTCCCCCTCTGGTTGCAGTCTCAGGGAAAGCGGTTTCGCTTTGGTAAGGCGGCATGGTTAACGGGCCGGAAGAATTTAGCCGCACCCCCTCCGAAACGTTGATCCAGGGGGCGGCGGGCCTTCAAGACGGGCCGGGGGAGGGGGCTTGCGCCCGGTGTATTAGCGTAGTAGCACGCCGCAACCAACGCGGAGCCCCCATGCCTTCCGGCCAGACCCGACCGAGGTCCTCGCCCGACCTCTACGACGCCATCCTCGCCCTCAAGACGCGGGAAGAGGCGGAGGCGTTTTTCGCCGATCTCTGCACCCCCGGCGAGGTCAAGGCGTTCGCCGAGCGCTGGCGCGTGGCGCAGCTCCTCGACGCCGGCGAGCTTTCCTATCGCGAGATCGCCGGCGCGGCGGGGTCGTCGACTGCGACGGTCGTGCGCGTCGCGCGGTTCCTGAAGGACATGCCCTATCGCGGCTATCGCGTCGTCCTTGACCGTCTCAAACGGAGCCGCCGCAATGCAGTCTGACCGGTTGAAGATCGCCGTCCAGAAGTCGGGGCGCCTGGCGGACGACAGCCTCGACCTTATCGCCGCCGCCGGCTTTCGCATCGTGCGGGGCGTCAACGATCTCATTTACCGCATCGACAACGCGCCGATCGACCTCTTGCGCGTGCGCGACGACGATATTCCGACCTTCGTCGCCGACGGCGTCGCCGATTTCGGGGTGATCGGCCTTAACGTATTGCGCGAGCGCAGCGGGCGCGCCGCTCCCGTCGAGGTGATGCCGCTCGGCTTCGGACGCTGCGACCTGAAGATCGCGGCGCCGCCGGACTTCGACTATCGCGGCGCGGAGTCGCTGCGCGGCAAGCGTATTGCGACCTCCTATCCGAACGTGCTCGCCGGTTTTCTGAAGGAGCGGGATATCCGCGCCGACGTCGTCTACATGCGCGGCGCAGTCGAGGTCGCCCCGCGGCTCGGCCTCGCCCAGGCGATCTGCGATCTCGTATCAACGGGCGCGACGCTCGAAATGAACGGTCTCGTCGCCTTTGAAACGGTTCTCAGGAGCGAAGCGGTGCTCGTGCGCTCGCCGACCGCGCCGCGCTCGCCGCTCGCCGACAGCATCGTTGAGCGGTTCCGCGGGGTCATCGCCTCGCGCGGGGCGAAATATGTGATGATGAATGCGCCGAAGGCGCGGCTTGCCGAGATCTCGGCGCTCTTGCCGGGCGCCGAGGCGCCGACGGTGACGCCGCTGGCCGGGCGTGATGACGCCGTCGCGGTGCATGCGGTCTGTCAGGAATCGATCTTCTGGGAGACGCTCGAACGGCTGAAGGCGGCCGGGGCCTCTTCGATTCTCGTGCTGCCGATCGAAAAGATGATGTGACGCGATGCGCCGCTTCGACTGGACATCGTTATCGGAAGAGGCGCGCCGCGATGCGCTCGCCCGCCCCGCGCAGCGCGCTGCTGCGTCGGTCGTCGACAGGGTCGCCGCGATCATCGCCGACATTGAGCGCGACGGCGTCGACGCGGTCGCCCGGTGGGCGGAGCGCCTCGACGGCGCGCCGCCTGAATCCGTCGACCTGACGCCGGCGACGGTTGCGACCGCGCGTGATGCTCTCGATGCGGAGGATATTGAGGCGATCGAACGCGCGGTCGACAATGTGCGCCGCTATCACGAGGCGGCGCGCCCGCGCGCCGTTGAGGTCGAACCGTTCGGCGGCGTTCGCTGTCGCCAGATATGGCGCCCGATCCGCGCCGCGGGGCTTTACGTCCCGGGCGGCGCGGCGCCGCTCGTCTCGACGCTGATCATGCTTGCCGAACCGGCGCGCGCCGCGGGCGTCCCTGACCGCATCGTGGTGACGCCCCCGCAGAAGGGCGCCCGCCTCGCCCCGGCGATGATCGCGGCCGCGGCGCTTTGCGGCGTCGAGCGTATCTGGACGCTCGGCGGGGCGCAGGCGATCGCCGCGCTCGCCTTCGGCGCCGGACTTCCACGCGCCGACAAGATTTTCGGTCCCGGCAACGCCTATGTCGCCGAGGCCAAGCGTCAGGTCGCCGCGCGCGGCCTCGCCGCAATCGACCTTCCCGCAGGCCCGAGCGAGCTTCTCGTCGTCGCCGACGCGACCGCCGATGCAGGCGTCGTCGCCGCCGACCTCCTCAGCCAGGCGGAACACGACGCCGATGCGCAGGTCATCCTCGCAGCGCTCGATGCGCCGACAGCCGATCGCATCCTCGCCGAGATTGAGCGCCAGATCGACACGCTGCCGCGCGCCGCCGTCGCAAGGGCGAGCCTTCGCGAAATGCGGGTCTTCATCGCGCCGACAAAGGAGGCGGCGCTCGAGATCGCCAACGCTTACGCGCCCGAGCACCTGTCGCTCAACGTGGCGGACGCCGGCGCCTGGATCGACGCCGTCGATCATGCGGGCGCGGTTTTTGTCGGCGGCGCCAGCGCGGAGACATTCGGCGACTAT
The DNA here is from genome assembly GCA_964529675.1 of uncultured Caulobacterales bacterium. Lineage (GTDB taxonomy): Bacteria > Pseudomonadota > Alphaproteobacteria > Caulobacterales > Parvularculaceae > Amphiplicatus. The sequence goes on from CAZGXT010000034.1 coordinate 8,607, forward strand.
CTCGCCGGGCCGAGCCATGTCCTGCCGACGGATGGCGCCGCGCGCGCTTTCGGCGGCGTCACCGTGCAGTCGTTCATGAAACCCTTGTCCGTGCAGACGTTGAGCGTTGAGGCGGCGCGCGCGCTCGCTCCGGCCGCCGCGCGCCTTGCCCGCCTTGAAGGGCTTGAGGCGCATGCGCGCGCGGCGGAGCGCCGGTCATGACGACGATCAGGTTTCGCGGTGCGGAGCTTCGTCAGCTCGCTCCGCTGCGCGCACGGCTCGCAGAGGTGTTCGGGGTCGACGACGCCGCGCTCTTGCCGGTTCGCGGCCCTGCGCATGCGGCGGACCTCGTCGCCAGCCTCGACGGCGCGACGCTTGTCGATGAACGGCGCATTGACTGGGACGACAAGCCGTCACGTGCCGCAGCCGCGATCCTTGGCGGCGACGAAATCGTCTATCGCGAGATCGGTTCCGCCTATGGCGCCGCGACGCCGCTGTGCGGGGCGTTGATCGGCGCGCCCGCGATGATCGAGCAATTGTCGCAGTCGATCGGCGGCGACTACTTGCACCCGCTCATTTGCGCCGAAGCGCTCAAGGCGCTCGCTCCGGCGCGCCTCGCCCTGAAGGCGTCGCGTGTCGCCGGCATGCGCCTCGAGCGCGCGCGGGTCGCCGATCGGTTGCGGAAGACCGCCGGCGTCACAAGCGTCGTCGAGGGCGGCGGCGATGATCTGACGGTCGCGGCTTCGGATGCAAGCGCCGTCCTCAAGCGCGGCGGGCCGCTCGGCGCCGCTCTTCTTGCGATTGAAGACGGCGTGATCCTTGTCCGCATTGGGGACGCGGCGGCGAATGACCGCGCGCTGGCCGCCTTCGGCGCCGTCATCGGCAGAACGCCCCGTGTCGGCGAGGCGATTCGCGAAACAAAGGAGACGAAGATCGCCGTGCATGTCGATCTCGACCGCGCCGGCGCAACCAGCATTTCGACTGGGGTCGGCTATTTCGATCACATGCTGGAGCAGATCGCCGCGCATGGCGGCGTGTCGCTGACGCTCGCCTGCGAGGGCGACATCCATGTCGATCTGCACCACACGATAGAGGACTGCGCGCTCGCGCTCGGCGCTGCGCTTTCCCAGGCGCTTGGCGAGCGCCGCGGGATCGCGCGCTACGGCTTCGTGCTGCCCATGGATGAGGCGGAAGCAAAAGTGTCTATCGACCTTGGCGGAAGACCTTATGCCATGTTTGAGGGCGCTTTCGCGGCGCCGTTTCTCGGCGAATACCCGACCGAGATGACGGCGCATGTCTTCCGGTCCCTCGCGCAGACGCTCGGCGCAGCCATTCATGTCTCGGTCAGGGGTGAAAACGACCACCACAAGACCGAGGCCTGCTTCAAGGCGTTTGCGCGCGCGCTTCGCGCGGCGATCGCGGTTGAAAGCGACGCCGTCCCCTCGACAAAGGGCGTCCTCTAATGACGGTCGCTGTCGTAAAACTCGGCGTCGGGAACACCGCCTCGGTGATGTTCGCGCTTGAAAGGCTCGGCGCAAAGGCCGTTCTCACCGATGACGCGCGCATTATCGGGGAGTGCGAGCGCGCCATTCTGCCCGGCGTCGGCGCCGCCGGCTTCGCCATGACGATGCTCGCGGAGAAGGGCCTTGCGCGCGCGCTCCTCAATTTTGACCGGCCGCTGCTCGGCATCTGCCTCGGACAGCAATTGCTGTTCGATTCGAGCGAAGAGGGCGACGCGACCGGCCTCGGCCTTTTTGAAGGGCGCGTGCGGCGCCTGAAAGCCAGCCGCGAAGCGCCGGCGCCGCATGTCGGCTGGTCGCGCCTTCAGCAGCCGGGAAAGAGCGCCATGTTCGACGGCGTCGAGGACGGCGCTTACGCCTATTTCGTTCACTCCTTCATTTGTCCGCTGTCGGAGGAAACGGCGGCGGCGGCGACCTATGGCGAGACGTTCAGCGCGGCTGTGCAATCCGGCAAGGTCTGGGGCTGCCAGTTTCACCCTGAGCGGTCGGGCCCTGTCGGCGCGCGTATCCTCGCGAATTTTCTGGCGGCGCCATGCTGATCTATCCGGCGATCGACATCAGGGGCGGGCGCTGCGTTCGTCTGAGCCAGGGCGACTTCAACGCCGAGAGCCGTTACGGCGATCCGGTCGATCAGGCCTGCGCCTTTGCGGAGGCGGGCGCCGACTGGATCCACGTCGTCGATCTCGACGGCGCGAAAGACGGGACGGCGCGCCAGCGAGACCTGATCGGCGCCGTCGTCACGGCGGCGCGCGTCAACATCCAGTGCGGCGGCGGCGTTCGAACAGCCGACGACGTCGAGGCGCTTCTTGATCTCGGCGTCGCAAGGGTCGTTGTCGGCTCGGCGGCGGCCAAGCGTCCCGACGCCGTTCTTGAGTGGATCGACCGCGCGGGGCCTGGACGCATCTGCGCGGCGTTCGACGTGCGCGCGGCAGGCGACATCTACCGCGTTGCGACCGAAGGCTGGACGCAAGAGAGCGGGATCGCCCTTGATGACGCGATTTCGCGGTTTTCAGGCGGCGCCTTGCGCCACGCGCTCGTCACCGATGTTTCGCGCGACGGCATGCTCTCAGGCCCCAACATCGCGCTCTATGCTGATCTCGCCGCACGCTTTCCTCAGATCGCCATCCAGGCGTCGGGCGGCGTCGCCGCGCTCGCCGACCTTGCTGCGCTGAAAGCCAGCGGCGCGGCGGGGGCTATCGTCGGACGCGCGCTTTACGAAAAGCGTTTCACGCTGGAGGACGCACTTGCCCGCTAAACGCATCATCGCATGCCTTGATGTTCGCGGCGGTCGCGTCGTCAAGGGCGTGAAGTTCGAGGGACATCGCGACATGGGCGATCCCGCCGAGCTGTCACGCCGCTACTCGCAGGAGGGCGCGGACGAAATCGTCATCTACGACATCACCGCCTCGGCGGAACGGCGTACGGTCGATTACCGCTGGCTGTCTGGAATCGCCGCCGCGCTTGATACGCCCCTCTGCGTCGCCGGCGGCATTCGCACGCTCGATCAGGCGATCGCCGCGCTGGAGAACGGCGCCGACAAGGTGTCGATCAACTCACCCGCGCTGGAGCGTCCGGAATTCATCTCCGAGATCGCCGAGATCGCCGGATCGCAATGCGTCGTCGTCGGCGTCGACAGCCGCCGCGCGGGCGATCGCTGGGAAGTGTTTCAGTATACGGGCGACACACGCACGATCCGCGCGGCGGGGCGCGACACGATGGATTGGATCAAGGAGGCGCAGGACCGGGGCGCGGGCGAAATCGTCCTCAATTGCATGGACCAGGACGGCGTCGGCGCCGGCTACGATCTTGAACAGCTCGAGGCGGCGCGCGCGCGTCTCTCTATTCCGCTGGTCGCCTCCGGCGGGGCCGGCGAGACGGAGCACTTCGTCGATGTATTCCGCAAGGCGGACGTTTCCGGCGCGCTCGCCGCCGGCGCCTTTCACGCCGGCCGGCTCACGATCGGCGGCGTCAAGGAAGCGCTCGCCGCCGCATATGTCGAGGTGCGGCGATGACGCTGACGGCGCCCAGGATAGATTTCGCGAAAGGCGACGGGCTTGCGCCGGCGATCGTGCAGGACGCCGCGACGCTGCAGGTCTTGATGCTCGCCTATATGGACGAGGCCGCCTTGACGGAAACGGTTGAAAGCGGCGAGGCGACTTTTTATTCGCGCTCTCGCGGCGGGCGCTGGCGCAAGGGCGAAACCTCAGGTCATCGCCTGCAGGTAACGACGATCGCCGCCGACTGCGACGGCGATACGATCCTGTTGACGGTTGAGCCGCGCGGACCTGCCTGTCACATCGGGACCGTGAGTTGCTTCGGCGACGCGGTTGCGCCGGGCGTCGGGCGCCTTGGCCTTCTTGAGCGGACGATTGTCGCGCGCGCCGCCGGCGAAGGCTATACGGCGCGCCTTCTTCGTGAGGGGGCGAAGCGGATCGCGCAGAAAGTCGGCGAAGAAGGCGTCGAGACGGCGCTTGCCGGCGCCGCGGGAACGGCGCCTGAGCTCTGCGAAGAGGCGGCTGATCTTCTCTATCATCTCGCGGTGCTTCTGGCGGCCCGCGGCGCCAGCCTTGATGACGTGATGACGGTGCTCGCGCAGCGCGCAAGGGGCGGATCGTGACCGGACCCATTCCGCGCGCAGCAGTGCGAAAGATCGGCGTCTACGTGCCCGGCAAGGCGCGCGCGGACGGCGCCGCCCGCGTCATCAAGCTCTCGGCCAATGAGAATGCGCTCGGCGCGAGCCCCAGGGCGATCGCGGCCTATCTCGACGCCGCCGGCGACATCTTTCGCTACACCGACGTGCGCGCAACGGCGCTGCGCCTGGCGGTCGCGCGCAAGTTCGATATCGAGCCGGAACGCCTGATCTTCGGCGTCGGGTCCGATGAAATCTTCACGCTCGCCTGCATGGCCTTTCTCGATCCGGGCGACAACGCGGTGCAGCCGGAATTCGGCTTCGCCGCCTGGCGGCTCGCCGTCGCTGCGGCGGACTGCGAGATGCGTTTCGCGCCGGAGAAGGATTACGTCGTCGATGTCGATGCGATCCTCGACCGCGTCGATCAGCGCACCAAGATCGTCTTTCTCGCCAATCCGGCGAATCCAACCGGGTCCTGCATTCCGTTCTCGGCGGTCGAGCGTCTGCATCGCGGGCTGCCGGCGCAGACGCTGCTCGTTCTTGACGGCGCCTATTCGGAGTTTGCAAGGGCCGCGCCGGGATTCGACGCCGGCCTCGACCTTGCACGCGTCGCGCCGAACGTCCTGATGACGCGGACTTTCTCAAAGCTCTATGGGCTTGCGGGCCTGCGCGTCGGCTGGGGGTACGGCGCGGCTGATGTGATCGCCGCGCTCGACCGCGTGCGGCTTCCCTTCAACATGACGGCGCCGGGGCAGGCGGCGGCGATCGCAGCGCTTGAGGACGACGACTTCGCCGACCGCTCGATCGCCCATGTCGATCAGGAGCGCGAGAAGCTTGTCGCCTTTTTTGACAGGCTCGGCGTGCGGTCTATTCCCTCCTTCGCGAATTTCGTCACGGTGGTTTTCGACCGCGCCGAAGAAGCGAAGGCGATCGACGCCGCGCTCGCTGCACGCGGCGTGCTGGTGCGGGGACTGACGAATTATGCGATGCCGACCTGCCTGCGCGTGACGGTTGCGGGCGCGGAGGAAATGGAGATTTTCCGGGAGGAGTTCGAACGCGCGCTGCGGCGCTGAGCCGCGCGTGGACGGGGGCGGCGATTGGCGTTAGGGAGAGGCGGCAATACAGCAGCCGCGCCGGCCATGAGCACCAACGCCGAGAAATTCGACCAGTGGATCAGGGGTCGCTTTGTCGACCTCAATTCCGACCTGGAGGAGATTTACTTCGCGCTGCCGGACCGCGCCGCAGTCGAAAGCGTCGGCGCGGCGCAGAAGAAGGCGCTGGTCGATGAAGGGCTCGTCCTTGTCGGCGCGCTGCGGCGCGAGGGCAATACGGATGAAGGCTTCGACGGCGCCTACGACGTGCTCGGCGATTTGGGGCTTTGGCTCGCGGCGCTGCGCCGCCACGAACTGACGAACCCGGCCCGCGAGGAGAAATCGCCTTTTCAGGAAGCCTCAGCGCTCGGGCTTCATATCGGCGCATCGATCGGCGTCGCGCCGCGCTTCGCGACCGGCCACCTCGCGACCCACAACCGCGCGGTCGGCGGCGCGCCGAAGAGCTTCACGCGGCTGAAGGATGAGAAACTCTTTCTCGACTACAACACGCGCGGCATCTTCGCCTATAAGCGCGCGGCCGACGCGCTGATGCGCATCGTGCCGCTCGGCGTGTCGCACCCCGTCGCGGAAACGCTGTTCGACGATGCGCTGACCGCGCTTGATGACGTCGCGCGCTGGAACGACGTTCTCTTCAGGGAGCTTGACGTCGATCGCTTTTTCTTCAGCGTGCGTCCCTATTACAAGCCCTACCGCGTCGGGCGTCAGGAATATCGCGGCGCCAATGCGGGCGATTTTTCCGGCATCAATGAAATCGACCTCCTGACCGGGCTTTGCCAGGCGAACGATCCTTATTATTCGCAGCTTCTCGTCGACAAGATGCTGTTCATGCGCCCGGAGGATCAGGCCTCGCTGCGCGACTGCATGCGCCGGCGGGATTTCATGACGGTCTTTCTTGAGAGCGCCGATGCCGCAGACCAGCCCTGGTTCAAGCGCAACGCCGCCAGGTTCATCGCCGTTTGCGAAGCGCATGGGAAAACAGCGGCGCACCATCACGACATGCTGGTCGCGCGCTTCATCGAAAGGCCGTCGACCAGCCTCGACGCCGCCAAGCTCGCGCAGGTGACGGCGAGCGGTCCGCCGCTGCCGGCGCTGCTCAAGGCTCTGGCGGTCCTCAGGGATTTGCGCCTTGCCGCGCCGCGGCCCGATATCCGCACGCGCCACGACGATCTGCGGCGCCTGAAGACGCTCGTCAGCGCCGCATGACGTCCGCGAGCGCCGCCGCGATGCGGTCCGCATTGTCTTCGTTGACGGCGCAGAGATTGACGCGACCGCTGCCGACCGCATGGATGGCGTGACGGTCGCGCAGCGCGTCGACCTGCGCTTCATCGATCGGCAGCAGCGAGAACATGCCGTTCTGCTTCAGCAGGTGGTTGAGGCGATCGCCGAGCTGGTGCGCGCGCGCCGCCTCGACCAGCAGCCGCCGCGACTGCTTCACGGCAAGGCGCATCGTCTCCAGCTCCGCGCGCCAGGAAGCCTCGAGCGCGGGATCGGACAGGACCCCGGCGACGAGAAGCGCGCCGTGCGCGGGCGGCATCGAGTACATCTGCCGGCCGGCGTTGACGGCGTGGGTCGTCATCGCCTTGGCGGCGGCTTCATCGGCGCCGACCATTGCGACGGCGCCTGTGCGCTCACGATAAAGGCCGAAATGCTTGGAGCAGGAATAGGCGACAAGCAATTCAGGCAAGCGCATCGCCATCGCGCGCACGATATAAACGTCGGCGTCGAGGCTCTCCGCGAAGCCGTGATAGGCGCAGTCTACGAAGGGAAGGAATTTCCTCTCCGCCGCGAGATCGATGATCGCATCAATCTCCTCGCGCGACAGGTCGGCGCCGGTCGGATTGTGGCAGCCTGCGTGAATGAGAAGCGCATCCTTCGGCCCGAGCTTCGACGCAGCTTCGAAGAACCCTGCGAAATCGACGCCGCCGCTGCGCGCGTCATAATAGGGAACGGACCGGATCGGCAGCCCCGATGCGCCGAGAAGCGGCCCGTGATTGGCCCAGGTCGGCGTTCCGATGGTGATGGCGTTCGCGCCTGCGCGCTTCAAGAGTTCGGCCGCAACGCGCAACGCGCCCGAGCCGCCCGGCGTCTGCACGATCGAAATGCGCGCGCGTTCGGCGTCAGGCCCGAAGATGAGCTTCGAGATCGCCGGCGCAAAGCCGGGCGCGCTTTCGGGCGGCAGGTAGACTTTCGAGGTCTCCGCCGCGACGAGGCGCTCTTGCGCTTCGGCGACGGCGCGCATCACCGGCGTCTCGCCTCTGCGGTTCCGGAATACGCCGACGCCGAGGTCGAGCTTTTCAGGGCGCGGATCGGCGCGAAAGCGCGCCGTGACGCCGAGCAGCGGATCGGGCGGCAGGGCGGCGAGGTCTGCAAACATCGGACTTTCCTTTCACGCCGCCCGCGGCGCACGGGTCGAGGAGGCGAGGCGTTCAACGAGGCCGGCGCGGCGGACGCGCGCCTTTTCGATCGAGGCGAGCTTCACCGGGCCGAAACCGCGAATGTCTTCCGGCAGCCGCGCAAGCTCGACGGCCGCCGGCAGCGACGCCGCGTCGAGCCCCTCGACCGCGGCTTCGATATCGCGGGCGTAGTCCTCGATCAATCGGCGCTCGAGGCGTCGTTCCTCAGTGCGCCCGAACAGGTCGAACGGGCCGCCGCGCAAGCCCTTGAGGCGGCGGAGGACGGCGAAAGCCGTCATCATGAAGGGGCCGAATTCGCGCTTCTTCGGGCGCCCCAGAGCATCAAGCTCGCCATTGAGGAGCGGCGGCGCGAGGTGGAATTTGAGGCGAAAATCTCCTTCGAACTCGGCTTCCACTTTGCGCCGGAATTCGCCGGACGCGTAGAGGCGCGCCACCTCATATTCATCCTTGTACGCCATAAGCTTGAACAGGTTCTCGGCGACCGCACGGGCAAGGCGCCCGTCAGCGTCGACGCCGCGCGTCTTCTCCGCCATCCGCCCCACGAAATCGCGATAGCGCGCCGCATAGGCCGCGTTCTGGTAGTCGGTGAGAAAAGCCGCGCGCCGCTCGATGAGCGCGTCGAGCGTCAACGGCTCCGGGCGCGCCTCAACAAGCCCCGCCGCCTGACGCAGCGACGCCTCGTCGGCGGCGACGGCGCGTCCGATCTCGAAGGCGCGGCGGTTCTTCGCGGCCGCCACCCCGTTCAGCTCGATCGCGCGCAGGAGCGCCGCATGCGAGAGCGGAACAAGGCCGTTCTGCCACGCCATGCCGAGCAGCATCATGTTGGAATAGACGGTGTCGCCGAGCAGCCGGCGCGCTAAGTCAATCGCATCGGCGGCGGCGAGGGCCCCGGCGTCGCAGGCTTCCCTCAGCGTCCGCAGCCGCCGCGCGGCTTCAAAGTCGATATTCCGGTTGCGGATGAAATCGGCAGTCGGCAGCACGTCGGTGTTGACGACGGCGCGCGTCACGCCCTTACGCAAGACGCGCAGCGCCCGTTCATCAGTCGCGACGACGAGATCGCTGGCGATCAGCGCCTCCGCTTCCCCGATATCGATCCGCACCTGATTGAGCGCCTCAGACGTCGCGGCGAGGCGCACATAGGAAAGGACCGCGCCGCCCTTCTGCGCAAAGCCCATGAAATCGAGAACGCTCGCCCCTTTTCCCTCAAGGTGAGCGGCCATCGCGATGATCGCGCCGATCGTTACGACGCCCGTGCCCCCGACCCCGGCGACGAGGAGATCATGGGCGCGCCCGATTTCGGCGCCTGCGGGCGCGGGCAGGCGCGCAAGGAGCGCATCGAGCGCGGCGGCGTCCGCTTCGATCTTCGGGGTTCGAAGCGTTCCGCCTTCAACGGTCACGAAGCTCGGGCAAAAGCCTTTAAGACAGGAATAGTCCTTGTTGCAGGAGGATTGGTCGATGCGCCGCTTGCGGCCGAATTCGGTCTCAATCGGCGTTACGGAGAGGCAGTTTGATTGCGTCGAGCAGTCGCCGCACCCTTCGCAGACGGCGTCGTTGATGAACACGCGCTTGGGCGGATCCGGGTAGTCGCCGCGCTTTCGCTTGCGCCGCTTTTCCGCCGCGCAGGCCTGGTCATAGATCATGGCGGTGACGCCCTCGATCTCGCGCAGCTCGCGCTGGACAGCGTCGAGATCGTCGCGCGGACGCACGGCGACGCCTGAGGGAAGGCCGCCCGCGGCGATCAGCGCATCTGGATCCTCGGAAAGAATGACAAGCTTGGCGACGCCCTCGGCGATCAGCTGGTTTGCGATGAGCGGCACGGAGATGGCGCCGTCGACCGGCTGGCCGCCGGTCATCGCGACGGCGTCATTGTAAAGAATCTTGTAGGTGATGTTGGCCTTCGCCGCGATCGCCTGACGGATCGCCATCGACCCTGAATGATACCAGGTGCCGTCGCCGAGATTCTGGAAGATGTGCGGGCGATTTTTCAGGAACAGCGATTTGGCGGCCCAGTTGACGCCTTCCCCGCCCATCTGGATGAGCGACGAGGTTTCGCGATCCATCCACGACGCCATGAAATGGCAGCCGATGCCGGCGAGCGCCTTCGAGCCTTCGGGAACCTTTGTCGAGGTGTTGTGCGGGCAGCCGGAGCAGAAATAGGGCTGGCGCTTGGCGCCGCCGGGCGCCGCCGCAATACGCGAAAGCTGATCGAGGCGTGCGAGCGGCTCTGCAAAGTTGAGACCCGGAATGACTTTCTGCAATCGCGCGGCGATGATCGGCGCCAGCATCGACGGCGAGAGCTCATCGACCCATGAAATCAAAGAGGCGTTGGTCTCGTCATGCTTGCCGAGGATCAGCTTCGGCTTGGCGACGGCGCGGTCGTAAATATATTCCTTGAGCTGGCTTTCGATGATGCCGCGCTTCTCCTCGACGACGAGCACTTCTTCCTTGCCCGCCATGAAGCGCTCGGCGCCGGCGTTTTCAAGCGGCCAGACGACGCCGACCTTGTAGACATCGACGCCGAGCGACGCCGCGCGGGCGGCGTCGATCCCCAGCAGCGCAAGGGCTTCCATCACGTCAAGATGCGCCTTGCCGGTCGTAATGATGCCGTAGCGCGCGCGCGGAACGCCCCAGATCGCGCGGTCGATCGGGTTGGCGCGCGTGAAGGCCCTGACGGCTTCCTTCTTGAACTTCATCCGCCGTTCGATCTGCATGCCGGGCAGGTCCGGCCAGCGGAAATTGAGACCGCCCTCCGGCATGGCGAAATCCGTCGGCACACGGAAGGATGGCGGAGCCGATAGCCTGACGCTCGCCGCGCTCTCGACGGTTTCCGAAACGCCCTTGAAGCCGATCCACATGCCGGAAAAGCGAGAGAGGGCGAATCCATAAAGGCCGAAGTCGATATACTCCGCGATCGAAGCGGGATTGAGCGTCGGCATGTACCAGGACATGAAGGCGACGTCCGACTGATGCGACATCGAGGATGATGCGCAGCCATGATCGTCGCCGGCGACGACGAGCACGCCGCCGTTCGGCGATGAACCGTAGGCGTTGCCGTGCTTCAGCGCGTCGCCCGCGCGGTCGACGCCAGGGCCCTTGCCGTACCAAATCGAAAACACGCCATCGACGGTGCGGTCCGCCTCCAGCTCGACCTGCTGCGTGCCGAGCACGGCCGTCGCGGCGAGGTCTTCGTTGATGGCGGGCAGAAATTCGATCTGCTCGTCGCGCAGAAAGCGCTTCGCCTTCCACAGCGCCTGATCGACCGCGCCGAGCGGCGAGCCGCGATAGCCTGAGACGAAACCGGCGGTGTTGAGACCGCGCGCGCGGTCAATCCGGCGCTGATGCAGCATGATGGCGACGAGCGCCTGCGTGCCGGTCAGGAAGACGCGGCCGTCGGTCCGCCGATAGCGATCGTCGAGTTCATAGGCGTCGAGACGCAGCGCTGTCGCCGCCATCGGGCCGTCCTCCGCTTCTGCGGCATGAATAGCTGATTTGCGCGAAAGGAACGCGATGAAAGCGAGCTGCGTTGGGGCCAGTACGAAATAATTATTGCACGTATCGCCACTCGTCGATACTTTCATTTCGTGACCGCGTTAGACGAAACCGACCGGCGAATTCTCGCGGCGCTTCAGCGTCAGGGACGCCTGTCCGCGCAGGAACTGGCGGAGGCGGCCGGCGCCTCGGCGGCGACCTGCTGGCGGCGGCTGAAGGCGCTGGAGGAGGCGGGCATCGTCAAAGGCTACGCCGCGCTTCTCGACCGCGAAAAGCTTGGCCTCGCGGTGGTCGCCTTCGTCCATGTGACGATTGAGCGCCAATACGCAAAGGCCGTCGCGGAGATCGAGAAGAAGATCCGCATGAGGACGGAAGTCATCGATTGCTACGCGACCACGGGCGACGCTGATTTCACGCTGCGCGTCGTCGCGCGCGATATCGCGGACTATGATCGCTTCCTCCAGAAATTCCTGCTGGAGCTGCCCGAGGTCCGTCAGGTCCGCTCTGCCATCGCGCTGCGTGAAATCAAGGCGACGACGGCGCTGCCGATCTAGCCGCAGAGCAGAACCCTCCCGCAGCGCCGGCGTTAACCATAAGTGTTAACCATGATTATCGCTTGACTTTGATTTGAATTGGATCTAAAGTCCGAAGATC
>CAZGXT010000035.1:0-12292 GCA_964529675.1 uncultured Caulobacterales bacterium
CGGCGATATCACGCCCGCCGATGGTCGCTTGCGGAAGCTCGTCAAAGGCGGCGAGCGCCTGTTTAGTCGCACCGCTTCGAACAGGATGCGCGTCTGACGGGTCATCCGGCCGCGGCCGAAATCGATCCAGACGGAGCTGTCAGCAACGATCACCTGGCGCGTTCATGAAGGACGCGCCGGGGCGCCTGTGCGTCTGCGCGCGTGGATTGTCGAGCGCCGCGCGTGTTTCGGTCGGCGACCGCCGCCTTGTCCCGCGTGATGTCGCCAACTGGATATCCGTCCCAGTCGAGCTTGCCGAAGAGATCGAGCATTTTTGGACGATCTTTGGAGCGCACGTAAGTCTTCAGCGCCTCCTCGACAGCTTCGCGCTTGGTCTTGAAGGCGCCGGCTTTCATGACGTCCGCCATCAATTTGTCGTTGATCTCTCTATCGGTGCGCATCACCGCCCCGTGTATAAATTTTGGGACTATACACATCGGCTGGAATTTCAATACCCCGCGACCGTCCCGTCCTTGCGCATCTCCGTCGCGCCGACATAGACGCCGTTGTCGTGGTCGCGGATGATCGCCTGGTAGCCGCCGAAGACGATTCCGTTATCGACGATCTCCACCTTGTGGCCCATGGCTTCGAGTTTCTTGCGCGTCGCTTCCGGCACGCCGGGTTCGAGCTCCAGAACGCCCAGCGCGTCGCCGTCGATCCCCGTCGGCTGGCGCCCGCCGTCATGGTGGAAGCGCGCGGCGTCGCCCGCTTCCTGCAAATTCATTCCGTAATCGATGAGATTGACGAGAATCTGGACATGGCCCTGCGGCTGCATGCCCCCGCCCATCAGGCCGAAGGAGAGCCAGGGCTCGCCGTCCTTCATCGCGAAGGCGGGAATGATCGTCTGGAACGGGCGCTTGCCGGGCGCATAGGCGTTCGGATGATCCGCATCGAGATGAAAAAGCTCGCCGCGGTCATGCAGCATGAAGCCGAGGCCGTCCGGCACGAGCCCCGAGCCCATGCCGCGATAGTTCGACTGGATGAGGCTGACCATCATGCCGCTGTCGTCGGCGACGGTGAAATAGGTCGTGTCGCCTTCGCCTTCGAGCTTCGGTTCGCCGGGCGCAGGGGCCGTCATCGCCTTTTTGGGGTCGATGAGCGCAAAGCGTTCGCGGCCGTACGTATCGGAAAGCAGCCCTGCCGCCGGGACGTCGGCGAACGCGGGATCGGCGTAGTATTTGGCGACGTCTTCGAAGGCGAGGCGTTTGGCCTCGACCATGTAGTGGAAGACCTCCGCCGACCCGCGCGGCCATTGCTTCAGATCGACGTTTTTCAGGATGTTGAGCATCTGCAGCGCGGCGAAGCCCTGGCTGTTCGGCGGCAGTTCGCATACGGAATAGCCGCGATAATCGACGCAAGCAGGCTCCACCCATTCCGCCTTGTTGGCGGCGAAATCCTCATAGCGAAGGTCGCCGCCGATGCGTTTCATGTAGGCGTCGACGGTGCGGGCGATCTTGCCCTTGTAAAAAGCGTCCGCGCCGCCCTTGGCGATCGCCTCATAGGTCGCGGCGAGGTCGGGGTTCCTGAATATCGTTCCCGCTTTCGGCGCGCCGTTCCGAAAGTAAGTCGCCCGCGCGTTGTCAAACTCGCCGATCATCGAAAGGCGCCGCTCGAACCCGGCGAGATTGCGCTCCAGATACGTCGCGATGACGGGCGAGACCGGGAAGCCGTCTTTCGCATAGCCGATGGCGGGCGCAAGGATCGTCCGCATCGGGAGCTTTCCGAAGCGCTCGTGCAGCGCGCCCCAGCCGCCGACCGTTCCCGGCACGGTGACAGGAAGATGCCCGAGCGGGGGAACGCCTTTTCCCTCGCCGACGACCGCCGCCGAGCGCTCGATCGTCTGTTCCAGCGTCCGACCCATCGGCGCGCGGCCGGACGCGTTGAGGCCGTAGAGCCGTTTTGTCTTGGGGTCCCAGACGATCGCGAAGAGATCGCCGCCGACGCCGCACCCCGTCGGCTCCATCAGGCCGAGCGCGGCGTTGACCGCGATCGCCGCGTCGACGGCGCCGCCGCCCTTCTGCAGAATGTCGATCGCGATCTGCGACGCGAGGGGATGGGCCGTTGCAGCGATGCCGTGCTGCGCAATCACCGGGCTGCGCGACCAGTCAGCGCCGACGGGGCGCGCGCCCGGTCCGAGATCCCCCGCCGCGGCGGGGGCGGCGATCAGCGCCGCCGCCAGAAACAGAAAACGCATCTTTTCGCCCTTCAATTGCGCCGCCGCGGAGTAGGCCAGAGTGCGTCACTTCGGGCAATATTGCGCCGCAAGGATGGGCCCGCCCTCGCCGTCTTCGACGAGCACGGCGCAGCCTTCGCCCGCCGACGGCGCGCGCAGCGCGGCCGAAAGCGGGCGATCGCCGACGACGCCGAGGACTTCCTGGCGGCGCACGACATGGGCCTCGGCGAGCGTTTCGCCGGCGTTTTCCCCGCCGGTGACGCGCGTCACGACCGCCTTGGCGAAGCGCACGAGGCGGACCGTCGCGCCCCTCGGCGCCTCAGCCGTCACCGACAGGCCGTCGGCGGCGGGTGCGAAAACGATCGCCGCCGTTTCATCCGTCGTCTGACGATCGTCGATCAGCCGGGCGATTTCGGCCCGGCGCGAGCCGACCGTCTCCAGCGTTCCGTCAATGACGAGCTGCGGGGTGTAGGCGCTCGGCCGGCCGCGCAAAGCGGCGTTATAGGCGCGCTGGCGGCGCGTGTGATCGGGCGAGGAGAAGGGGTCCTTCCACTTTCCCGACGCGCCGGCGTGAAGATCGTCCCAGTAATCGACGTGCCATTCGAGCGCGACGACGTCGCCGCGCGCGCTGAGGTCGCGGAAATAGGCTTCCGCCGGCGGACAGGAGGAGCAGCCCTGCGAGGTGAAGAGTTCAACCGCGACCGGCCGGGGCTCGGCCCCCACCGCCGTCGCCGTCGCCGACAGAAGGAGCGCTGCAAGAATACGCATGGGACCGCCTCACGAAAAACGCCGATGCGTTATCCCACCATCCGCGCGCGCAGGCGACGCCGTCGCCCATCACAAGGCGGCGCCCATGAGCGCCGGGGCGGCGAGAGGCCGCATCCGCCGCGCGCGTCGCCGGCGTAGAACCTCCCGTCATTTAGGGAAAATCCGGCGATGAGCGATAGCGGCGAGGATGTGCGCGGCGCCCGCATCCCGAAGGGCAGGCTGGAACGCCTCGCGGGGTTCGGCGGGCTCGCCGCCGGCATTGCGGGATCAGTGCTGGCGGGCGGCGCAAAGGCGCTGGCGGCGGGCGAGCGCCCGGATCTTCGCCGTCTGCTGCTGACGCCGTCGAACGCGCGCGCGGCGGCGGACGAGCTCGCGCGCCTGCGCGGGGCGGCGATGAAGGTCGGCCAGCTCCTTTCGATGGATGCGGGCGACTTCATCCCGCCCGAGCTTGCGGAGATTTTCGCGCGGCTGCGCGCCATGGCCGAGCCGATGCCGGGCGGCGAGTTGCGCCGCACGCTGGAGCGCAACTGGGGCCGGGACTGGCTGAAGCGCTTCGAGCGCTTCGACGTGAAGCCGATCGCCGCCGCGTCGATCGGGCAGGTGCATCGCGCGCTGACGAGGGACGGCCGCGACCTTGCAGTGAAGGTGCAATATCCGGGCGTGCGGGACTCGATCGACAGCGATGTCGACAATCTCGCCGCGCTGTTGAAGGTCTCCGGCCTCGTTCCCGCGGGCCTCGACATCGCGCCGATCCTCGCCGACGCAAAGGAGCAGCTGAAGAACGAAGCCGACTATGTGCGCGAGGCGGGGCTTCTCGGCCGTTATCGCGCGCTTCTTGAGGGCGAAGAGGATTTCCGCGTGCCGGCGGTCGAGGCGGATCTGACGACGCCGGCGGTGCTGGCCATGCGCTACGCCGCCGGCGCGCCGATCGAGGCGCAAGCGGCCGCGAGCCAGGAGACGCGCGACCGCATCATGCGGCTTCTCATCGGCCTCACCTTGCGTGAACTCTTCGGCTTTCGGCTGATGCAGACGGATCCGAATTTCGCCAATTACCGCTTCGATCCGGCGAGCGGGAAGATCGTCCTTCTTGATTTCGGCGCGACCCGGGAATTCGGCGCCGACTTCATCGCAAAATACAGGGCGCTGATGCGTGCGGGGATCGCGCGCGACGGGGCCGGCGTCCGCGACGCGGCGCTCGACCTCGGCCTGTTCGACGAGCCGACCATGGCGCGGCACGGGGAAAGGCTGCTGTCGATGTTCGACATGGCGCTGGAGCCGCTGCGCCGGCGCGAGGCGTTCGACTTCGGCGCGTCCGATCTTTCCGCGCGCCTGCGCGACGAGGGGATCGCCTTCAACCGCGAGCGCGAGCTCAAACGATTGCCGCCGACGGATGCGCTGTTCATCCACCGCAAGATCGCCGGCATGTATCTCCTGGCGACGCGCCTCAAGGCCCGCGTGGCGATCCGCGATCTCGCCGAGGCCTGGCTTTGACCGGGGCGTGCGGGCTTGCGAAGCGGCGATTCCTGTCGCATCTGACTGACGATCTGCCTGCTATGCGAGAAAGCGCCGCCATCACCACCGTCAAGCCCGCCGCGCGGCCTGAGCCTGGCCCCGCGCTGCGCGTCGCCCTGTTCTCCGGCAACTACAATTATGTCGTCGACGGACCGGTTAAGGCGCTCAATCGACTTGTCGCCCATATTGAGGCGCGCGGGGAGGCCGCGCTCGTCTTTGCGCCGACGGCCGCGACCCCGGCTTTCAACCATTCCGGCGAGCTTTGGTCTGTTCCTTCGATCGCGCTGCCCGGCTCGCGGAGCGAATACCGGCTGGCGCTGGGGCTGCCGAAAGCCGCGCGCGCGCGCCTTGACGCGTTTCGCCCGACGATCATCCATGTCGCCGCGCCCGATCTTCTGGGGCTCGCCGCGCTCAATTATGCGCGCGCGAAGGGATTGCCGGCGGTCGCCTCGTTCCACACCCGCTTCGACACCTATCCCCGCTATTACGGCCTCAGATTTCTGGAGCCGCTGGTCACCGACTACATGCGAAAATTCTACGCCCGGTGCGCGCGCGTCTATGCGCCGTCGCCGTCGATGGTCGAGGAACTGAAACGCGACCGCATCGGGGAAGACATCCGGCTTTGGTCGCGCGGCGTCGATCAGGCGCTGTTTCATCCGCGCCGTCGCGATCTCTCATGGCGGCGAAGCCTCGGGTTCGCCGATGACGCCGTCGTCATCGCCTTCGTCGGACGGCTCGTTCTCGAAAAGGGCATCGATATGTTCGCCGACGCCGTCGAGACGGCGCGGGCGGAACGCCCGGCCATCCGCGCGCTCGTCGTCGGCGAGGGACCGGCGCGCGCGCACTTCGCCGAAAAGCTACCGCACGCCGTCTTCACAGGCCATCTCGACGGCGAGGCGCTGGCGCGCGCCTACGCCTCGGCTGACGTTTTTCTCAATCCGAGCGTCACCGAGACTTTCGGCAATGTGACGCTGGAGGCGATGGCGTCGGGCCTCCCCGCGGTCGCGGCCGCCGCGTCGGGAAGCCGTTCGCTCATCACCGACGGCGAGACCGGCTTTCTCGTCGCCGACGCGCGCAGCGTCGCCGGCTTTTCGGGCGCGCTTGTTGCGCTCGCGGCCGACAGCGCGCTGCGTGCGCGCTTCAGCGCAAGCTCGCTCGCCGCCGCGCGCCCCTATGACTGGGATGCGATCCTCGACGGCCTGCTCGACGACTATCGCGACGTAATGATCTGCAAGCAGGCGTGATCGTCCGCCCGCCGATGATTACACCGAGTTGTCACAATGACCCGCTAGCAGGCGTCCCGCTGGTCATGGAATTGTCATGCGCGTCGCGGACGTCTCGGAGTTCTTCAGCGATTTCGGCGGCGGCGTCCGCACCTATGTCCATCAGAAACTGGAGGCGGCGTCGAAGGCAGGCGTCGCGATGACGATCATCGCGCCGGGGCCCGCCGATCGCCGCGAGCGAAGGCTGGGCGGCGAAATCGTGTGGGTCCGGTCCCCCGTATTGCCCTTCGATCATCGTTATCACCTGTTTGCGCGCAAGGCGCCGGTGCACCAGCTGCTCGACGAGCTCCAGCCTGATCTCGTTGAAGGATCCTCGACCTGGCGCGGCGCCTGGATTGCGCGCGACTGGGCGGGTCCCGCGGCGCGGGCGCTGTTCCTGCATCAAGATCCGGTCGCCGTTTATCCGCAGTCTTTCCTCAGCCCTGCGCTGAAAGCCGAGCGCGTCGATCAGCTGTTCGCGGGGTTCTGGCGCTATCTGGCGAAGCTCTCCGCCGGCTTTGACGTCACGATCGCCCCCGGCGCCGTCTTTTCGCGCCGGCTCGAGCGATACGGCGTGCTTCGCCCCTTGGCCTGTCCGCTCGGCGTCGATCGCGCGCATTTCAATCCTGATCTCCGCGACGAGCAGGTCCGCCTGCAAATGCTGGCGGCGTGCGGCGTTCGCGACCCCGCCGCGCCGCTCTTTGTGGCGGTGAGCCGGCATCATCCGGAAAAGCGCCTGCCGATGATGATGCGCGCCTTCGCCAAGTTCTCCGCAGAGCGACCCGCAGCGCTCTATCTCATCGGGGACGGCCCGCTGTGGCGGTCGGTGACGGCGCAGGCGAGCCGGATCCCCGGCGTCGCGGTCGCAGGCCCGGTGACGGACCGCGCGATCATCGCCGCCCGACTCGCGAGCGCCGACTACTTCGTTCATGGCGGCGCCGCCGAGACCTTCGGGCTGGTCGTCGCCGAGGCGCTGGCGTCCGGCGTTCCCATCGTCGCGCCCGATCAGGGCGGGGCGTCGGAAATCGTCCATCCGGCCTTCGGCGAGGCCTATCGCGCCGGCGACGCCGATGCGCTCGCCGCGGCGCTGGCGCGCATCGTCAGCCGCGACCGGCGGGAGCTGAGCCTTGCGGCGCGCGCCGGCGGCCACCGGCTTGTCGCGCCGTCCGAGCACTTTGCGACCCTGTTCGCCGCCTATGGCGGCCTTTGCCAGTCGCGTCGCGATCGTCTTGCGGCCTAGGTCTCATCCCTGGCTGATCACGTTCCAGGGCTGCTCGCGCAGCGCCAGCTCGCCGAGCTTGCGGCGTTCGAATCTTGGGCCGAGAAACTGATAGAAGAACCAGTCGCGGCGCGAGAACGGAACGACGTGATAGAAAAGCCTTTCGGCGATCGTCCAGCGCACGCGGCGGCGATCGGCCCGGCGCGCCGAAGGCGCGCACCAATGATCAGCGTCATAGCCGAGCTTGCCGCCCGCCTTGACGATGCGATGCATGATTTCGTGATCCATGAGGCAGTAGGGCCAGCGTTCCGGCGAAAATCCGCCGGCGCGGCGGAGGGCCGCGGCGCGGAAGCATTGCCCGTAACCCCCGCCATGGGTCTGGCGCGGCGCGAGCCGCGCCATCGCGGCGCCTTTCAGGCGCGTCCATCGCGACGCCGCCGGGTCAATCGAGGCGACGCCGAAAGCGATCGCCGCGTCGATCCGGTCATCCCGCGCGAAAATGCGCTGAGCGCCGGCGAGATAACGCGGCGGGTAATAGGTGTCGGCGTCGCAGGTCGCAACCAAGCCTTCTTCGACGCCGGCGAGCCCCAGCGCGAGCGCCGAAGCCTTGCCCGCCCGCGCCTCGCGCCGTACCTCCGCATTGAGCGAGGGATTGCGCGCGGCGAATTCGCGCGCGATCGCCGGCGAGCGGTCCGTCGATGCGTTGTCGACAAGCACCATGCGGACCGGCGGCAGGGTTTGCCTGGCGAGCGAGTCGAGCGTTGCAGCGAGGAACTTTTCCTCGTTGAAGAAAGGAAGAACGACCGTGAACCCTTCGCGCATGCTAGGGCGTTAATGGGGCGGGGGGTGAAGAGCAATGGGGCGGCGCCGGATCGGATGAGCGCTTGACGGTTCAAGAATTGGTTGATCGCGCGCGCGCGCTCGGCGCGACGCCCGGCGCACGCCGCGCGCTTGGCGTCGCCAGGGCGCTGTTGTTCGCCGCAGTCGTCTTCTTCCTCGTCGTCCAGCTGTCGCGGGCCGGATGGGGCGCCGTCCTCGCCTCGCTTCCTGAAACGCCGTGGTTTTACCTTATCTTCGCGCTGCGCTATTTCCTGCAGCCGCTTTCCGAAGTTCCGGCTTACGGCCTCGTCTGGCGAGCGCCGCTCTGGCGGCACTGGACGGCGTTCATCAGGAAGCGCGTCTACAACTTCGCAGTGATGGGATATTCCGGCGAGGCGTTCTTCACCTTGTGGGCCCGCCGGACGCTGCAGCTGTCGGATCGCGAGGTTCTCACCGGCGTCAAGGACAACACGCTGCTTTCCGCGCTCGTATCGAACACGTGGACGGCGGGCGTCATCGCCGCGCTCTTCTTCTTCGGCGACCTTCAGCGCGACATCGCCGGGTTGCCGGGCGGGCAGGCGCTGTTCGCGCTCGCGTTCGTCTCGTCCGCCGGTCTTGCGCTCGCCATGACGGCGTTCCGCCGCAAGCTGATCGGGCTCGCCGCCGGCGTCATGCGCCGGATCATCGCGATCAACGCCGTGCGCATCTTCCTCGCCTTCATCCTGCAGGCCCTGCTCTACGCCTCGGTCCTGCCGCAGGCGCCGCTGTCGGCGTGGATGACCTTCATCGCGCTGCAGCTGGTGGTGACGCGATTACCGCTCCTGCCGAACAAGGACATCGTCTTCCTGACCGCGGCGCTGACGCTGGTGCCGGAGGTCGGCGCGCCCGAAGCGGCGATCGCCGGCATGCTGCTCGCCGAGGCCGGATTGTCGCAGCTGTTCAACCTTGCGCTGTTCGCCGCCACCGCGCACCACGCCATTCGTCGCCCCGACGGCGCGGAATTATCGCCGGCCGCGGCCGAAAGAGCCGATTCTCCCTCACCTTAGGCCCGATTTCCTTTTGCACGCGCCCGGAATTGGCTAGAGACGAGGCCTTGATCCGGTCCCGGTCGGGCCGGCGGAACCGTGCGCGCCGATCGATATCCATGGGTCTTCTGGACCGTTACATTCTCCGAAGCGTGGCAACGCCGCTGGCGCTGGCGCTCGCTGTCGCGGCGATGCTGTTGATGATCGAGCAGATGCTGCGGCTCTTTGATTTCGTGCTGGCCGAGCAGGGGCCGGTCGACGTCGTCTGGCGGATGCTCGCCAATCTTGTCCCTCATTACCTAAGCCTCGCGCTGCCGCTTGGCGCTTTTCTCGGCGTGATGCTCGCCTTCCGCACCCTGTCGATGTCGAGCGAGCTCGATGCGATGAATTCTTCCGGAGCCTCGTTCGGCCGATTGATGCGCCCCGTTTTCGCGCTGCTGCTTGTGCTCGCGGTCGGCGACTTTCTCCTCGTCGGCTATTTGAAGCCTTATGCGCGCTACGAGTACGACAAGATCCGTTTCGACGTGACGTCGGGCGCGCTCGGCATCAAGATTCCGCAAGGCCAGTTCGTCGACATCACCGACAAGGCGACCATCCGGTTCGGCAGCGTCGATGCGGCGACGCGCCAGGCGCAGAACATCTTCCTCGAACTGCGCGAGGATGACGGTCGACGCACCATCATCACCGCGCAGTCAGGCGGCGTTTCGACGACGCCCGACATCACGAGCCTGCTCCTTCGCATGGCGAAGGGCCGCCAGCTCTTCATCGACGCCAGCGGTGAGCGCACGCAAAGCCTCGATTTCGAGAGCTTCGACCTTGAGGTCGCGTTGCCCGCCGTCGCGCGCTTTCGCCCGCGCGGCGGCGAGGCGCGCGAAGCGACCTTTTTCGAGATCGTCCGCTTCGTGAACGACCCGAAGGAGCGCGGAACCGAGCTGTGGCACAAATACCGGGGCCAGCTGCACTGGACGATCCTCCACCCGCTGACCTTCTTCGTGCTGCCGATCCTCGCCGTCGCGATGGGCGTTTCCGGGCGGCGTAAGCCGTCCAACCTGAAGCCGGTTCTCGGCGTCGCGATCCTCATCGTCTATCACGAACTGCTTGAGGAATGGGGGCTGGTGACGGCGAGCCTCGGCCAGCTCTCGCCCTATGTGTCGATGTGGGGATTGCTCGCGGTTTTCATCGGCGTCAGCGTCTGGCTTTATCGCGGCTCCATCGACCGGGCGCGCACGGCGAAGGTGATGGCGCGCGGCGATGAAGACACCGTGCGCCTGCCGGCGCCGCCCCGCCTCGCCGCCGACAGCGCGCTCCGGCGGGGCGCGGCGCAATGACGGACGGCGCCGATGCTCGGACTTGACGGCTCCTTCACCCGCTATGTCGGGCGGCTCTTCCTCACCCGCTTCGTCGGGCTTCTGCTCTTTTTCGTCATCATCCTGCAGATGCTCGACCTGCTCAACCGCTCGGAGGCGATCAGCGCCGCCGCGGGCGCCGGCGCCGATTCGATCGCCCGCTACATCTCGCTGCGCGCGCCGCAGATCGCGAGCCAGTTTACGCCCTTCGCCGCTCTTCTGGCGATCGTCGTGACGCTCTCCTCGCTCAATCTTTCAAGCGAGATCGTGGTGATGCGCGCGGCGGGCATGTCGATCCACCGCGTGCTTCGCCCGATCGGCGCGGCGTGCCTTGTCATCGCGGCCGCGCATTTCGTGTTCCATGAGAGCGTAGTCGTCGAGGCGGCCGCCGAACTTGAATATTGGGAGGCGAATGATTTCGAGGTCGGCCTCAAGCACGACGCCGCGACGCGCACCAATCTGCGCCTGCAGCTCGACGACGAAATCGTGTCCGCGGGGTCCGCGGCGCGCACGGATGAAGGCGTCAGCCTGTCGAACGTCGTCATCTACGACCTCGACGCCTCTGGGCTTGCGCGCAGCGTGATCGAGGCGCGCGCCGCGCTCTACGGCGAGGGCGGCTGGCGCCTCATCGACGCGCGCGCGCCGAGCCTTGAGACCGCGGCGGCGACGGTCGCGTCGATGCCGTGGACGACCTCGCTCGACCCGGAGACTTTGTTCGCCCTGTCGCTCAATCCCGATCGCGCCGGCATGACGACGCTCGTTCGTCAGATCGGCCAGCTCTCGCGGGACGGCGCCGACGCCGGCGCGGCGACCACCTCGCTGCTGGCGCGGTTTTCAAAGCCGATGGCGACGTTGCTGATGCCGCTGCTTGGCGCGATCGCGGGCTTCGGGGTCAGCCGGCAGGGCAACCAGCTCGTGCGCGCCTCCGCGGGCGCCGCGCTCGGCTTCCTTTATTTCGTCGCCGAGAACCTGATGCTGGCGATCGGCAAGCTCGGCGCGATCCCGCCGATGCTCGGGGCGTTCTTCCCATTCGCGCTGTTTCTCGTCGTCGGCTTTGCGATCCTGTTGGCGATGGAGAACTAGCGATCGGGGAGGGCGGGCCGCCCGCTCTCGACTCCGGCCGCGTCCCCGCTAGAACCCTCGCCCATGTCAGCGCGCGTCCTTTCCCTCGGCTGCCGGTTGAATCTCGCCGAGGGCGAGGCGATCCGGCGTCTTGGCGCGGCGGCGGGCCTTGAAAACGCGGTCATCGTCAATTCCTGCGCCGTGACCAATGAGGCCGTGCGCGAGACGCGCCAGAAAATCCGCCGCGCGCGGCGCGACCATCCCGGCGCCGCTGTGGTCGTCACCGGCTGCGCAGCGCAGATCGACGCCGACAGCTTCGCTTCGATGCCGGAAGTCGACGCCGTCATCGGCAATGACGAGAAGCTGAAGCCCGCGACCTGGGAAGCGCTCGCGCGACGCGCCGCGCCGCGCATCCTCGTCAACGACATCATGGCGGTGCGCGAGACGGCGGGGCATTTCATCGACGGCTATGGCGACCGCGCGCGCGCGTTCCTGCAGGTGCAGAACGGCTGCGATCATCGCTGCACCTTCTGCATCATTCCCTATGGCCGCGGCCCGTCGCGATCGGCGACGCCGCAGGACGTCGTTGAAGGCGCGCGCCGGCTCGTCGCCAACGGCCACAAGGAGATCGTGCTGACCGGCGTCGACATGACGTCGTGGGGCGCGGACCTGCCGGACGGCCTGCGGCTCGGCGACCTCGTCCGCCGCGTGCTCGACGAAGTTCCGGACCTTTTCCGGCTGCGCCTTTCTTCGGTCGACTGCGCGGAGATCGACGATGCGCTGTTCGAGGCGTTGACGACGGACGCGCGCGTCGCCCCTTACCTTCACCTCTCGCTGCAGGCGGGGTCGGACCTCATCTTGAAGCGGATGAAGCGGCGTCATCGCCGCGACGACGCCGTCCAGCTCGCCCGCGCGCTGCGGGGCGCCCGCGCGGGCGTTGCGCTCGGCGCTGATTTCATCGCCGGCTTCCCGACCGAGACGGAGGAGGATTTCGCCGAAACGCTCGACCTCATCGACGAGGCGGGGATCAACTTCGTGCACGCTTTTCCGCTTTCGCGGCGTGCGGG
>CAZGXT010000035.1:12302-20203 GCA_964529675.1 uncultured Caulobacterales bacterium
CGCCGTCAAAGGGCCCGTCATCGCCGAGCGCGCCAGGGCGCTGCGCGAGAAAGGCGCGGCGGCGACCGCGGCCTGTCTCGACAGCCTCATCGGGCGCGAGGAAGTCGCAGTCGTTGAAAGCGGCGGGCGCGCGCGGCTCGGCAATTTTGCGAGCGTCAGCCTTGCCGCGCCCGCCGGCCCCGGCGACCTCGCGCGGGTCAGGATCATCGCACGCAGCGGCGATGCGTTGACCGCCGAATTCCTGGGGGAGGCATGAAAAAAGCCGCGCCGGGAGATCATCCGCGGCGCGGCTTTGATAGTCAGAAACAGCAGCCTTAGGCCGCTTTCGCCTTGGCGCGCTTCGCACGCTTCTTCTTTGCAGCCGGCTTCGCAGCCTTCTTGGCGGTCTTCTTCGCCGCGCGCTTGGCCGCGGGTTTGGCGGCTTTTCTTTTGGCCTTAGCCATGCACGTCTCCATGAAAAAGGCTGACTTAATTCAGCCATCGTGAAACAAGTTGCTGCTCCGCGGATTCTGGCAAGTAAAAAATGACGAACACGAGAAACTTTTTGGGCGGCCTGTTCGGAAAAAAACACGCTGACGATGCTGCGCGCGACCAACAGACAGCAACCGTTGATGCCCAGCCTACGGACGGTTCAGCGCCCGATGCGCCCGCTGCGAAGGGATTTTTTCAGCGCCTCGCCGCGGGCCTCTCACGCTCCTCGCAGAAGCTGTCGGACGGCGTTTCGGCGATTTTCACGAAGAAGAAACTCGACGCTGAAACGCTCAGCGACCTTGAGGAGCTGCTGATCGGCGCCGATCTCGGCGTCGCCGGCGCGGCGAGCGCGACCGCCGCTCTCGCCAAGGACCGCTTCGAGCGCGAAATAACCGATGCGGAAGTGAAGGAAGCGCTCGCCGATCATATCGCGGGGCTTCTCAAGGATCGTGAAAAGCCGCTGGCGATCGATCGATCCCGCGCGCCGCACGTCATCCTCGTCGTCGGCGTCAACGGCGGCGGCAAGACGACGACGATCGGAAAACTCGCCGCCCGTTTTCGCAGCGAAGGATTGAAGGTCGCGGTCGCGGCCGGCGATACGTTCCGCGCCGCAGCCGTCGAACAATTGAAAGTCTGGGCCGAACGCGCGGGCGCCGATTTTCACGCCAAGGCGACGGGGGCCGATGCGGCCGCGCTCGCCTTCGAAGCGCTCACCAGCGCCAGGGCTTCGGGCGCTGACGTCCTGCTCATCGATACGGCGGGACGGCTGCAGAACCGCAAGGAGCTGATGGACGAGCTCGCCAAGATCGTCCGCGTCATCGCCAAGATCGACCCGAGCGCCCCGCACGACGTCCTCCTCGTCCTCGACGCCACGGTCGGCCAGAACGCGCTGTCCCAGGCCGACGCCTTCCGCGACATCGCCGGCGTCACCGGGCTCGTTATGACGAAGCTCGATGGCACCGCCCGGGGCGGGGTGCTGGTCGCGCTCGCCGCGCGCCATCCGCTGCCGATCCATTTCATCGGCGTCGGCGAAGGCGTCGGCGACCTGCAGCCCTTCGACGCCAAAGCGTTTGCAAGAGCGCTGATGGGGATTGAGCGGTTTTAGGTTTTCCGCGTTCAGTGTTAGGGGAGCCCGCCTTCGTCATCCGCCGTCAAGATCCAACCCCGAAAACCTCGCCATGACCGCTCAACGCCTCACCGGCCGCGCCAAGTTCCTCGTCGATTTCGGGCCGCTGCTCGTTTTCTTCATCGCCTATTTTTTCGGCGCGCGGCTCGCCCCTGTCTTCGGGCGCGCCGTCGCGCCGGGCGAAGAGCTGTTCCTGGCGGTGCAGCTCTTCCTGCCTGCTTTCGCGATCGCCTTCGCCTACAGCGTCTGGCGCGAGCGGCGCATCGCGCCGATGCTGATGGTGTCGGGGCTCGCGGTCGGGGTGCTCGGCGGCCTGACGCTCGTCTTTCACAACAAGACGTTTTTCTACATGAAGCCGACGATCGTTTACGCGTTGTTCGCGCTGACGCTCGCCGCGGGCCTGTTCAGCGGGCGGAATTTTCTGAAGACGCTGTTCGACGGGGCGCTGCACCTTCCCGATGACGCATGGCGGACGCTGACGCGGCGCTACGCCTTTTTCTTCGCGGCGCTCGCCGCCGCCAACGAGATCGCCTGGCGCTGGCTCGCCCGCGACTGCGACCTGACGGCGATCGGCGCGGCGTGCGCGGGCGAGGCGGCGTGGGTCAATCTGAAGATCTGGGGCTTCACCGCGATCAATCTCGTCTTCGCGCTGGCGCAGGCGCCGTTCCTCGCCAGGCATGCGAAGGAGGGATTGGGGACCGGGAATTAGGCTGGAGCGCCTCGCAAGGATCGCGGTCGGCGCCCGGATGCTTCACAGCCCTTCGACAGGATTTGAAAACACCGCGAACTCCTCGCGGCCCTCGACTTCCTTCCATTGCCGAAGCGCCCAGCCGACCGTCGGGAATGCGATGTCGGCCCAGGGGATTTTCTCCCATGGGAAGAGGTCCACTTCGAGGCTTTCAGGACCTGCCGCGTAGTCGGGCGTCTCAAGCCGCGCGCGAAACATGATTTGCACCTGCGATATGCGCGGCACGCTGTAGATCGCGAGCGTGCGGTCAAGGACGAGGCGGGCGCGCGCTTCTTCGAAGGCTTCGCGGCGCGCGCCGTCCTCGACCGTCTCGCCGGTCTCAAGAAACCCGGCCGGCAGCGTCCAGAACCCTTTGCGCGGGTCGATGGCGCGCCGGCACAACAGGATCCGTCCCTCAAGGGACGCGACCGAGCCGACGACGATCTTCGGGTTCTTGTAATCGATGAAGCCGCAGCGCCCGCAGACGTCGCGCGGCCGATCGTCGCCCGCGGGCGTCGCCTTGCGGAAATCGGGCGTCAAGGCGGGCTTTTCAGTCATCGTCCGCATCCTTACAATCAATTGCCGAATTATCCCGTCCGCAGATAATCCGTAGGAAGCTTATATTTCGCCGAATCCGCCGGCGGCGCCGTTGAAATTCACGCGAGCGATTACGATAATCCTTGACCAGAGGCCTGATCCAGTCAAAACGGGCCTTATCCGACCTCGCCGCGGATGCGCACGCCCGCCCGCGAGGACGACGACCATAATGGCGCCCGGAGGACGGGCGCGTGCTCCAGGGAGACTTCAACGCATGGCTTACGATCTCAAGAAATCGCCCGGCCACCTTCTGCGCCGCGCCCAGCAATACGCGCACGACCTGCATTCGACGGCGGTCGGCGCCGACGGCCCGACGCCGCGCCAGTTTGAAGTCCTGCACGTCGTTTCGAAAAATGACGGCCTCAGCCAGACCGATCTCGTCAATGCGACCGGCATCGACCGCTCGACGCTCGCGGACATGATCGCGCGCATGCTGAAGAAAGGCCTGCTGTCCCGCTCGCGCACCAAGGAAGACGCGCGCGCCAACGCGGTCAGCATCACCGCCGCCGGCAAGCGCGTGCTGTCGGGCGCCATGACGGGCGTCGCCAAGGCCGACGCCGGCGCTCTCTCGGTGCTGCCGAAGTCCCAGCAGGGCGCCTTCGTGAAAGCGCTCGCCGCCTACGCCGATGCGCTCGACAAGATGGGCGAGCCGGCGCCGGCCAAGAAAGCGGCCAAGGGCAAGAAGAAAGCGGCCTCCAAGAAAGCCAAGCGCCGGTAACGCGGCGAACAAATCTTCAAGTCTTCGAAGATGAGAGCCGCACGGCCTTCCGGGCGGCTTTTTCATCGCCCGCCCCCCGCTCATAGCCGCCGAGCGTCAGCAGGCGGTCATACATGACGAGCGCGGCGGCGACCGACAGATTGACGCAAAAACGCATCGGGATCTTCACAAGATGCGCGCAGGCCCCCTTGGCGGCCTCCGAGAGGTCGCCCTTTTCCGGCCCGAGGATATAGGCGGCCTTCAAGGGATGACGGAACGCGGGGAGGTCGACCGCCCGCTCGTCAAGTTCGACCCCGACCAGAACGCAATCCTTCGGCAGCACCATCTCCTCAATCGAGGCCCATTGATAAAGCGGCAGATGACCTTCGCTCTTCGACGTGTCGGCGAGTTCGGCCTCGCGCCGGTTGAGGTCCGATCCGATGGTGAAAGCAAAACTCGCCCCAAAGGCGTGACCGGTGCGCAAGACCGCGCCGAGATTCATCGCCTTTGAGATCCGTTCCGAGCCGATGCCGAAATAGCCGCGCATGGGGTCCTGTCGTTCCGCCCCCGCCATGTGACCGCGGCGGCGGGGGAATTTCAATCGGCGCCCGCATGACGGTATGAAGCATCCCGGCGATGGAGGCGGCATGGCGGAGTTTCTCGGAACAGCGGCGGCGCTTCTGACGACCGCGTCCTTTCTGCCGCAGGCGATCCGCGTCATCCGCACGGACGACACCCGCGCGATTTCGTTCGTCATGTATCTGATGTTCACCGCCGGCGTCGGGTTGTGGTTTCTCTACGGCCTCGCGATCGCCAGCATGCCGGTGATCGCCGCGAACGCGGTGACCTTTGTGCTCGCCGCGGTGATCCTGACGCAAAAGGTTCGCCACCTTTTGAACGAGCGGCGAGGGCGCAGGCGATGACGAGCGCCGGATTTGCAAAACCCGCCCATCCCTACTTCCTGTCGCATTCGGTCGGACTGCTGCCGGCGGCCGCCGAGGCCGGGCTGACGCGCGATTTCTTCAATCCCTGGGCGGCGGGGCGCGCCGATCTCTGGCCGCTGTGGCTTGAAAAGATCGACGCCTGGCGGCGGGCGCTCGGCCGCGTCATCGGCGCTGACGCAGCGGACATTTGTCCGCAGACGAATATTTCCTCCGCGCTCGCCAAGATCCTGTTTTCGCTCCCGGAGGCGCGGGGCCGGCGGAAGATCGTCCTGACCGAGGACGACTTTCCGACGGCGGGCTTCGTTTTCGCTCAGGGCCGCCGGCTGGGACTTGAACCGGTCTTCCTGAAGGGCGGCCCCGCGCTGGCGGACGCCGACGCATGGAGCGCGGCGTTCGCAGACGACGTGCTTCTGGTCCATGTCACGCACGTCTTCTCCAACCGCGGCGTCAGGGCGCCGGTCGCCGAAATCGTCCGGCGCGCGAAAGCAGCTGGCGCGCGCGTCATCGTCGATGTCGCGCAATCGGCGGGCGCCGTTCCGGTCGACGCCGGCGCGTGGGGCGCCGACTTCGTCGTCGGCACGTCGATCAAATATCTCTGCGGGGGTCCCGGCGCGGCGTGGCTGTGGGCCGATCCGAGGAGCGCAGCCGCCTGCAACCCCGCCGATGTCGGCTGGTTCAGTCATGAGAACCCCTTCGAATTCGACATCCGCGATTTCCGCTATGCCGCGGGCGCGGCGCGGTTCTGGGGCGGTACGCCGTCGGTCGCGCCTTATATCCTGGCGCGCGCCGGCGCGGAGGCGATCGCCGCCGCCGGACCCGCCGCGATCGAAGCGAAAAGCCGGCGGCTTCTCGACCGGCTTTTGGCGCGCCTTCCCGCCGCCGCCGTCCTGTCGCATGCAACGCCCGGCGAGCGCGGTTCGGCGGTCATCCTGCGCCCGCGCCGCTTCGACGCGGCGCGCGCCGCGCTCGCTGAAGAGAAAATCGCCCATGACGAGCGCATGGACGGGTTCCGGGTCTCGGTTCATCTTTATACGGAGGACGAGGAGATCGACCGGCTGGCGGCGGTGTTGGAGAGGTTCGACTGAGGCGCACGCCCGACCTCTCGCGCGGGCGGCGGAGCGGGATCACGGCTCCAGCGTCAGCGTCACCGGAACATGGTCCGAGGGGCGTTCCCAGCCGCGGCAGCGGTCGTGGATGCGGATGGCGCCGGCGCCGCCGGCGAGCGCCGCCTTTTCAAGCGACGGCGACGCCCAGATATGATCGAGCCGGCGTCCGCGGTTCGACGCGCGCCAATCCGCCGCGCGATAGGACCACCACGTGTAGAGCTTTTCCGGCTCTGGGATCAGCGCGCGCGCGACATCCGTCCAGCCGCCCGCCTCGACGGCGCCGTCGAGAAGGCCGACTTCTACGGCCGTGTGCGACACGACGTCGAGAAGCTGCTTGTGCGACCACACGTCATGATCGCGCGGGGCGACGTTGAGATCGCCGACGAGGATTTCCTTCTTGCGCGACCGGCCGCGCCCGGAAAAGCGCTCGCGGAGATCTTTCAGAAACTGCAGCTTGTGCGCGAATTTCTCGTTTTCGTCCGGGTCCGGAACGTCGCCGCCGGCGGGCACGTAGAAATTATGGACGCGCACGCCGAGGACGCTCGCGGCGATGTGGCGCGCGTCGTCCTTGCCGCAGAACTGCTCGGCCTCGATGTCCTTCAGCGGCGTTCTGGAAAGGATGGCGACGCCGTGATAGCCGGCCTGGCCTGACACCGCCTGATGCGCGTAGCCCGCCTGCGCCAGGGCTTTGCCCGGAAACTGATCGTTCCGGCACTTGATTTCCTGCAGACACAGGACGTCGGGCGCCTCCTCCTCCAGAAAGCGCACGACCTGATTGAGCCGCAGGCGCACGGAGTTGATGTTCCAGGTGGCGATTTTCATGTCAGCGCTTTTTCTCGAAGACGTAGTCGGCGAAGCGGTCGCACGCTCCGTCCGCCGCGCAGGAATCGACGACCAGCGTGAAGCGCCGCCCATCGGCGTCAAACCGGAAATAATCGCGAAACGTCCTGTCGCCATAAGCGAAGTCGATATTGAATCCATCGGCCGCCTCGGCGCCGAATCCGACGACGCGGGCGCCGTCGGCGCCGAAATTGTCGAGCCAGTGGGCGACAAGATCGCTCTTGGTCTTCGATTTCGCTATGAAGATCTGCGCCTCATAAGCGGGATTCCTCGCGTCTTCGACGAGCGTCAGGCGCAGGAATTGGCCCATCAACACCCATTCGCCGCGCGCCGCGTAACGAACTGGGGCGCCTTCGACCGCGCCGGCGCCGGACCATTTGCCGACGAGCCGGTCAAGGCCGGCGGTCTCGCCGGCGGCGGCGGGAGTGACGGCGAGGGCGGCGGCGAGGAGCAGGCCGGGACATTTCATCGCTGAACACTTTCCTTGCTCCGGTTCTGCATATCGCTCCCTGCGGCGTTTGGCGACGGCCCTTGCGCCGCTGCCGGCAATCGCCGGAAAGATGGCGATCATGCCGGACTTCACGCAAGCGCTCCCCGACGCCGTCAGTCCGCTTGCTGCGATCATCGTCATCGCCGCAAGTTTCTTCACCTCGGCGCTTACGGCCGCATTCGGGCTCGGCGGGGGTCTCGCCCTTCTCGGCGTCATGGGCGCCCTGTTCCCGCCGGCGGCGGTCATTCCGGTGCACGGCCTCGCCCAGCTCGGCTCGAACGCCGGGCGGTTCTATCTGCAGCGCGCCTCGGTCGTGTGGAAGATTGCGGGGTGGTTCGCGCTCGGTTCGCTCGCCGGCGCGGGTCTCGGCGCGCGCCTCGTCGTCGAGGTCCCTGAACGATTGCTGCAGGCGCTGATCGGGGCTTTCGTGCTGCTCACCGTCTGGGGGCCGAAGCCGAAAGGCTTTTCGCCCGGCGTCAAAACCTACGCCATCACCGGCGCGGCGAGCGCGGTCCTGTCCATGTTCGTCGGCGCGACGGGGCCGATCGCGGCGGCGATGGTCGGCGCGGCGAAGCTCGACAAGCTGAAGACGACGGCGACGCACGCCGCGGCGATGAGCGCGCAGCATCTGCTGAAAGCCGTCGCCTTCGGCTTCGTCGGCTTCGCCTATGCGGATTGGGCGATCCTCATCACCGCGATCGTCGCCGCCGGCTTCGCCGGCACGACCTTCGGCACGCGCGCGCTGCACGCCATGCCCGAAGAGCGATTCCGCAAGGGGTTCACGCTGATCCTGACGTTTTTCGGGGTGTATCTCGTCGCGGGCGCGGTGGTTGGTTCGTAGTGCGTCATGCGTAGTGCGTAGTGCGTAGTGCGTAGTGCGTAGGA
The DNA here is from genome assembly GCA_964529675.1 of uncultured Caulobacterales bacterium. Classification (GTDB taxonomy): domain Bacteria; phylum Pseudomonadota; class Alphaproteobacteria; order Caulobacterales; family Parvularculaceae; genus Amphiplicatus. Next base: position 20,186 of record CAZGXT010000035.1, read on the forward strand.
AGAGAACAGCTCATCTAC
>CAZGXT010000036.1:0-19888 GCA_964529675.1 uncultured Caulobacterales bacterium
CTGCTTATGCGAGCGAAACCGACGTGGAGTGCGAGATGGCGGCGGTCATCGGCACGGGCGGGCGCGACCTGTCGATCGACGACGCACGGCGCGCGATTGTTGGCTACACCATCTTCAACGACGTGAGCTTTCGCGAAATCCAGCGCAAGGAGATGGCGTTTGGCCTTGGCCCAACGAAGGGCAAGGACGCCGACCACAGCAACGTCCTCGGACCTTGGCTGGTGACGGCCGACGAGGTTGGTGACCCGCAGGATCTCGAGATGTCCTTCGTCGTGAATGGCAAGACCGTGAACAGCTATCGGACGTCTGAAATGGCATGGAGCTTCGCCGATCTGGTGTCTTACCTCTCACGAGCGCAGACGCTCATGCCAGGACATGTCGTGACCAGCGGCGCCTTTCCGGGGGGCTGCGGACTGGACGCCAACTTGAAGATCCAGACTGGGGACGTTGTCGAGATGCGGATCGACAAGTTGGGGGCGCTGGTCAGCAAGATAGGCTAGTGCTGCGGTTCACAGCTTCCCGCCTTCATCCCACTCCCATGACTCCGGCGCGCTACCCAGTCGAGCCGATGACCTGACAACTCAACCCACCGTCCACCGGCAGGAGGACGCCGTTGATATAGCGGCTTTCGTCCGACGCGAGAAAGCCCACGGCGTAGGCAATGTCCCATCCGGTTCCCATTTTTCCAGTCGGTGAAACGGCGTCCCGCTTGCGGATCAGCGCGTCGACGTCGTTCCCATAGTGTCGCGAAAGGGTCCCGAGCATCATCGGTGTCATCAGCAGTCCAGGGAGTACGGCATTGCAGCGGATTCCCTTGGCGGCGTACTGCATCGCGATGTTCTGGGTCAATTGGTTCATCGCCGCTTTGGAAGCGGAATAGGCCGACAGAGGCACCCCGGTCCATCGATTGCTGGCGATCGAAGAGACATTGACGATGGATCCGCCGCCCACCGAGATCATCGGCTGGATCGCGTGCTTGGCCATCAGGAACGCGGAAGTGACGTTGAAGCGGAACACTCGCTCCCAATCCTCGAGGGAGGTCTCGACGACGCCCTCAACCGGTCCGGCACCAATGTTGTTCACCAGGATATCCACGCGGCCGAAGCGGTCGATGCAGGCGTTCACTGCAGCGGCAGCACCCTCGGGTGTGGTGGCATCTCCAACGAACGCTTCGTACTTGCCGCCCTCTTGGCGCACCCAGTCACCTGTCGCTGCCGTCGCGTCGGCGTTGACATCGATACCCAGGACTCCTGCGCCCAACCTCGCAAGGTGGACCGCTGTTGCCTTGCCCGTTCCCCAGCCGGGACCCGATGATCCGGCGCCGACGACGATAGCCACCTTGCCGTCCAGATTGCGCGGTACATGTCCCACGCTGAAAGTTGCTTGCATGTGTCAGTCCCTCACTAAGATGTCAATTGACTCTGAAGAAGTCGATCGCCCGATCATCTTCAGCGGTGCTTGGCGCCTACAGTCCCAATAGGCTTCGGGACAGTGATTCGTCTTCGATCAGTGTCTCCGCCGGCCCGCTCCACGCGACACGCCCGGTTTCAAGCACGTGGGCGGTCTGCAGGATCGGAGCGACCGCCTTCAGGTTCTGCTCGACGATGAGCACGGACACGCCTTCTTCGCGGCGCACCTCCGCGACGGCTGCGATGACCTCCTGCACAATGATCGGCGCGAGCCCCTCAGTGGGCTCGTCGAGCAGGAGGACCGAAGGCTGGATCAGCAGTGAACGCGCGATCGCGAGCATCTGCTTTTCGCCACCGGAAAGGTTTTCGCCCAGCCCTTCAGAGCGTTCGAGCAGCCGCGGGAACAAGCGGAAGATCCGGTCCGGTGTCCAAGGTCCGGACCGGCGGCTGTGCGCTGCCAGCGCCAGGTTCTCACGTACGGTGAGCTCACCGTAAATTTGCCGATCTGCCGGTACGAGAGCGAGGCCACTTCGGGCGAGTAGATGTGTGGGTACGCCGCGGGCCGTTTGGCCGTTCAGCCGGTAGTCACCGCCTGAAATGGAAAGCAAACCCATCAGGGCATTCAACAAGGTTGTCTTGCCTGCGCCATTGCGTCCGAGAAGTCCGCAAATCTCGCCGCGCGGGATCGACAACGAAACTCCCTCGAGTGCACAGGCCTTGCCATAGAAAACGTTCAGGTTCCTGACGTCAAGCACAGTGTCCATCAGTCCCCCAGATAAGCGCGGCGCACTTTCGAATCGGATCGGATCTGATCCGGGGTGCCCCGCGCCAACAGGGCGCCGGCCTCCAGCACCAGAATCTCTTCGGCGAAATTCATCACCGCCTCGATGTTGTGCTCCACCATCAACACGGTGCGCCCGTGCGAGGCTCCCTCGATGAGGCGCAGAGTCTCCGCGATGCGTCCGTGTCCGACGCCGGCCAGGGGCTCGTCCAGCAGGAGCACGCGCGGATTGGAAGCCAATGCGAGCGCCAGCTCGAGTGCGCGCTGATCGCCGTGCGACAGCGTGGAAGCAAGCGCGTTGCACATCGATTGAAGCCCGACCTGCTCCGCCAGCTCTTGGGCCGCTTGCTGGACCTCCCGGTCGCCCGCTGCGAGACGTGTCCAGGGTTGCCGCCCACCATAGCGCGCTCCCTGCACCGCAAGACACAGGTTCTCGAATACCGTCAAGCCGAAGAATATGTTCACGATCTGGAAACTGCGGCCTATTCCAGCGGTCAAGCGACGGTGAGCAGGCAAGTGCGTGATGTCCTCGCCGGACAACTGCACGCAGCCTGATGTTACCCGCTGGCGTCCCGAGAGCGCGTTGAGCAGCGTTGTCTTCCCGGCCCCGTTCGGTCCGATGAGGGCGTAGCGCCGGCCGTGTTCAAAGTCGGCACTGAAATCGTTCACCGCAAGGAAAGTTCCGAATGCAACGCGGAGACGGCTGGCGCTCAGGATGGGGAGTGATGCGCTCATCATCCGTTACGCAGCTTGCGCACCAGACCCTGGACCGCAGGCGCGAGTCCATTCGGCACCCACAAAGTAAAGACGATGAGGACCACGCCGAGCAATCCGTGCCAGTGTGTTGTCATCCCACCCAGCACTTCGCGCAAGCACGACATCAGCAAGGCTCCCAAGGCGGGGCCAAGGAGCGTTCCCGCGCCACCGATCAGAGTGGCGATCAGGACATCGCCCGAGATCGTCCAGCTGAGGATCTCGGGATTGACGAATCTCATCAGTGACGCCAGCAGCGCGCCGGCTACGCCACTGATCGCCCCAGACGCCGCGAAGGCACTGATCTTCAATCGCAGGGTGTTGAAGCCCAGTTGCTGCGCTCGAACTTCGTTGATTCGCATCGCGACCAGCCCGCGCCCCCAGTGTGACTGGCGCAGCAAGGCGCTGGCGCCCAGCACCATCATGAAGATGGCGAAGACAAACAGAAAATAGGACCGGTCGTCGTCGAGTACGTGCCCGAAGATCGCCGGCCGTGCGACGCCGACCAGCCCCTCCATTCCACCGGTGTACGCGCGGAGTCGCACGGCGACCAGCGTCTCGAAAAGTTGCGAGACCGCCAACGTAGTCAGGCCCAGATAGACGCCCGACATCCGCAGGGCGAGCATGCCGACAAGCGCAGCCAATATTCCGGCGGACAGGCCGGCCAAAGGGATGGCCCCCGACATCGGAATCCCGGCAAGCATCGTCAGCAGCGCAGCCAGATAGCCGCCCGCAGCGAAGAAGACCGAATGCCCGAAGGACAACAGTCCGGCCACTCCGAAAGCAAGGTCGAACCCGAGCGCAAAAATCGCCCAGATCGCCGCGGAGGTAAGGAAGTAGTGGACTGCCGGCGGCGCGATGGCCGCGGAAAGAGCTGCCATCGCGAGGAGAGCGGCCGCGGTGAGCGTGGCCCTTTTTCCGAACGAATGCCCGAGAGAACTCGGGGCTTGAGGTTCGGCTGAGCAGTTGCCGACAGACGGACTGGCCGGCTTCATGCTGTTCGCGTCCTTTGGTTGAAAAGCCCCGCCGGCCGGATAAGCAGCGTGAATATCAGCAGCCCATAGGTGGCCACATCAACCCACTCCGCCGCGAACTGCTGGCCGAAAGCGCGAAGCAAGCCGACGAGCAGCGACGCCGCGATAGCTCCCCGCGCATTTCCCAAACCTCCGACAACGATCACGACGAAGCAGTCCGTGATCACGGTAATTGCCATCCCGGAATCAATGGGAACCAGGGGCGATACAAGTACGCCGGCGAACGCCGCCAGAGCGGTTCCACCGCCGAACGTCCACATGCGGAGACGGTTCACGTCGGCCCCCAGGCAAGAAAGCATGCGCGGGTTCGCCGCCGCGGCGCGGATGGTCGCGCCCAGCGACGTACGCTCGAGGCCCAGCAATAGCCCGGCTGCGACGACGGCCGCCACGACACACGCGAAGATCCGGTAGTCGCCGATGTAGCTGCCGAAGATTTCCGTCGTACCTGCCAGAGCAGCCGGGGGCGAAACGCGAAGGTAGCCAAGCCCCCAAACCATGCGCGCGGCCTCTTCCATGACAAGAATGAGCCCGAACGTCATCACCAATTGCTGGGCATGCGGCTTGGCATAGAGCGGGCGGAGCAGCACCCGCTCCAGCAGAGCGCCTGCCGGCAGGACGATGAGCGGGGTCAAAGCCAACGCCAGCCAGAAGCTGCCGGTGCTCGCCACGGCTTGGTACCCGATGTACGCACCAAGCATGTAGAAAGCACCGTGGGCGAAGTTGATGACCCCGAGCAGACCGAATATCAGTGTCAGTCCAGCAGCCACCAGGAACAGCAGCAGTCCAATGCTCAGACCGATGAGCGTAAGAGCCATGGGTGCTCGTCAGACCGGAAGCCGGCCGGCTTCCGTTACTTGCATGCGGTGAAGACAGTGCTGCTGGGAACCTGGCGAACAACCCGCACGGGGTAATCGCTGCCCGGCTTGGTACCCTCGCCCCAGATACCGCCCTGCGCCGCTTGGTGGTCGCACACTCGCATGGCCTTACCGCCTTCAATGGAGCTCGGCCAGCTCGACTGCGCGAAAGCATCGACCCACTTCTCCCGGTCATTGCTTCTGGTTTGCTCGACGACGCTCAGGAACCACGACAGGCCGTCGTAGGCCTCTCCAGCCACCCAATCCGGCGGCTCGCCGTACTTCTTCCTGTAAGCCTCGACAAACTTCTGGTTTGAGGGGTTCTGCAGACTTGCGTGGTAGCGCTGGGCCGACATGACACCCTCGGCGCCAGGGCCCACGGCTCGAGCAAGCGTGTCGTCGAGAAGCACCGGCCCCATGATCTTGACCTTCTTGCCAAGCCCGACTTCGTGACTCTGCTTGACGAAGCCGATCGCATCGTTTCCTGCGGCGACGACCACGACCGTGTCGGCACCCGACTTCAGTACCTTGTCGATGATTACCGAGTAGTCCTTGCTGCCCAGTGGGGGGAAATCCTCTCCGGCGATCTGCACCCCTTCCTTGGTGAGCAGCGCCCGAATGTCATTCCATCCTTCGCGCGTGGTGCCGACGTCGGCAGCAACGCCATAAACCTTCTTCAGCCCCAAGGCCTTGACCTGCTCGGCGACCATGACGTTCTCCATCGCCAAGTTGTTCGACGTGCGGAACGTGTAGCGCGTCTTGTTCGTCCCCGTGATGCGATCGTCGGCCGACATCGTCACCAGGTGCGGGACCTTAGCCTGGGCAGCCAAGGGCATCATGGCGATTGTTTCGCCCGAGCTGGCGGCTCCGAAGAGCACGTCAACTCCGGACGCGATAAGCCGCGATGTCTTCTGCACGGCCACCTGCGGCTTGGTCTCCGAGTCCTCCCAGACCACCTCGATGGGCCGGCCCAGGACTTTGCCGCCGCGCTCCTGGATGGCGAACTCGACCCCGCGCTTCATGTTCTGGCCGAACACACCGAAGGCGCCACTGAGCGGGAGGACTGCCCCGATCCTGAAAGGCTGCTGCTGCTGCGCCGTCGCGGCGAGCGAGCACGCGAACGCGGCCGCTGCAAGTGCCAAGCGAAATGCGTGTCTCATGTTGTCTCCTGTGTTGTGTCGCCCAGACCGGACCTGGGCAAAGGCGAATCGAGGTTAGTGACCCGAATTATTTCTGTCAATAAGGTTGTACCATCAAAGATGGTTGCAGTAAACGCGCGTGCCGGCTGCTAGGGGTAAGTCCCAAGGCAAGAGCATGCGCGCAGCCGCTTTTAGCAAGCGCTGAGAGGGTGGTCTAGACTCAACGCCATGGATCGCAGTCAAGGCGCATGCATCGGCAGGGGACACACTGGCGGGGATGCGGCCGGAGTCGCCGCGGAAAAGAAGCGCCTGGTTCATACGGGGTTGGTGCTGCATTTCATGGTGCAGCTGAGCATTAGCGAAGACGCAGATGCGCGCCTTGCCCAGAAGTCGATGGGTCGCGTGCACCACCGAATCCTCTACTTCGCACACTTCGCTCCTGGCCTCACGGTCAGCGAATTGCTCGCCGTTCTGGGCGTGAGGCACCAGAACATCCAGGCACCAATGCGGCAGCTGGCAAAAGCGGGCTACCTCCTCACGCGCGCATCCCCGACGGACGGCCGCGTGAAGCAGCTCTACTGCTCACGCAAAGGAGACAAGCTGCTGGAGTTCGTCTCGGGCGGGCAGAGGAATCGTTTCCAAGCCGCTTATGACAGCGTGACGCAGCAGGACATCGACAGCTACTTCAAGGTTATGACGTCCATGCTGGACCGACACCGCCGCGACTGGGTGCGGCGCCTCACCGAACTCGACGATCCTACGGAGTCCGTCTAGCGCTCGTAGATCGCGACCGCGCACACCGCCTCTTCCAGGCCGATGATGCCGCCGCCATTCTGCTGCAGGCCGATCCGCGCATCGCGTACTTGCCGCTCGCCGCTTTCACCACGTAGTTGGCTGATCACTTCGTGGCACATCGACAGCCCCGTCGCGCCAATGGGATGCCCCTTCGACACAAGACCACCTGACGGATTGATCGCGATCTTCCCGTCGATCGCGCTCGCGCCCGAAGCGGCGAAAGGACCACCCTGTCCTTCGGGGCAGAAGCGCAACATCTCAGTTTGATAGACCTCGCAAAACGAGGTCGCATCGTGAACCTCTGCGAGATCGATATCCTCGGGTCGCAAGCCTGCAAGTTCGTACGCGCGATCGGCAGCGGCCCGGGACAGGCCCGGCTCACGCTCTCCGCGGTACTTGCCGCCGGACAACGTCAGCGCCCGGATTTTCACAGCCCGCTCGCGCACGCGCGCGGGCTGTTGCTTCAGGAACCGCTCGGAACAGAGGATGACGGCCGCGGCACCGTCGCCGACTGGTGCGCACATCGCGCGCGTCAGCGGATCGGACACCATCCGATCGGCGAGGACCTGTTCGGGCGTCATCGCGAAGCGGTATTGCGCCAACGGGTTGAGACTGCCGTTGGTGTGGCTCTTTGCGCAGGCGGCTGCAATCTGTTCGCGCGTGGTTCCGTAGAGATTCATGTGGAGGCGCGCCTGCATGGAGTACGTGTCCATGGCCGCGGATCGATCGGCACCCATCTCAAAAGGTTGGCCCAGTTGCTCGCCGATGCGCGTGTAGTGCGCGATCCACTCCTCCGGGTTCAGCTGGTCGGCGCCCTTGCCGAACTCCTGCAGGATCGCAGCGGGATTCTTCGCGTCGTAGAGCTTCTCCACGCCGACCGCGATGGTCACGTCGGCGTCACCGGCACGGATCTCCTTGTACGCGCCGTTCAGCGCAAGGCTGCCAGTCGCGCATGCACCCTCGACGTTCACCACCGGAGCACGGTCCCGGAACACACCATCGCGCACCAGCGGGATGAACGCGACGTTGCCGCGCACCAGAGGCTGGCCCCAGTAGTGCATCACGCAATTGCCGAACCACGCGGCCTCGATCACCTGCGGATCGGCCAGCCCAGCATCCTGCACCGCGCAGAGGTAGGCGTCGCGCGTGAGCTCCTTGAAACCCTTGTCGGGCCAACGCCGGAAAGGCGTGGAGAAGGTTCCGAGGATGTAGACCGCTTCGGACATGCGTTGCTCCAGTATCAGATTCGCAATGGTACGACAATCTTCTTGTAATATCAATCAAACTGATCCCATGCGTCCGCCAAGCTTGTAGTCGCCCGCGTCGGTGTCAGTCGTTCAGAACTGATCATCCGTATAGGCGAGCACCGCTGCTGCGCCGTTTACCACCGTCTCCGCCAGGCCAGGCGCCTGCGCGAGGACGTGATCGGCGTAAAAGCGCGCGGTCAACAGTTTGGCGCGAAGGAAGCCCGGGTCGCCACTGCCTTGCAGCAACCCCTTGCGCGCCGCGAGTGCCGCACGCGCCAGTTGCCATCCGCCAGCGACGATGCCGAACAGTTCCAGTAGCGGGACCGCACCGGCTGCCACGCTTTTGGCATCGCTGCGGTAGTGTTCCACCACGTAGGCAACGCAGCGGCGCAACGCGACGATCCCGGCCGACAGTCGCGCGGCGACGGCGGCGAGCTCCGGATCCGCTGCAAGCAGCAGCTGTTCCTGAATCGCACCCATGTCGCGCAGGACGCGCTGCGCGGCGGCGCCACCATCACGGGCGATCTTGCGGGCCATCAGGTCTATCGCCTGGATGCCAGTGGTGCCTTCGTAGATCGGCGTGATGCGCGAATCGCGCCAGTGCTGCGCCGCGCCGGCCTCCTCGATGAAGCCCATACCGCCGTGCACCTGCACGCCGAGCGAGGTTACGAGCACCGAGCTTTCGGTGCTCCAGCCCTTGACCACGGGAATCATCAGGTCGACGAAGCTCTGATTCTCGTGCCGTATTGCTTCGTCGGGGTGAGCGGCCGCAACATCCATCGCGGCGGCGACCACGCAAGCCACGGCGCGCAGCGCCTCGGTGCGCGACTTCATCTGCAGCAACATGCGGCGCACGTCGGGATGCCGCACGATTGCGACCTTGTCGCGCGACGCGCCGCCGAGCTCGACGCCCTGCTTGCGATCGTGCGCATAGTCGCGGGCTCGCTGGTACGCGCGCTCGCACAGACCCACACCTTCAATACCGACCGAATAGCGCGCCGCGTTCATCATGATGAACATGTATTCGAGACCACGGTTCTCCTCGCCCACGAGCCAGCCTTTCGCGCCTTCGTTGTCACCGAAGGCAAGCACCGCCGTCGGGCTGCCGTGAATGCCCAGCTTGTGTTCGATGGAAACGCAGCGCACGTCGTTGCGCCCCCTAGCCTTGCCGTCGGAGTCGGACAGGAACTTCGGGACAACGAACAGCGAGATACCCTTCACGCCCTCCGGCGCATCGGGCGTCCGGGCCAGCACGAGGTGCACGATGTTCGCGGTGAGATCGTGCTCGCCGTAGGTGATGAAGATCTTCTGCCCATGCACGCGGTAGCTGCCATCGCCTTGCGGCACGGCGCGGGCGCGCACCGCCGACAGGTCTGAGCCAGCCTGCGGCTCGGTCAGGTTCATGGTCCCCGTCCACTCACCGCTGATCAGGCGCGGCAAGTAAAGATTTTTCTGTTCGTCAGTGCCGCACAGCTCCAGAGCCTCGATCGCGCCGCGCGTGAGCATGGGGCAGAGGGCGAACGCCACGTTCGCGCCGTTCCACATCTCCTCGACAAGTGCCGACACCACGCGCGGAAGCCCTTGGCCACCGAACTCCGTGCGGCAGGACAGCGCGTTCCACCCCCCTTCGGCGAATTGGCGGTAGGCTTCCCGCCAGCCGGCGGCGGTCTGCACCGCGCTATCGTTCCAGCGGGCGCCCTCGCGGTCGCCGACAACGTTCAGTGGCGACAGCACGCCGCTCGCGAACTTGCCTGCTTCCTCCAGGATCGCCGAGGCAAGTTCTTCGTTCACCTCCTCGTATCCGGGCAGCCCCCCCACTGCATCGAGGCCCGCCAGTTCCCGCAGTACGAACTGCATGTCTCGCAACGGCGCGACATATTCGCTCATCATCTTCTCCGTTCAGCGGCCGCCGTAGCTGTAGAAGCCTTGTCCGGTCTTCCGCCCGAGGCGCCCGGCGTCGACCATCTCTTTCAACAGGAGTGCTGGGCGGTACTTGGGATCGGCGAAGCCTTCATGGAAGACGCGCATCACCGCGAGCATGGTGTCGAGCCCGATCATGTCCGCCAAGGCCAGCGGGCCGATGGGATGGTTGCAGCCCAGCTTCATGCCGGCATCGATCTCTTCAGCCGTGGCGAGGCCTTCCTGCAGCACGAAGATCGCCTCGTTGATCATGGGGCACAGGATGCGGTTGACCACGAAGCCGGGGCTATTGCGCACCGTGATGGGCGTCTTACCGACCACCCGGGCGAATTCGAGCGCCAGGGCGTGGGTGGTATCAGAAGTCTGCAGGCCGCGGATCACTTCCAGCAGGGACATGACAGGCACCGGGTTGAAGAAGTGCATGCCAATGCACCGTCCGGGCCGCGTCAGCACGGCGGCAAGCTGGGTAATCGAGATCGACGAGGTATTGGAAGCGATCACGGCTTCTTCGCTTACCACGGTCTCAATCTCTCGAAGGATGCGCAGCTTCAGCTCCAGGTTTTCGGTGGCCGCCTCCACGACGAGCCCCGCACTCTTCAACTCTTGATAGGCAGTTGACGTGTGGATGCGCTGTAGCGTCTCGTTTCTCCGGGCGGGCTGCAGCTTTTCCTTCTGCACCAGCCGATCCAGGCTGGACGCGATGGTCGAGCGCCCACGCTCCAGGGCGGCGGTCGACACATCGACCATGGTGACATCGAGGCCGGCGAGTGCGCAGACCTGCGCGATGCCATTGCCCATGGTCCCGGCGCCGATGACGGCGACATGTTGAATGCTCATGATGCTGTAGAGAGTGTGAGTAAGCCGCCGCCTTGAGGCGTGCGTTCGCGGTTCCACATGGATTCGGCCTGTCCCGCATGCTGATTCAGCACACGCGCGAGGACGAACATCAGGTCAGAGAGGCGGTTCAGGTATTGCCTGCCCGTGTGGCTGACGGCCTGCACTTCGGCCAAGGCGATCACCGAGCGCTCGGCGCGCCGGCAGATCGTGCGGCACATGTGCGCCTGCCCCGCCGGGATCGTTCCGCCCGGACGCACGAACTCCTGCAGCCGCGGCAGCGACACGTTCAGCGTCGCCAGCCAAGCGTCAAGAGCGGCAACGCGCTCGGGCTTCAGCAGCGTGTAGCCAGGAATGCTCAGCTCGCCGCCGAGATCGAGCAGGTCCTGCTGCACGTCGATCAGCTGCGCGTCCACACCGAGCTCCGGCGGCAGGCCGAAGGCGATCAGCATGCCGACCGCACTGTTCAATTCATCCACGTCCCCCATCGCATTCACGCGCGGATCGGTTTTGCTCACCCGGCTGCCGTCACCGAGCCCCGTCGTTCCCGCGTCGCCGGTGCGCGTCGCGATCGCGCTCAATCGATGCCCCATGGCGCGTTCCTCACATGTTCCGCCGATATTGGCCGCCGACTTCGAACAAGGCGCCGGTGATCTGGCCCAGCGAGCACACGCGCACGGCGTCCATCAGGACCTCGAACACGTTCCTGTTGTCGATCACCGCCTGCTGGAGTCGTTTGAGCATGGCCGGCGATTCCTTCGCGTTGCGCATGTGGAACTCCTGCAGGCGCTTCAATTGGCTCTGCTTCTCGTCCTCGGTCGAGCGCGCCAGTTCCAGCTTCTCAGGAATGGTGTCGCCGTGCGGATTGCGGAAGGTATTGACCCCGATGATGGGGTACTCACCCGTGTGCTTCAGCATCTCGTAGTGCATCGATTCGTCCTGGATGCGCCCTCGCTGGTAGCCGGTCTCCATCGCGCCGAGCACGCCGCCGCGCTCGGAGATGCGCTCGAACTCCGCAAGCACCGCTTCTTCCACGAGCTCGGTCAGTTCATCGACGATGAATGCGCCCTGGTTGGGGTTCTCATTCTTCGCCAAGCCCCATTCACGGTTGATGATCAACTGGATCGCCATCGCGCGTCGCACCGATTCCTCGGTGGGTGTGGTGATCGCCTCGTCGTACGCGTTGGTGTGCAGCGAATTGCAGTTGTCGTAGATCGCGATCAATGCCTGCAGCGTGGTGCGGATGTCGTTGAAGGCGATTTCCTGTGCGTGTAGGCTTCGGCCCGACGTCTGCACGTGGTACTTGAGTTTTTGCGAGCGCTCGTTCGCACCATACTTCTCCTTCATCGCCACTGCCCAGATGCGGCGTGCAACGCGACCGAGCACCGTGTACTCCGGGTCCATGCCGTTGGAGAAGAAGAAGGACAGGTTGGGCGCGAAGTCGTCGATGTGCATCCCGCGCGCCAGATAAGCCTCGACGAAGGTGAAGCCGTTCGACAGAGTGAAGGCCAGCTGGGAGATCGGGTTCGCGCCGGCTTCGGCAATGTGATAGCCGGAGATGGACACGGAGTAGAAGTTGCGCACGTCGTGGTGCACGAAATACTCGGCGATGTCACCCATCACCTTGAGCGAGAACTCCGTCGAGAAGATGCAGGTGTTCTGCCCCTGGTCTTCCTTGAGGATGTCGGCTTGCACCGTGCCGCGGACGTTGGCGAGCGCCCATTCGCGGATTTTGGCCGCTTCCGTATCCGTGGGCTCGCGGCCGTTTTCGGATTTGAACTTCTCGAGTTGCTGGTCAACCGCCGTGTTCATGAACATGGCCAAGATCGTTGGCGCAGGACCGTTGATGGTCATCGAGACTGACGTACTCGGGTTGCACAGATCGAAGCCCGAATACAGGACCTTCATGTCATCCAGCGTGGCGATCGAAACGCCGGAGTTGCCCACCTTGCCATAGATGTCCGGACGCAGGTCAGGGTCGTTGCCGTACAGCGTCACCGAGTCGAAGGCGGTGGACAGGCGTTTGGCCGGCATGCCTTCCGATACGAGTTTGAAACGGCGGTTCGTGCGGAATGCATCGCCCTCGCCCGCAAACATGCGCGTCGGATCCTCGTTCTCACGCTTGAAGGCGAAAACCCCAGCGGTATAGGGAAAGGATCCGGGGACGTTCTCCAGCATCAGCCATTTCACGATTTCGCCGTGATCCTCGTACTGCGGCAGGGAAACCTTGCGCACCGTCGTTCCCGAGAGCGACTTGTACGTGAGCTTCGTGCGGATCTCCTTGTCGCGGATCCTGACGACGTACTCGTCTCCGGCATACGCCTTCTGCAGCTCCGGCCACTGGGCCAGCAGCTTGCGCGCATCGCCGTCGAGCCGCCCCTCGCGCGCAGCCGCCAGCGTTTCGAGCAGGTCAGCAGCCGGACCGGCGGCGTCCTCAACTTCCGAAGTCAGCATCCGCTGCGACGAACGGAGCTGTTGCAGCTCGCGAGCGATCACTGCCTGCCTGCGTGCGCGCTGCTTGTAGGCCCTGACGGTATCCGAAATTTCGGAGAGGTAGCGCGTGCGCGCCGGCGGCACCACCGGAGTCTGATTGCTGCTGTGGCGCACATTCACGAGGGGCAGCTTGCCTTCGTGCAACCTCAGCCCAATCTCAGCGAGTCGCAGCTTCAAAGCCTGAAACAGCGCCGTGACCCCATCGTCGTTGAAACGCGCAGCCATCGTGCCGAACACGGGCATCTCCTCCGGCCGCCTGCCAAACGCTTCCTTGTTTCGCTGCACCTGCTTGGCAACATCGCGCAGCGCATCCGCTGCGCCTTTGCGGTCGAATTTGTTGATCGCGACGAACTGTGCGAAGTCCAGCATGTCGATCTTTTCCAGCTGGCTCGCAGCGCCGAATTCGGGCGTCATCACGTACAGCGGAACATCCACGTGCGGCACGATCGCCGCATCGCCCTGGCCGATGCCGGAGGTCTCGACGATCACCAGGTCGAAGCCGGCCGCCTTGCAGGCGCCGATCACATCCGGCAGCGCCGCAGAAATCTCGCTGCCGAAGTCGCGGGTGGCGAGCGACCGCATGTAGACACGCGGGCCTTGCTGCCACGGCGAGATCGCGTTCATGCGGATGCGATCCCCCAGCAGCGCGCCACCGCTCTTTCGGCGCGATGGATCGATCGAGATGATCGCCACACGCAGGTTGTCGTCCTGGTCGAGGCGCAGGCGGCGTACCAGTTCGTCGGTGAGCGACGACTTGCCAGCCCCCCCGGTACCGGTGATGCCGAGGACCGGCACGGAACGCGTATCCGCCTGCGCGCGCACGGCCTTCATCAGATCGGCGTCCGCAGAACCGTTCTCGATCGCGGTGATCAGTTGCGCGAGGGCGCGCCAGTTCTGCTCGCCATGGCCCTGGATCGCGTCCAGCGCGCGGGGCGCGTACTGGGCCACGTCCTTGTCGCAGCGCATCACCATCTCGCCGATCATGCCCGGCAGGCCCATGCGCTGACCGTCTTCCGGGCTATAGATTCGAGCGACGCCGTAGTCCTGCAACTCGCGGATTTCCGCCGGCACGATTACGCCACCACCACCGCCGAAAACCTGGATGTGCGATCCGCCGCGCTGTTTCAGCAGGTCCACCATGTACTTGAAGTATTCGACGTGGCCGCCCTGATAGGAGCTGATGGCGATGCCCTGCACGTCTTCCTGCAGGGCCGCCGTCACCACTTCGTCCACGCTGCGGTTGTGGCCCAGGTGGATCACTTCCGTGCCCATGGACTGCAGGATGCGCCGCATGATGTTGATGGCGGCGTCGTGCCCGTCGAAGAGCGAGGCGGCCGTGACGAATCGGACCTTGTGGGTCGGGCGGTAGTTGGCAAGGGCGCGGTATTCGGCGGACAGGTCGGTCATGGTCGGTCTCCAGGAGCGTCACCACTTTAGGAGCGGTGCCCACGGGGCACCATGTCCTGCGGGTGCAGCGAGGTGGCATTTTTTGCCACCCCGATAATCGGGCTGCCCATGACCGACGCCATCGAGAGACACACCGTCGCCATGCATTTCGTGAGTGCGGCGGTAGCTCATCTGCAGCCCGCCGCGAAGGAGCGCGCGCTAGCCGTCGCAGGCATCCCGGCGCACTTGCTGGACCAACCGAACGCGCGCGTGCCCGCTAACGCGTACTCCGCGCTTTGGCTGGCCGTAGCCCGTGAACTCGATGACGAATTCTTCGGGCTCGACCGGCGCGGGATGAAGGTCGGCAGTTTCGCCCTCATCTGCCAGGCGGTGCTCTCCTGTGCCGACCTGGATCGGGCTCTCAAACGCATGCTCCGCGGCTTTGCCTTGTTCCTGGACGAGGTGCACGGAGAGCTGCACCTGGAGGGCGGCGACGCGGTCGTGCGGCTCACGAACACGATTTCGCAAGAGGACGATCGCCGGTTCGCCGATGAAACACTCCTCATCCTCGTGCATGGTCTGATGTGCTGGCTTGCAGGCCGGCGCATTCCGCTGAGGCATGTGTCTTTTCGACACGCGCGTCCCCCGTACGCGCGCGAATACACCTTGATGTATTGCGACGACCTCACCTTTGATGCGCCGCAGACCGCCATGCACTTCGAAGGGCGGGCGCTGTCGCTGCCGGTGTCTCAGGACACATCGACGTTGCAACACTTCCTGCGTACTGCGCCGCAGTCAGTGTTCCTCAAATACCGGAACGAGGATAGCTGGTCGGCCCAGTTGCGGCGACGGCTGCGAGATAGCGTGGGCGACGCGGAGAGCTGGCCGGTGTTCGAGGACCTCGCCGGCGAACTGCGCACTACACCCACTACGCTGCGCCGGCGGCTGGATCGCGAAGGCACGAGCTACCAGACCATCAAGGACGAATTGCGCAGCGACGTCGCCATCGACTATCTATGCAACAGCAGCATGAGCGTGGACGAGATCGCCGCTCGCATCGGGTTCCGCGATGCGAGCGCATTTCATCGCGCATTCAAGCGCTGGACAGGTGTGCAGCCTGGTGAATACCGCAGGCGGCGGTCAATGGACGACAGCGACCGCTGAAGGTCTGTGCCCAGTGGACACGCTGTCAATCAACGGCGACCGAAATCTTCCCGAAGTGGCTGCCGGACATCTGATGCCGAAATGCCTGCCCCATGTCTTCAAGCGCAAAGCTGGCGTCGACAATCGGCTTGATGCGGCAAGCCTCAAAGGCACGCACCATAGCCAACTGGTCAGCGCGGCTGCCAACCATCACCCCCTGCAGCCGAATCTGGTTGGCCAGCAGGCGTACTGTTGAGACCTCGCCCTCGCGACCGGTCAGCACGCCGATCATGGCAATGTGGCCGCCAACCCTGCACGCAGTGATTGACTGGTTCAGCGTACCGGCGCCGCCGATTTCCACGACGTGGTCGACGCCACGGCCGTCGGTCAGCGAACGAGCGGCAGCGCCCCACTTTGGCGTCGCCTTGTAGTTGATGCCGTGGTCCGCGCCCAATGCGAGAAGACGCTGGAGCTTCTCGTCCGAGGATGACGTGGCGATCACCGTGGCGCCCACAGCCTTGGCGATTTGCAGTGCAAACACCGACACGCCCCCGCTGCCTTGCACGAGCACGGTGTCGCCAGCCTTCACCCCGCCCTGGACGACGAGGGCGCGCCACGCGGTCAGCGCGGCGCACGGCAATGTCGCCGCCTCAAGGGCGGTAAGCCCCGCCGGCGCCTTCGTCAGCGAGGTTGCAGGCACGGTAGCGATCTCGCACGCATAGCCGTCGATCGACTCCCCGTACACCGCACCGCACTTGACCGCCGTCGGCTCGCCATCGTGCCAGTGGCGGAAGAAGGTGCTCATCACGAGGTCCCCCGGCTTGAAGATGCACGATGGGTCACGCGGTGCGTCAGGCAGCGGCGGCCCGACCTCCAGCACCTCGCCCGCGCCGTCGGACATCGGGATGCGGCCGGGCGGAGTTGGGATGCCGCCATTGACGACAAGCAGGTCATGATAGTTCAGCGATGTGGCCCGGACGCGCACCATCACCTCGCCTGGCTGCGGCGGGCGCGGGTCGGCTGCGCTGATGCGCAACTGGTCGATGGCAGCGGGCTGAGCTACTCGGACAATCTTCATTCGTGAATCCTTTTCGTCGCCTGCAGCGACTTGGTTGAACGCAGCGACGGTCCCTGCAGCGGGTCTCGATCGCGCGCAAGCGAGCTTACAGGCCTCCGCATTCGCGATCTCAACGTTGCGGACTGCGGGCGAGAGGCGATCCTGTTCGTCCTTATGCACACAGTACGTGAATTTCCTGGCTTCCCGTCCAAGCCGGGCGTCAAACGACGGACGGCGAGGCGAGTGGCCGCACGCGCCGTCCATCGGTTTGGCCAATAGCGGCATCTGCATTGCGTAGTGCCCTCATTGGCCCTCCGTCGGTACCATTCCCCGGATGAATTCAGCCAAGGCGCAGGATGATCTGAAATTGCCAGTGTCAGAGTCGGGCGGCCAGGTCCACGAAACGCGCGATGGCGACATCGCCACGGTGACGATTTCCAACCCGGGCAAACGGAACTGCTTGACCGTGGCCATGTGGGGATCACTGCGCCAACTCTTCGGTCGGTTGTCGGCCGATGCCGATCTGCGCTGCGTCGTCATTCGCGGGGCCGCTGGTGAGGGCTTTGCCGCGGGCGCCGACATCGACGAGTTCTCGACCGTGCGTCATACCCGCGAGCAGGTGGAGCATTTTCACGAGGAAATTGTCTATGCCGCATTGAGCGCGATCGACCGATGCCCTGTTCCCGTAGTCGCGCTCATCGAAGGCGCCTGTGTGGGCGGCGGACTTGAGATCGCGTCGGTGTGCGACCTGCGTATCGCCGGTCGCAGTGCGCAGTTCGGCGTGCCGGTGCATCTCCTCGGCTTTCCGCTTGCGCCGGCCGAGATGCAGTGGCTGTTCCGGCTGGTGGGTCCCGCGGTGACGGCGGAGCTTGTCTTCGAGGGCGCGATCCTGGGTGCGGATGAAGCCCTCGCGAAGGGCCTTGTCACGCGCGTCGTCGATGACGCCGCCGTAGTCGAGGCCACCATGGCATGCGCCCGTCGCATCGCCAGGGGAGCGCCGCTTGCCGCGCGAGCGAACAAGCGGCAGATCCGGCACCTGATGACCGGCGCCTCGTTTACCCGGGAAGAGCGCCTGGCGAGCTACGCCTTCGCGGACACGGAAGACTACCGGGTCGGCGTCCAGGCATTCCGCGACAAGACAACCCCCGTCTTCAAAGGCCGATAGCCCCCGACACGATGAGTCATACCCTTCCACTGGCCGGCATCAAGGTGCTTGACCTGTCACGCGCCCTTTCCGGCCCGTTCTGCGCGATGATCCTCGGCGACCTCGGCGCCGAAGTGTTCAAGATCGAGCCGCTGCCCGGCGGCGACATGGTGCGAGAGTGGGGTCCGTTCGCGGGTGACACCAGCGTCTACTATCTGAGCGGCAATCGCAACAAAAAAAGTGTTGCGCTGAACTTCCGCAGTTCCGAAGGCGCGCGCATCCTGCGCGAGATGGCAGCCAAGGTCGATGTCGTCGTGGAGAACTTCAGGCCGGGTGTCATGGAGCAGATGGGCATGTCGCTCGCCGAGCTGCATGCGCTGAACCCAGCGCTAATCCTGGCGAGCATCACCGGGTTCGGCAGCCATGGACCCAAGAGCAGCTGGCCGGGGTTCGATCAGGTCGCACAGGGTTTCGCCGGATTCATGAGTTTCACCGGCAGTCCGGAGTCGGGGCCGCAACGCGTGGGCGTTGCGATCGGCGACCTCACGTCCGGGATGTGGGCCGCAGTGGGAGTCCTTGGCGCGGTCATCCAGCGGCACAGCAGCGGCCATGGCCAGAAGGTCGAGACTTCGCTCCTCGCCAGCCTGATGGGCCTGCTCAGCGTACAGGGTCAGCGCTACCTCTCGCTGGGGTAATGTTGTTTTCTGTGCCGTTCGAAGCGGTTTGACGCTCGGGTAATCCCTAGGACAAAAGGCCGCGCACGATTTTTTCGAATCGCAATCACGACCCATCGTCGACGCGGGTCATGTCGCGTTCAAGCATTCGATCCTTGCTTTCATTGGGCGAGGTCTGCAGTCGGCCAGAAGCGGACTCACACCTGGAAGAAGAACGCTGCGCCGGAGCCGGGCTCGGCTCTTGTCCAAACGCTGCCGCCGTGCCGCTCGATTGCTCGCCGCACAATGGCCAGTCCGAGCCCGGTGCCGCCATATTCATCGTGCGAATGCAGCCTTTCGAACGGCGTGAACACGCGCGGTGCATCCTTCATGTCGAAGCCCGCACCGTTGTCGCGCACAACGAACACCCGCGAAGCATCGCCGACGCTCCCAGCTTCGACGTCGAATTCGATTCTCGCGTCATCGCGCCCGCGCGTGAACTTCCAGGCGTTCGAGATCAGGTTCTGCACCACGAGCCGCAACATGTGCGGGTCGCCCATGCCTATCAGGTTCTTCTGGATACGCACGTCGACGACGCGCTCCGGCTCCGCGTCGGCCAGCATGGAGATGCACACGTTCGCGATCTCGCTCAAGTCGACGCGTTCGCGGCTGATCGTGTGAGTCGCGAGCGGCGCGAACCGTTCGAGGCCCTCGAGAAGCGATTCCATGTGAAGCACGGCTGCGCGGATTCTCCCGAGCCGGTGTGACCCTTGCGCGGACAGCTCCGACTCGCTGTGCGCGAGCACGTGGGCGAACGCGTTGATCACCGCAAGGGGGCCCTTCAGCTCGTGACGCAACCCGCGGCCGACGAGTTCCCACTCCTGCACGCTGACGAGCAGCTCACGAACCGCTGCAGCGTCGTCCTCTTGCTCGGGACGATCGCCGATGCGCGAGATCGTGCCGTGCATCGCGCGCGTCCCGTCCGCGCCCTCCAGGGAAAAGCCCGTGACGCGCACCCGCTTTCGCTCGCCCTGCGCCGTGCACAGGCCGACTTCCACTTCGAACGGTGAGTTGTCCTGGGCGCACCGCAGTGCGCACGCGAAGAGTGCGGGGCGGTGCGCGGGCTCGATGAAATCAAGTGCCTGCCAGATTGTCGGGGTGTGACTTCGCTGAACGCCGAGAAGCCTGCGCGCCCGGTCGGACCACCGCACACGCCAGGTGCGAAAGTCGACGGCCCAGGTGCCGC
>CAZGXT010000037.1:0-19340 GCA_964529675.1 uncultured Caulobacterales bacterium
CCCGTTGAAACCAGCTCAACGCCGACGGCTGCAAGGCGACGCGCGAAGTCTTCAATTCCGCTCTTGTCGGACACCGACAGCAAAGCGCGGCGAACTCTTGCAGACTCGTCCATCGGAGGCTCCAGTATCGGCGCGCCCGGTCTAGTCCGCCCGCACTGGAAACAAAAGCGCCGTCACGGCGCCTGGCGCGCGCCGTGCCCCTCGCCGAACGCCGGACTGAATTCCGGGACAAGCGCATGAACCGCGGCGTCCAGCGATTTGCGATCGCCTTCGCGAGCGGCCTTGACGACCTCTGCGAGCCGCGGATTGAGAAGCGGCAGGTCAATCATCGCCGGCGACGCGAGAAGGACGCCGTCCGCTCCCGTCGCCACCAGCTTGTCCGTATCGAGAAATACTTCTTCGAAGAGCTTCTCGCCAGGCCGTAGTCCGGTAAACCTGATTTCAATGTCTTTCCCGGGCGTGAGGCCCGCCGCCTCGATCATGCGCTTGGCGAGGTCGAGGATCTTGACCGGTTCGCCCATGTCCAGAACGAAAATGCGCCCGTCATGGGTGAGCACGGTCTTTTGCGCGTGATCAAGACTTGCGGCCTGAAGCACCAGCTGGACCGCCTCCTTAGTCGTCATGAAGAAGCGCTGGATGTCGGGGTGCGTCACGGTCACGGGTCCGCCGCGTTCAATCTGGCGCGCGAAAAGCGGCGCCACCGATCCTGTCGATCCGAGGACGTTGCCGAAGCGCACCGTGACGAATCGCGTCTCATTTTGCGCGACATCAAGGGCCTGCGCGTAGAGCTCCGCGATCCGTTTGGTCGCGCCCATGAAGCTCGACGGATTGACGGCCTTGTCGGTGGAGATGAAGACGACTTTTTCCGCCTTGACGCGTGTTGCGTTGTCGAAAACCAGCTTCGCGCCCAGCACATTGACGAGCGCGCCTGCGCAGCGATTGTTCTCGACAATCGGAACGTGCTTGTAGGCAGCAGCGTGCAGGACGACATCGGGCTTCAACAGGTCAAAGACCCTGTCGAGATGGTCCTTGCAGCAGACATCCGTCAGCGAGGTGAAAAGCGTATCGCCGTATCCCTGCTCCCTTAGCTCGAGATCGATTGCGTAAAGATTGAACTCAGAATTGTCGACCAGGGCGAGACGTTCGGGCGACAGCGCCGCCGCCTGGCGCGCAAGCTCCGCCCCGATCGTCCCCCCTGCGCCTGTAATCAGGACGCGCTTGCCTTCAATGAGCCGCCTCGAAAAGCGTTGCTCGATCCGGCGCTGCGGACGATTAAGGAGCGAGGCGACATCGATAGAATGAAGAAAGGTCCGGACGCCGTCGTCGCGCCTTCGGGCCCTGAACTGTCTAATCAAATTTTCAAACATAGGCGTGCTCCCCTCCGCCCGGCGTCAAACGCCATCCATTCGGCGAAAACTCCACTTTATAACAATATCGACCCCCGCCCGGCCTTCCAAGGCCCCAGCGAAAGGCGGAGAAATGACGATTTGTTCAGTCGCTTGCGGCGATCCGCCGGCGCCGCAATAAATGCTCTTTTCGAGAGAGAGCGCCTCGATATTGGCGCGGAACTTCCACCCTTCCTTGTTCGGCAACGAAAGAATCACGCTGCGCCGATCCCGGGCGAGCGACGCCTTGACGCCCGGATGGAGATGAAACCTGAGCTTCCAGGCCCCGCCGATCGCTGGCGCGGAACGCGACAACCTGTCCTCGCCGCGCAGATCGTCGCCGCGCGCGGCGAGATAGAAACGCCGCAAATGCATGAGGCCGCCGGGACTTTCTGCAGAGGCGCCGTCGCCCGCGAAGGACCGCTCGATCTCAAGCAAATGGCCGCGCTGCTCCTCAGCGCGCCGGTGGGTGATGACCGCTCCGCGAAAAAGGTTGCCGGCGATCGACGGCGGATCGACCGATAGGGTCGAATGCGCGGCTGCGAGCCGCAGCGCCCCCGGCCATTCGCCCGGCATCCGATCGCCGGAGCCGCAATTGACGACGATGCGGCTGCGCCCGGATGAAAAATGAAAAGAGGCCCCGCTCTGATAGGCGTTCGAGGCGACCGCGCCGCCGCGCGCCGCGCCGACGTCCGCGATCAGGACGCTGCGCGCGGCTTCAAGCCGCTGAAATCCCGAATGGCGCGCGAACCCCGCCGGCTCGACATCCTGTTCGACGGCGCTTAGCGCCGCCGCCAGCGCACCGCCGTCATCTTCGAAACCGCCGTTGAATACGGCGAGCTTGCCGTCGCCTGCCCGAAACAGCTGGGCATGCGCGGCGGCGCGCCCGACGATGTGCTTCAGAAAGCCGGGCGGCGTCAGCCGCTGCGCCTCAAGCGCCTTTACGACCATTTGCAGCCGGACGACCAATGCAAGCTGACGGGATGGATTTCGGCTGACATGGCCGCCGTCGGGCCTGATCTGTAGGCGCAATTCACGCCGCAGGAGTTCGAGGCCCTTTTCGCTTGCCGCCTCGCATCCCGGCAAGGACAACGCCGCAATGGTGAGCGCCGTCGCTGTCATCAGCCGATCATATGCCGAACCAGCGCGATGGCCGCAGCGGGCCAAGTGGCGCGTCTGACGCGCCATCGAGGAAAGCACCCGGCTTCTCCACATCGCATCGCCGGCGGCGAGCACCAACTGCCCATGGCAGCAAAGATGGATCAGCCTTTCGCCTGTCGTATGCGGCGCCCATCCGTCCGGCGACCAGCGTTCATGGGCTTCGAACCACGCTCGCGCGAGACGCTTGGCCGGCTCCTTCGCCCGCACGCCGAAGCGCGCGAGATGACGAAGCCAGAGGAATTCGTGCATGAAATCATGCAATGGCCCTTCGCGCCCAGCGAGGTCCCACAGCCGTTCCAGTTCGCCGAAGCAGTCGATCGTCTGTGCGCCGATCGAGAGCCGCCCGCGCAAAATGGCGTCGCCGAGCTCTGCATCCGGCTCGTAGGGGTCGATGGGTTGATGCCCAAGACGGTCGGGCGCCGGGCCGTCGATCTGCGCCTGATAAAATGGGCTCTCTCCCCAGGCGCGCGACACCCGATCGATGACGCCCGCCGTCAGGGCGCGGTCTCCCTGTCTCTTGCGCGCCGACTGAACCACTAACCGCGTCCGCTCCGAAGCGCGGCGATGGCCGCCGCATATTGGTCAGCATCGCCCTTAAAGACCGCCGATCCCGCGACAAGCACGTCAGCGCCGGCGGCGATGACCGCGCGCGCCGTCTCTGCGTTCACGCCGCCGTCGACCTCAAGCATGATCTGGCGTCCAGACTGGTCAATCAGCGTACGGATCGCCTTGATCTTCTCCAGTTGCGAAGCAATGAACGCCTGGCCGCCGAAGCCCGGATTGACGCTCATGACGAGGATGAGATCGACATCGCCGATGACAGGTTCAATCGCCGCGATGGGCGTCCCAGGATTAAGCGCCACGCCCGGCTTGGCGCCGGCGGCGCGGATCGCCTGCAGCGTTCGGTGAAGGTGAGGCCCCGCCTCGGGATGGACCGTCAGAATGTCAGCGCCAGCCTTCACGAAATCGCCGATGAAGGGATCGACCGGGGCGATCATCAGATGCACGTCGAAAGGGATCTTTGCGTGTCCGCGGATGGCCCTGACGACGGCAGGACCGACTGTCAGGTTCGGGACAAAATGCCCATCCATGACGTCGACATGAATGAAGTCGGCGCCGGCTGCCGCGACCGCCGCAACCTCTTCCCCGAGGCGCGCGAAATCAGCCGACAAAATTGAAGGCGCAATCCGAACCAGATGCATTGGACCTGCCTATCTTGATGCGCAAGAAACGCACAACAAAATCGCCGGTCTCAAGTCACAAATTTTCTGGAGCTTCGCCCTGAAAAAAAGCCGCCCGGTCGTAACGTGCGGGGGTGAACGCGTCGACCGGGCGGCTTCGGGGTGCAGGGTCTTCAGGGCCGCTTAAGCGATGATTTCTTATGGCAGGCCAATGGGGCGGAAATGAGGCGACTCACGCCTTACTTCGCTTTAATGCACTGATTTTATTAGTTAATATCGGCTTAATGCCGCGCGAACAATCGCCCAAACCGGCGAACGCCGACGAGCCCGGCAAGAACAAGGGCCGCGCCAGTTGCAACGCCGGCGACCCATTCGACATCATAGAAACCGACGCCCGTCAGCGCGAAAAGCGAAAGGCCTCCAATCAGGAGGAGTGAGCGCAGCGGCGACTTGATCGCCTCGCCCGCATAACGAACGGCGGCGGCAGGGGCCGCTGCGACCGCGCTTCCGGCTTTGCCGAGGGCGGCGGCGATGCGCGTCCAGCCAAAAAGCCTGACAAGCCCGGCGAGGGCCGCGGCGACGGCGCCGCCCGCGAGCCAGCCCCTGACGGCCATGTCGGCGGCGCGGGATTCAGTCTCTTCATGCGTCGCGGCGACGACGGCGTGCTCGATCGGCGCGGGCTCGACGCCCGGCGCCGCGGCGCTGGCGCTGACCGCCGCAAACGAAGCGGCGGCAAGGAGCGCCGCCTTGAGAGGATTGATTCTGGTCATGGGTCACCCTTCCTAAAGCGTCATATGGGAAGAGCGGGATGGGTCTTCAACGCGGCCGGGCGTCAGACCTGCGGGTCGGCAAATCCTCGCCTGCGCGCCGCAGCAAGGACCGTATTGCGCAAGAGGCAGGCGATCGTCATCGGTCCGACCCCGCCCGGCACCGGCGTAATCGCGCGCGCACGCGGTTTCGCGCCCTCAAAGTCGACGTCGCCGACGAGGCCCGCGCCAACCCTGTTGATGCCGACGTCAATCACGATGGCGCCCGGTTTCACCCAGTCGCCCTGAATAAGCTTGGGCCTGCCCACCGCTGCGCAAAGAATGTCCGCGGAGCGGCAGGCCCCGGCGAGGTCGGCGGTTCTCGAATGAGCGACCGTCACGGTGCAGTTCTCCGCAAGCAGCATCATGGCGAGCGGCTTGCCGACGAGAATAGAGCGCCCGACTACGACGGCGCTGCGGCCGGAGAGCTCGGGCGCGATCGTCTTGATCAGCATCATCGAACCGCGCGGCGTGCAGGGTTCGAGTCCCGGCTTGCCGAGCAAAAGGCGCCCGGCGTTCGTTTCGGTTAGGCCGTCGACGTCCTTGCCCGGGTCGATCTCGTTGATGACGCGATAGGGGTCGATCTGCGCGGGCAAGGGCATCTGCACGAGGATGCCGTCGACGCTGTCGTCCGCGTTGAGAGTGCGAACGAGGTCGATAACCGCCGCTTCAGGCGTGTCAGCGGGCAGCCTGTGCTCGAGCGATCGCATCCCCGTTTTGTTGGCGGCGACGCCCTTGTTGCGGACATAGATCTGGCTCGCAGGATCATCGCCGACGAGCACCACCGCCAGCCCCGGCGATGTTTGCGTTTTCGCCTTGAATACGGCTGTCGCGCGCGCGGTCTTTTCCTGAAGGCCCGCCGCGATCGCCCTGCCGTCGATGATCTCCGCCGTCACGATCACCCTTCCCTCAGTCCACTCGGCCGCGCCGTCAGCGCTGCGGCGCCGGACAATTTGAAGGTCAGCGCCTTAAACGCGACGACGGTCACATTAACGGGCGGACGAGATAAAGATTCACGGCCTGGAGCACGATGATCACGATGACAGGCGAGATATCGATTCCGCCCATGTTCGGCAGCATCCGCCTTACCGGCCCTAGCACCGGCTCGGTCAACGCATTTCCGGTATTGGCGATCCAGTTCACGACCTGATTGTGCCGGTTGATGACGTTGAAACCAATCAGCCAGCTGATGATGACGGTGACGAAAATCACCAGGACATAGAATCCAATCAGCTGGTAAAGGATGAAGGCGAAGAAACCCATTGCAAGCTCACCGTTGGTTCCGCGTTGACTTAGGTTGCGTCGGGCGCCTGCGCAACCAAGCGCTAGTCGGGGTCGCCTGCGCCTCGTGAACAAAGGACTGGAGTCGCAAGCCCGCCGGCTCGCACGAATCCGACGCCGTCCCTGGCGATAATGACGAGGGTGACGTCCGTCTTCTCTCCTTCAGCCGAGGACGAGAACGGGAAGCCGTCGCCAGCCCACAGCCAGCGCCCGCCGGCGCGGGCGACCTTAGCCTTTCCAGTCCAGCAACCCGTATAGGCGCACACGGAAAGGTTTCCGTCTGCCTTCGCGGACACATCCATGGGCGTGAACTCGTCCGGATTGGTGGCGGCGCAGCCGTCGGCCGCGCACCAGACTTCAACCTGATTCCGGCATCGCCAGGCGTCCGGCGGGGCGCCTTCACGGGACACGCCAAGCAAGGCGGCGAGCGCAATGTCGAGCATCATTTGCCTCCTTAACTGGCTTGCTTTTCGACCATCGCCTCGCAATTGACAGCACGCAAGCCCAGTCCTAGAGCATCGCCTCCCAACGTCCTGGGGCCGTCATCCGGCCGCAAGGGGCTGTAGCTCAGATGGGAGAGCGCCTCGTTCGCAATGAGGAGGTCAGGGGTTCGATTCCCCTCAGCTCCACCAGCCCTCGCTGGTTGGACGCCTTGTTGTTCGACGGCGTTCGCCCGATCCCCCCCGGGGTAACGCTGCGGACGATTAGAAATTCGAACTCGAGCGTAAGGTTGACGGCGCCGCACGCGCTGGACAGTCGGCCTCGGTTCGCAGGAAACTGACGCGTTTCCAATTTTCGCCGCCAGGAGGCCCCGCTATGGCTGACACCGCCCGCCCGCTTGAGGCCGCCAATGCCGAGATCGAGCGCGTCTTCGCGCTCCAGCGTCAAGCCTTCGCCGCTGAGCCCTACCCCTCGATCGACACCCGCCGGGCGCGGCTCGACGCACTTATTCGCATCGTCGAAGCGAACGAGGCGCGGATCATCGCAGCCGTCAACGATGATTTTTCCTGCCGCTCGCGCCATGAAACACTCGTCGCCGAAGTGATCGTCAGCGTGTCAGCGGCCAAGATGGCGAAAGCGAACCTCGCCAGATGGATGCGTCCGCGCGCGGTCGCGACGCCGCTCCATATGAAGCCCGGAAAGAGCCGCCTTGAGCCGCAGCCGCTCGGCGTAATCGGCATTATCTCGCCCTGGAATTACCCGGTGCAGCTGGCGCTTTCACCTGCGGCTGCGGCGCTTGCGGCCGGCGACCGGGTCATGCTGAAGCCGAGCGAACTGACGCCGCGCACCAGCGACCTTCTTCGCGAGATCGTGCGCGCCGAATTCGACGAGAACGTCTTCGCGGTCGTCACCGGCGGGGTGGAGGTCGGGCAGGCGTTTTCGTCCGTGCCTTTCGATCACCTCCTTTACACAGGATCGACAAGCGTCGGCCAGAAAGTCTACATGGCTGCGGCCAAGAACCTGACGCCGGTGACGCTTGAACTCGGCGGCAAGTCGCCCGCGATCATCGACGAAAGCGCCGATGTCGCCGCCGCCGCGTTGTCAATCGCGCATGGCAAGTCCTTCAACGCCGGACAAACCTGCGTCGCGCCGGACTATGTATTGGCGCCGCAGGCCAAACTCGGCGCGACGGTCGACGCGATTGCGGCGTCGGTGCGCCGCCTTTACCCGGAAATCGACACGACTTCCGATTATACGGCGATCATTTCGCAGCGCCATTTCGCCCGCCTGAAGGCGATGGTGGCGGAAGCAAAAGACGCCGGCGTGAAGGTCGTCGAAGTGGGGTCCGCGAATGCGCTCGACCCGCAAAGGAAACTGCCCTTCACGATCGTCGTCGATCCACCGCAGCATCTTGCCTTGATGAAGGAAGAGATCTTTGGGCCCGTTCTGCCGGTGCTCGGCGTCTCGGGCCGCGAGGACGCACTGAAACGCATCAACGACGGCGACCGGCCGCTGGCGCTTTACTGGTTCGGAACCGATGACGGAGCGCGCGATGATGCGCTCCGGCGGACGATTTCGGGCGGCGTAACGGTCAACGACACGCTCTGGCACGTCGCGCAGGAGCATCTGCCTTTCGGCGGCGTCGGCAAGAGCGGGATCGGCGCCTATCACGGCGAAAAGGGCTTCGAGACCTTTTCGCACATGAAGCCGGTCTTTTATCAGAGCAAATTTGCGTCGAACAAAATGCTTTACCCGCCGTTCTCGGAGAAGACCGACAAGCTTCTCAAGATGGTTCGCAAGATCGTTTGAAAAATCGCGCCATGCAGCCTTCGACAGCGCCCTCGGGCGAAGAATTCGACTATGTCGTCATCGGCGCAGGCTCGGCCGGGTCGACCATCGCCGCGCGCCTCAGCGAGGACGCAAAGACGACGGTTTGCGTTCTGGAGGCGGGGCCCGAGGACAAGAGCGCCCTGATCCACATGCCGCTCGGCTTTGCATTTTTCCCGACCGGCACGATCTATAACTGGGCGTTTGACACGACGCCGCAGCGCTTCCTGAACAATCGGATCTGCTATCAGCCGCGCGGCCGAACGCTTGGCGGATCAAGCTCCATCAATGCGATGATCTATATCCGCGGCACGAAGGCCGACTATGACGGCTGGGGCGTGGCAGGCTGGGCCTGGAACGACGTGCTGCCTTATTTCAAGCGCGCGGAAGACAATGAGCGCGGAGCTGATGATTTCCATGCGACGGGCGGGCCGCTCGCCGTCAGCGACCTGCGTTTCAGAAATCCCCTGTCGGATATGTTCCTTGAGGCCGCCGCCGAACTCCAGCTTTCAGCCAACGAGGATTTCAATGGCGCCCGTCAGGAGGGGATGGGGTATTATCAGGTGACGCAGCGCCATGGACGCCGCTGTTCAGCAGCGGCGGCCTATCTGAACCCCGCGCGGTCGCGTCCTAACCTTTCCATCGAAACCGAGGCGATCTGCGAAAAAATCCTGATCGAGAACCGGCGGGCTGTCGGGGTGCGATATCGGAAAGGCCGCGAGACGAAGATAGTGAGAGCGCGGCGGGAGGTGATCGTTTCAGCCGGCGCGCTGCAGTCGCCGCAGATCCTGATGCTGGCGGGGATCGGCCCGGCGGATCAGTTGCGCCGCTATGGCGTTGACGTCATCGCGGACGCGCCGGAGGTCGGCAAGAACCTTCAAGACCATATCGACTACTCAGTGCTGCGCCGGTCAACGTCGCCGGAGTCCATTGGCTTCACCGTGCCGTTCGTCTTGGGGCTTCCATCGGCCATCGGACGATATCGCAAGGAGGGCGATGGGCCCCTCACATCCAATATCGCGGAAGCCGGCGGCTTCGTCAGAACGGAGCCGCATCTCGGCGAACCGGACGTGCAACTGATTTTCCTGCCGACGCTGGTCGATGATCACGGCCGCAAGAAGCACTTCGGCGGCGGCTATTCCTGTCACGCTTGCGTCCTGCGTCCACGAAGCCGGGGCGAGGTTCGGCTGTCGTCTCCCGATCCGTCAGCCGCGCCGGAGATCGATCCGAATTTCCTCAGCGATGAAGACGACCTGCACCGCCTGATGCGCGGTGCGCGCCTCATGTTCCGGATTTTCGAAGCGCCGGCCTTCGCCGAGGCCGCCGGCCCTTATGTCTATGAGGGGCCGAATTGCTCCGATGAAGCGCTGATCGAGGACATCCGAGCCCGAAGCGATACGATTTACCACCCGGTCGGCACATGCCGGATGGGGACCGATGAGCGGGCGGTCGTCGACGCCCAATTGAGGGTGAATGGCGTCTCGGGCTTGCGGGTCGCCGACGCTTCGATCATGCCGAAACTGATCTCGGGAAACACCAACGCCCCTGCAATCATGATCGGCGAGAAGGCGGCCGATCTCATCCGGTCCGCCCTCTAGGCGCCGTGGCGGCGCCTTCAAATCGGCCAAGGGCCCCGATAGTTTGGCGTTGATCCGCCCCTTCGCAGGGCGGGTTTCAAAGAAAGTGTCATTTCATGTGCGGCATCATAGGGATTCTCGGCAAATCGGACGTTGCGCCGATGATCGTCGAGGGGCTCCGGCGCCTCGAATACCGGGGTTATGATTCGGCGGGCGTTGCGACGATTCGCGACGGGTTCCTCGATCGGCGGCGCGCCTCCGGCCGGCTTTCGGCTTTGTCGGAAAAGCTCGCGGCCTTTCCGCTGGGCGGCGCGACGGGCATCGGCCACACGCGCTGGGCGACGCATGGGGCGCCTACCGACGCCAACGCCCACCCTCACGCGACCGAGCGCGTTGCGCTCGTTCATAACGGCATCATCGAAAATTTCGCCGAGCTGCGCGACGAACTAAAGTCGAAGGGATATTCCTTCACCTCGCAAACCGACTCAGAGGTCTGCGCGCAGCTGATCACTTACTATTTGCGAGACGAGAAACTGGCGCCGAAAGATGCAGTTGCGAAGGCGTTAGGTCGTATGCGCGGCGCCTTCGCCTTTGCGATCATCTTCTCAGGCGAAAACGACCTTCTGGTCGCGGCGCGGCGCGGTTCGCCGCTGGCGATCGGACGCGGCGACGGGGAGATGTTTGTCGGCTCCGACGCCTATGCGCTCGCCCCCTTCACGAACCGGGTCACCTATCTCGAGGAAGGCGACTACGCGATCATTTCGCGCGCCGGATTCGACATTTACGACGAGCATGGACGGCGGGCGAACCGCGCGGAGACCATATCGACGGCGTCTGAAAACATGGTCGACAAGGATGGCCACCGCCATTTCATGGCGAAGGAAATCTTTGAGCAGCCGGAAGTCATCGCGCATACGCTGTCTCGCTACATTGACGCCGCGACCGGCGAAGTCCGCCTGCCGCCGACCTCATTCGACTTCGCCGCGCTCGACCGGCTGACAATCTCCGCCTGCGGCACCGCCTATTACGCCGGGCTGATCTCCAAATATTGGTTTGAAGCCTGGGCGCGACTGCCGGTTGAAATCGATATCGCGTCGGAGCTGCGTTATCGTGACGTGCCCTATCCGAAGAACGGCGGCGCGCTCTATGTGTCGCAGTCCGGCGAGACCGCTGACACGCTCGCCGCGCTCAGAGACGCCAAGACGCGCGGGCAGAAAATTGCAGCGGTCGTCAACGTGCCGGAAAGCTCGATCGCGCGGGAAGCAGACGTCATCTTCCCGATGGCGGCCGGTCCCGAGATCGGCGTCGCCTCAACCAAGGCGTTCACTTGCCAGCTGGCTGCGCTCGCCGCGATCGCCATCTCGGCCGGCCGGCAGCGCGGAGCGCTCTCTGAAAAAGAGGCTCGCGATCTCGTTACGTCTTTGCTCCAGGTTCCCCGCCTTGTCAGCGAAGCCTTCAAGCAGGCGCCCAAGATCGAAGAGGTCGCCCGCGAAATCGCCAAGGCTCGCGATACGCTTTATGTCGGCCGCGGCGTCAATTTCCCGCTCGCCATGGAAGGCGCGTTGAAGCTCAAGGAAGTCTCCTATATCCACGCCGAGGGCTACGCAGCGGGCGAACTGAAGCACGGCCCGATCGCCCTCATCGACAGCGACATGCCGGTGATCGTCATCGCGCCTTCCGACCGGCATTACGAAAAAACAATTTCCAACATGCATGAGGTGATGGCGCGCGAGGGCAAGGCGCTGCTCATCTCCGACGCAAAAGGGATCGCTAACGCCGGCGACGGCCTATGGGGGGCGATCGAACTTCCACAGACGCACCCCCTACTTTCACCGATCGTTTACGCCGCGCCCCTTCAATTGCTCGCCTATTACACGGCGACGACGAAGGGAACCGATGTCGATCAGCCGCGAAATCTGGCAAAGTCGGTTACGGTCGAGTGATCAGCACTCAAATGTCCGAGCGGGCGCCGGTCGACGGCGGGGGAACCATGCGCTTTCAGGCGGCGGCGAAAAGACTGGAAGACTGGTTCGTTGCGCGCGCGCTGCCCTTGTGGGCCGGCGCCGGCGTCGACGCCGCCGGCGGTTTCTATGAAAGCCTCGACAGCGCCGCAACGCCCCTGCCGGGACGCCGGCGCGTGCGGGTGCAATGCCGCCAGATCCATACCTTCACAGAAGTCGCGCGCCGCGGATGGTTCCCCCACGGCGAGGAAATCGCCGCCAAAGGCTTCGACCGACTGCTGGCGACCGCAATTCCCAATGAGGGCGCGCGCGGCTGCGTTCATGCGCTGAATGATGATGGGAGCATCGATCAGCATTTGCGCGATCTCTACGATCAGGCCTTCCTGATTCTGGCCTGCGCTGCGCGCATAAAGGCCGGCGACAACCGGGCGCTGACGATCGCCAGGAATACGCTGTCTTTTCTTGATCGCGAGTTCGCCTCGCCCTTCGGCGGGTTTCGGGAGAATGACCGCGGCGGACACCCGCGCCGCCAAAATCCGCACATGCATTTGTTCGAGGCGCTGCTGTCGCTCGCCGCCGCGACGCAAGATGCCGGCGTTCTTGATCGCGTGCACGCCGTCGAAGCGCTGTTTCGGGCGAAGTTCTATGACCCGAAAGCAGAGGCGTTGCGTGAGTTTTTCAACGACGACTGGTCGTTCATTGAAATAGTCAGCGACCGGATCGAGCCCGGGCATATGGCTGAGTGGGTCGCTCTGATCGATCGCTATGAGCGCCAGACGGGGGAGAAGCGCGAAGCGCTAAAAAGGTCCCTGTATGAAGCGGCGAACGCGCGTCGCATTCCCGGGGAACCGTTTGTACCGGACCTTGCGCTGATCGGGGAGCGCCCCGCCGCCGGCGGCCGCCGCCTGTGGCCGCAGACGGAGCTCCTGCGCGCAGCGACCATTATGGGTCAAAAGCTTGAAGCGGCGACGATTATTGAGGCGCTCTTCAACACTTACCTTGCGGTCGACAAGGAAGGCCTCTGGATCGATGAATTTGACGCCGCTGGCGAGCGGGCGCCGGCGCCTGTTCCGGCCAGCATTCTCTATCACATCTATGAAGCGGTGGCCGCAGTCGCCGATGCCCGGGGGGAAAGCCGTCCATGAGTGTTGCTCCGTCCATTCAGCCTGTGATCATGTCGGGCGGCGCAGGGACAAGGCTTTGGCCGATGTCCCGCCAAAAGCGTCCTAAACAGTTTCTGCCCCTGACCGGAGCGCAGTCGTTGTTCCAGGAAACCGTCCGGCGCTTTTCCGGAGACGGATTTCTGCCGCCCCTGATCATCGGCGGGGCCGCGCATTTGCCGCTGATCGAATCGCAACTCGCCGAGATCGGCGTGACGCCGGACGGCGTCATTATCGAACCGATGCCGCGGAACACCGCCGCTGTCGCCGCCGTTGCGAGCGCCTGGTCGGGGCGCGCGGGCGATGGTCGTCTTGCGCTGCTGACGCCGGCGGACCAACATGTCGCGAACGGGGCCGCTTTCCGGCAGGCCGTCATGCAGGGCGCGTCCGCGGCGGCGAAGGGGGCGATCGTCACATTCGGCATCAAGCCGACCGAACCCCATACCGGCTTCGGCTATGTAGAAACGGGGGCCGATATCATTGAGCGCGTCTTTGAGGTCGCGGGCTTTCGCGAAAAGCCGGATCGCGCCACCGCCGAGCGCTATGTCGCCGGCGGACGGCATTTCTGGAACGCCGGCGTCTTTCTTTTTTCGCCGGCTGCGATGGACGCCGAGCTTAACACCTACGCGCCAGCGATCCGAAAGAACGCTGCGAACGCCCTTGGCGCGGCGTCGCGTTCGGGCCTTGCGCTTACCCTCGACCCAGCGCTGTTCGCCGAGTGCCCGTCGGACTCGATTGACTATGCGGTGATGGAAAAGACGCGCCGCGCCGCGGTGGTCGCGCCGGTTGACGCTGGATGGAGCGATATCGGCTCCTGGACGGCGCTTGACGCCTTGCCTGCGGACGTTCGCGTCGCCGCGATCGACTGCGGCGACAATATCATTCGCTCCGACGGCCCGCTCGTCGCCGCGATCGGCGTCAGCGATCTCATCATCGTGGCGACGGGGGATGCGGTATTGGTTGCGCCGAAAGACCGCGCACAGGACGTCAAGAAAATCGTCGATGATCTCAAAGCGCGAAAACGCGACGATCTGCTCTAAAATTCAATGTCAAAGCGCGTCATCGTCACCGGGGGAGCAGGTTATATCGGCAGCCATGTCTGCGTGGACTTGCTCGCCAGCGGCCGCGACGTGCTCGTCGTCGACGACTTTTCAAATTCCAGCCCAAAGGCGCTTGACCGGATCGCCGAAATCGCCGGGCGCAAGCCGGACTTTATAAAGGCCGATCTTGCGGACCCCACGGGCGCCGCGCTCGCGGCGAAAGCGATCAAGGACTTTCGGCCGGACGGGGCCGTTCATCTCGCTGGGCTGAAGGCGGTCGGCGAGTCGGTCGCCGATCCGGTGCGCTATTACGCCGCCAATCTCGGGTCTGCGCTGGCGCTAGTGCGCGCGCTTGAAGCCGCGAACGCGCGCACCGTCGTGTTCTCTTCATCCGCCACCATCTATGGCGAGCTGAACCAAAGCCCAGTCAGCGAGACCGGAGCGACAGGGCCGACCAATCCTTACGGCAAGAGCAAGTTCTTCATCGAGGAAATGCTGAGGGACCTCGCGCGGGCCGATCCGCGCTGGCGCATCGTCAATCTGCGCTACTTCAATCCGGTCGGCGCGCATCCCTCGGGACGGATCGGCGAAGACCCGGCGGGCGTGCCGAACAATCTCTTCCCCTACATCGCCCAGGTCGCGGTCGGCCGACTGCCGAGCTTGAAGGTGTTCGGCGGCGATTATTCGACGCGCGACGGAACCGGCGTGCGCGACTATATCCATGTCGTTGACCTCGCGCGCGGGCATCTGGCGGCGCTCGACTATCTTGCCGGCGCCGGAGGCGGGGCCGCCGACATCAACCTGGGGACCGGGAAAGGCGTTTCGGTCCTGCAGGCGATTTCAGCGTTCAAGCGCCAGTCGAACCGTGACATTCCCTATGAAATCGTAGAGCGACGCCCCGGCGACGTCGCCGAAGTCTACGCCGACGCATCGAAGGCTGCGACGCTGCTCGGCTGGCGCGCGGTTAAAACGCTCGATGACATGTGCGCCGATCACTGGCGCTGGCAAAGCGCCAACCCCAACGGGTACCAGGACTAGGCATTTCCCGCGGTCTCGAACATCGAGGCGTCGAGCGCTTCTTCCGGCGACTTGCCGCCCCAGATCAGATAGTTGAAGGCCGGCAGAAAGCGGTCGATCGCTTCGCGCGCGCCCTTGATGAGAATTTCCGCCTGACCGGCGTCGAGCCGTCCGTCTGCTGGGAGCACCGCGGCGTTCCGGAAAACGATCGAGCTGTCTTCCGACCAGAGGTCGAAATGCCCGATCCACAACCGCTCATTGATCATGGCGACAAGGCGCGCGACATCATTGATACGACCCTTCGGCGCCTTGAGATCGAGAGGCGCGCCCATTTGCAGCGTCGACAGCTCCGCACGCCAGGTGAACCAAAAGCCGGCGTCACGCCAAAGGCCCGGCATGGCGAGATGAAGCTCGTCGTTATCGACGCGCTCGACGCTCAGCGCGAGGTCATCCGCAACCGCCTCCAGCGCCTCGAGCGGATCAATTTCGGGCGCCGGCGCTTTGAGGAGTTCAATCGACATGAGCGATCCTGTGTCTGGGACGACCGGATTGCGCGGCGAGTCGGCGCTGCGGCGCAAGGATTCCTTCCCCGCAGGGTCGGTTTCATTTTGCCCAAGCCCGTCAGGCTCTTGCTGAGAGGCGCGCTTCAAGTTCGGTGATCCGCGCCGCAAGGCGTTCGTTTTCCGCGCGCGCGGCGACGGCCATGTCGCGCACCGCCTCAAAGTCTTCCCGGGTCACGAGGTCCATGTCGGCGAGGAGGCGCTGGAGCTGCCCGCGCGCGACTGTTTCAGCCTCGCGCCGCACGCCGTCGACGGCGCCCGCGGCTTCGGACATCAGTTTGGCGATTTCATCGAAGAACGGGCTCTGGGTCTGCATGGGCGGCTCCTTTCATCCATAAATAGGAGGAAGGCTCCCGAAAGGCGACAGCGGCGAAAAAGCGCGCTAAGCGATGCCCGCCCCATAACGGACAGGCCATGGCGATCCCCTACCCCAATATCGACCCGGTCGCAGTCTCGATCGGCCCCTTGCCCATCCGCTGGTATTCGCTCGCCTATATTTTCGGGATCGGGCTTGGCTGGTGGTACGCGCTCTCCCTCATCAGGAAACCCGCGCTGTGGCCGAAGTCGTCAGCGCCGCTGACCAAGGTTCAGCTCGACGACCTCATCTTCTGGGTGGCGATCGGGGTGATGGCCGGCGGGCGGCTTGGATACCTCTTCTTCTATGAGCCGTCGCTCCTCGTCGGCGCATGGGAGCCGCTCGGCGCCGCCATGAATGACGGCCTCATCAAGACGCTTATCGGCTGGATCCCGATCCCGCCCGCGCTGATGCTGTGGCGGGGCGGCATGTCGTTTCATGGCGGCATCATCGGCGTGACGCTCGCGGGCATCTGGTTTGCGCGCAAGCACAAGCTTGATGCGCTCGCCATCGGCGATCTCTTCGCCTGCGCGGCGCCGATCGGGCTTTTCTTCGGACGCCTCGCCAATTTCATCAATGGCGAGCTTTACGGGCGCGCGACCGACGCCTCCTGGGCGATGGTGTTTCCTGCCGATCCCGACCAGCTGCCGCGCCACCCGAGCCAGCTCTATGAGGCCGCGCTCGAAGGGGTGCTCCTGTTCGCGATCCTGCTCATCGGCGTCAGGCGTTTCGGGCTCCTGAAGCGGCCCGGCGCTGCGATGGGACTCTTTGTCGGCGGCTACGGCCTTGCGCGGTTCTTCGTCGAACATTTCCGCGAGCCCGACGCGTTCATGCCGAACTTCCCGATCGGTCTCACCATGGGGATGATGCTCTCCTTGCCGATGGTCGCGATCGGCGCGTTCTTCCTCTGGCGCGCCTTCAGGAAATCGACCTCGCCAGCCGAGGCCTCATGACCCGCGAGGCCGCGGCGGAACGCACGGCGCTTGAAGACCGCCTGATCGCGCTCATCCGCGCCCGCGGGGCGATCACCGTCGCCGACTATATGGCCGATGCGCTCTATCATCCGCAGGACGGCTATTACATGACGCGCTCGCCGATCGGCGCGGAGGGCGACTTCACGACGGCGCCGGAGGTCAGCCAGATTTTCGGGGAACTGGTCGGCCTCTGGCTGGTGCAGTCCTGGACCGACATGGGCTCGCCGGCTTCGTTCAATCTTGTCGAGCTTGGTCCGGGGCGCGGCGTCCTCATGCACGACATTCTGCGCGCCGCGCGTCTGAGGCCGGCTTTCCTCGACGCTGCGCATGTCTGGCTCGTCGAGACAAGCGGACGCATGCGCCTTGAACAGCGGCGGCGCGTGAAGGACGCCGGGGTCAGAATGGACTGGGCGGACCGGTTCGCGGACGTGCCGCCGGCGCCGACGCTCATCATCGCCAACGAGTTCTTCGACTGTTTCCCGATCCGTCAATTCGAGCGCGGCGCGACCGGCTGGCGCGAAAGGATGGTCGGGCTTGCGGCCGACGGCGACGGCCTCGCCTTCACGGTCGACGCAACGCCCCCCGACCCGTCGCTCGATCTTCCGTCCAAGGAGAATGTCGGCGAGGGCGCGATCTTCGAACTTTCGACGGCGGCGGAGGCGGCGGCGGATGAAATCGCAAGGGCGCTGCATGAACGCGGCGGGCGCGCGCTGATCATCGATTACGGGCACCTCCATGACGGCTACGGCGAAACCCTGCAGGCGGTGCGTCGCCATCAATACTGGCCGGTGCTGTCGTCGCCGGGCTCGGCCGACATCACCGCGCATGTCAATTTCGAGCGGCTGACGCGCGCCGCCTTCAATGCGGGCGCAAGCGCGCACGGGCCCGTCGCACAAGGCGCCTTCCTCGAACGGCTCGGCCTGCCGTTCCGGCTCGAACGCCTCAGCCAGGGCAAGTCTCCGCAGGAGGTGATGGCGCTTCATCAGGGCGCGCAGCGTCTCGTCAGCCCGACGCAAATGGGCGAGCTCTTCAAGGCGTTCTGCATTTCCGCGCCGGGCTTGCCTGCGCCGGCGGGGTTCCAGCCGTGACGCCGCCGCGCCTCAAATCCCCGGCTCTTGATAACACCGTACACGGATTTTTCGGCCGCGAGGGCGGCGTGTCGGAGGGGATGTTCGCCTCGCTCAACACCGGGCTTGGATCAAGCGACGACCCGCAGCGCGTTACAGAAAACCGCAGGCGCTGCCGCGAGGCGCTGGGCGCTGCGCATCTTCTGACGCTTTATCAGGTTCATTCCGCCGACGCCGTCATCGTGACGGAGCCCTGGCGGGGCGCGGGGCCGCGCGCTGACGGGATGGCGACGCGGATGAGGGGCGTCGCGCTCGGCGTCCTCGCCGCCGACTGCATGCCGTTCCTCTTTATCGACGCCGAGGCCGAAATCATCGGCGCGGCGCACGCCGGCTGGCGCGGCGCGCTCGCAGGCGTTCTCGGCAATACGGTCGCCGCCATGACGACGCTCGGCGCTCGACCGTCCCGCATTCGCGCGGCGCTCGGCCCCTGCCTCCGCCAGCCGAATTTCGAAGTCGGGCTCGACGTCGTACGGGCCTTCGCCGAAAAACATCCGGATACGGAGCAGTTCTTCGCGCCCGGCGCGGCGGCGGACAAGCGCCAGTTCGACCTCGCCGGCTTCGGGCGCGCCGAACTCGCCCGCGCAGGCGTCGTTCATCTTGACGACCTAGACGTCTGCACGCTTGGGGAAAAGTCCGCCTATTTCAGCTACCGGGCGAGCCGGCGGGCGAACGAGCCCGATTACGGGCGCAATCTGTCGGCGATCGCGTTGCCGGCGCAGCCTTGATCCGTCGTCGCAAAACCGTCAAAACGCCGGCATCGTTGACAGGGGCCGCCGGCATGAAGCTGATTTCGGGCAATTCGAACCGCCGTCTCAGCGAGACGATCGCGCGCCGCTTGGCGACCCCCCTAGCTGAAGCGGAGATTCGCACCTTCAAGGACGGCGAGGTTTTCGTCGAAATCCGGGAGAACGTCCGCGGCGAGGATGTTTTCGTCATCCAGTCGACGTCGAACCCGGCGAACGACAATCTGATGGAGCTCCTCATCACCATCGACGCGCTGACGCGCGCTTCGGCGAGCCGCGTCACCGCCGTCGTTCCCTATTTCGGCTATGCGCGGCAGGACCGGAAGGCCGGCCCCAGAACGCCGATTTCGGCGAAGCTCGTCGCCAACCTCATCACCACCGCCGGGGCCGACCGCGTGCTGACCGTCGATCTTCACGCCGGCCAAATCCAGGGCTTTTTCGACATCCCGACCGACAATCTTTACGCCGTCAAAGTCTTCGAGGAAAAAATCCGCGCGCTGCACAAGGGCGACATCAGCGACGTGACCGTCGTTTCGCCCGATGTCGGCGGCGTCGTGCGGGCGCGGGCGTTGTCCAAGCGGCTCGACAACTCGCCGCTCGCCATCGTCGACAAGCGGCGCGAACATGCGGGCCATTCCGAGGTCATGCACATCATCGGCGACGTGAAGGGGCGCGACTGCGTCCTCTTTGACGACATCGTCGATTCCGGCGGCACGCTCTGCAACGCCGCCGTCGCGCTGATGG
>CAZGXT010000038.1:0-19262 GCA_964529675.1 uncultured Caulobacterales bacterium
TGACGGATCGCCTCGGCCATGAACTCGTCCATATGGCGGCGGATCTGGTGGTCGCTCTGGTCAACGCCGGCCGCCGCGAGGTCTCCCTTGATCTTGCGGAACACATCGTCGTCGCCGGCTTCCTCGAAGTCAGCCTTGATAACCGACTTGGCGTAATCTTCCGCCTTGTCCCCGGAAAGGCCCATCAGGCCGGCGGCCCACTGCCCCAGAAGCCTATTGCGCCGGGCGCCAGCCTTGAATTTCAAGGCCTCGTCATGGGCGAACTTCTTCTCGAAAGTGTCTTTCCGTTCGTCGAAATTGGCCATAGCCGTTGATTTCCTTACGTTTTTCAAGCCTACTGGGCGTCGTTTTAGCCGCCCCCGACGGGCCCCGCAATGCGGCCCGGCAGGATTGCTGCGCTGCGGCGATAGACGCCGGCCGCAGGTTGGATGTAGGGGTTTTCGGGCGGGAGGGAAGCGCGTATAGCGCCCCGCTCCGAACGACCCGGCGATCCCGTGGCCGTGGACGTCACCCGCCGGGAAGGACCTAATGAAAATGGCTCGCCGCAAGCAGGTCTATGAAGGCAAGGCGAAGATCCTCTTTGAGGGGCCGGAGCCCGGCACGCTGATCCAATATTTCAAGGACGACGCGACCGCGTTCAACAACCAGAAGCGCGCTGTTCTCGAAGGCAAGGGCGTTCTCAACAACCGCATCTCCGAGTTCGTCATGCAGGGCCTCGAGCGGATCGGGGTGCCGACGCATTTCATCCGCCGGCTCAACATGCGCGAGCAGCTGATCCGGCATGTCGAGATCATCCCGCTCGAAGTCGTCGTGCGGAATGTCGCGGCTGGGTCGCTGGTGAAGCGCCTGGGTCTTGAAGAAGGCTCCCAGCTGCCGCGCTCCGTGGTTGAGTTTTACTACAAGAACGATGCGCTCGGCGATCCCATCGTATCCGAGGAGCACATCACCGCGTTCAACTGGGCGACGCCGCAGGAAATCGACGACATGATGGCGCTCGCCCTGCGCATCAACGACTTTCTGTCGGGCCTCTTCGCCGGCGTCGGCATCAAGCTTGTCGATTTCAAGGTCGAGTTCGGCCGGCAATATGAAGGCGACATGGTTCGCCTCATCCTCGCCGACGAAATCAGCCCCGACGGCTGCCGCCTCTGGGACATGGAAACCGGCGCGATCATGGACAAGGACCGTTTCCGCAAGGACCTCGGCGGCGTCACGGAAGCCTATCGCGAAGTCGCAAAACGGCTCGGCATCCTAAAGGACAACGGCGCCAATGGCGCCACTGGTCCGGTGCTGGTCAGCGACAACGAGAAATAACGGCGCCTGGATGCGGTCGGTTCATGCGCGCCAGCTGGTCGATCAGTTTTGCGGTCATGGTGATCGCCGTCGTCGCAGCCGGCCGGGCGGCAGGGCAGTCCTTGTCGACTGTTCCAAGCGCCGACATCCCCGCCGGCGAACGGTTGTTTGATTATCGCGCCGGTTTTTCACTTCCTGACGACAAACGCCCCGGCCGTTTTGGCCAACGACTTCATTACCAGCACTCGCTCGACGACAGTTGGCGCTTGCGGCTTATCTTGCTGCAGGGAGAAAATGCGGACGGCGTATTGAAATCGCAAAACCTCATCGCCCACGTCCACCATCAGTTCATCGAAAGCGAAGCAGCGGGCGGCTGGGACAGTTCCATCCGCTTCGACGGCTTCATCCCGTTGGATCGCCGCCCCGGACGGGCGCGGATCGTTATTCTGAACGCCGTCGAACTCGACAGCGTCTGGCAGGTGCGCGGCGATGTTTTCATCGCCCGCGAATTCGGCGAAGAAGCCCTTGGCGGCCTTCAGCTCGAGACGCGAGCCGAAGTCTCCTACGCGCTGTCGTCGAAGACGCGCATCGGCGCGCAGACTTTTGACAACTGGAACAGGATCGGCGAATTCGGGTCATTCGACTCGCAGCGCCATCAGATCGGTTTTTTCGCCCGCACGCGCGTCACTCGACAAGTCGGTCTGGAGGCAGGCTGGCTTATCGGCGTTTCACAATCAGCGCCCGACGCCGATCTGCGGCTCATCGCAACTTACGCTTTCTGAGCTCGACTCATTCCGCCTGCGCGCCCGCAAGCGCCTTGATGAAGATTACGAAGTGATCGAGGCCGTCATAAAAGCGCGCGGTGGGAAAGCGCTCGTTTTTGCCGTGGAAACTATAGTCGTCGCCCTCCAGTGAGATGATGGGCCCCGCGCCGACCGTCGGCACGCCCGCACGGCGAAAGTGGAGCCCGTCGGTGCCGCCGGCCTCGAGATAGGGGGATATCGCCGAACCCGGCATGCGTATCTTGACGACTTCGGCGATCGCAGCGCTCACTTCAGCGGGAATGTCGCTGACCGGACTTTCGAGGGGCTCGCCAAGCGTCTCGATCTTCAGTTCGTCGTTCGCAATGGCCCCGGCGAGCGTCGCCCGGACGTCATCAACCGCGTCGCCGGGGAAAATGCGACAATTGACTGTCGCCGTCGCCGTCTGCGGCAAGGCGTTCTCCGCATGGCCGCCGCGCAGCATGGTCGCAACGCAAGTCGTGCGCAGATCGCGATCGGTCGAGGGATCGGCGGACATCACTTTGAGAGCTTTCTTGTCCCCCGGCCTGGCGACGAAGCGTTCGACGGCTGCTTTCAGGTCGCCTTGGAGCGTTGGCGCGATCGCCGCGAAGGCTGCGAGCGAAACGCTATTCCAGCGCGCTGGAAATCTGAGCGCCTCGATTTTTCTCAGCGCATCCGCAAGCTCGTAGATGGCGTTATCAGACCGCGGCGCCGACGAATGTCCGCCTTCGTTGACCGCCGTGATTTCAAAAGTCGCATAGGTCTTTTCGGCCGCCTGCACGCCATAAGCGCCGGGCGCGCCAGCCGACGGCCTGTAGCCGCCCCCGGCGTCCGAGTTCACGGCGAAGGCGGCGTCCTTCAGCTTCTCTGCCAGCACGCGCGTCGTCTGCATTTCGGTCTCTTCGTCGCCCGAGAATGCGAGAACAAGGTCGCGGTCGGGCGCGAAGCCCTCGCGCTTCAACCGCATAAAAGCCTGGGTCAACGTAAGCACGCCGTATTTGTTGTCGACGACGCCGCGCCCGTAGAAAATCCCGTCCTTCTCGGTCAGCACGAACGGATCAAAATCCCAGTCATCACGTCGAGCCTCGACAACGTCCATATGCGCAAGAAAGAGCACAGGCTTTTTGGCCGAGCCTGCCGTCCCGCGATAGCGGGCGATCAGCGCCGCGCTTTCACCAAGCGGCATGATCTCGATGTCGCTGCGGTCAAAGCCGGCGCGCATCAATTCGCCGGCGAGGTATCCCGCCATCTTGGGCACGGCGCCGCGGCCTGAAACTGTCGGAAAGGCGATCAGCCGCTCGAACATCGCGCGCGCTTCTTCGTCGACGGCGGCGCGTTGGGCGTCCTCCGCCGCCGCATTCATTGCGCCGACCGCAAGAGCCGCCGCTATTGCGAATAGTCCTGGCCGCAACTCGTCACCCCGTTGTTTGCGATGTTTACACAGGTGATCTTCAGTGCTCGCCCGGCGCCGTAATTGCGCTCGGAACTTCCTTTTGCGGGTCGTGCGGATGCCATCCAAAGACAGCCAGCATGGCGAAGAAACCGGCTACGTAGCCGATCGGGATCCACCAGGCGCTCGCGATCCATTTGAACACTGACTTGGCCTCCGGATAGAGGTTCGAAACCGCCACCCCGGCGCTTGAACCGAACCACACCATTGATCCGCCGAAGCCGACGGCGAACGCCAGGACGCCCCAGTCAAATCCGCCTTGCTTGAGCGCGAGGGCGGTGAGCGGAATGTTGTCAAAGACGGAAGAAATGAAGCCGAGACCAAAGGACGTCTGCCAACTCGCCGGCGGCAAGGCCTGGACAGGCATCATCGATGCGCAGCTGACAAGAGCAAGCAGGAACAGCGAACCCTTCATGCTGTCGGCGGCGACTTTGAGATTAGGTTTGCGAACGAAGCCGCCGAGCAGGATCGCTCCCCATACGGCAAGCCCGATCACGGGGATAACGTCCAGCAGCCTGGGCGCGAATATGTTGGCGCCGGCGTTCGCCCCGACCGCGCTCACAAGAATGAACGCCACAACGCCGATCTTGCCCCAATCGACCTTGTGATGGCCTTCTTCATGTTTCTGGATGGGCGAAAAAGCCTGCTGCTTCAGCGAAAGCGGAATGGCGAACACCAGCCATGCGACAGCCGCGGCTACGTAAGCGTGCATGACGTCCAGCGGTGAAACGCCGTCGATCCACATCATCGTCGTTGTGGTGTCCCCCACAACCGATCCGGCCCCGCCAGCGTTCGAAGAGGCGACGATCGCTGCAAGATACCCGATGTGCACCTGTTTGAAGACGTGCTTGGCGATCACGCCGCCGATAAGCGCAGCAGCGATGTTGTCGAGAAAGCCGGAACACACCCAGACCATTCCAAGCAAGGCGACGGGGCCGAGCCAATTGTCCGGCAGGTAGCGCGGCAT
The DNA here is from genome assembly GCA_964529675.1 of uncultured Caulobacterales bacterium. GTDB lineage: Bacteria > Pseudomonadota > Alphaproteobacteria > Caulobacterales > Parvularculaceae > Amphiplicatus. The sequence goes on from CAZGXT010000038.1 coordinate 4,490, forward strand.
CACTTCCGGGGCGCCGCTATCCTCGAAATGGCGTGACAGGACGGCGAAGCCGAGGAGCAGCAGCAGAAGGTTCGAAAGAATGATTCGCTCATGCCAGAAATGGGCGAGTAGGCCGCCAAATCCCGGTCCTGGCGGAAAGCCGGTGAAGATGAACTTATAGATGATGATGACGGAAAGGCCCGTCACCGCGACCGTGAAGGTGCGGTGGTGGAAAAAGGCGACGCTCAGAAGCGTCGCGCCGAAAAGGAAGAAATCGATCGGTATTCCGACAAGCGTCGGCCCAGAAGCGGCTGCCCCCGCACTGGCGGCGATGGCCGGCGCCGCCCCCAGGACTAGTGCTGGAACTGCAAGCATGGCTCCAATCAGCAGCCGGTTCATTCCTGCCTCTTTTGTTGGCTTGGTTGAAACGCCCCACACGCCCCGGACGGGGCGCGCGGGACGCTAGCCGCCTGACGCGGGTGGCGCAACCAAAAGCGGCGGGCCCGCTCAGCGGCTAGGACTCGGCGGCGCTGTTATTGAAGAGTGGGATGTCGAGGCCGCGCCCGAGGCTTTGTGCGGCGCATGAGGATGCCAGCCGACCAAGATGAGCAGTGCGAAGAACCCGACAACGTAGCCAAGCGCCACCCACCAGCCGTTAAGAAGCCAGCGGAACACCGACTTTCCTTCGGGGAACAGATTGGTCAGCGCGACGCCTGCAGACGAACCAAACCAGATCATCGAACCGCCGAATCCCACCGCGTAAGCAAGCACGCCCCAATCGTAGCCGCCCTGTTTGATGGCGAGCGCCGTAAGCGGAATGTTGTCGAAGACGGACGAGACAAAGCCGAGCGTCAACGCCGTCTGCCAACTCGCCGACGGCAGCGCCTCGACAGGCATCAGCGAAGCGCATGTGACGAGCGCAAGCAAGAACAAGGCGCCCTTAAATCCGCTTGCAACGACTTTCAAATCCGGAAAGCGGACGAATCCTGTGACGATGATCGCTGTCCAGACGCCGAGCCCGATCACCGGATACTGGTCAAGAAGATGCGGCGCACGCAGATTGGCGTAGACGTTCGCCCCGATCGCCGACATCAGGATCGCGGCGACGACGAACAGCCGCACGATATCGACCGGATGAGAGGTGTCCGCGCGTTTCTGAATGGGGCTGTATCGTTGCTGGACGATTGAAAGCGGTACGGCGTAAATGAAAAAGCCGACGCCGGCCGCCACATAAGCGTGCACGACGTCAAGCGGGCTGATCCCGTCGATCCACATCATCGTCGTCGTGGTATCGCCGACGACCGATCCCGACCCGCCGGCGTTAGACGCAGCGACGATCGCGGCGAGAAAGCCGATGTGAACCTTTTCGTAGATCGCTTTGGCGACGACGCCGCCGATAAGCGCAGCGGCGATGTTGTCGAGGAAGGACGACAGCACGAAAATCATGCCGAGCAGGACAAGGCCGCCCTTCCAGTCGTCAGGCAGCACTCTCGGTATCATTTCCGGCGCATTGCTCTGCTCGAATTGGCGCGACAGCACGGCGAAGCCGAGCAGAAGGAGAAAGAGGTTAGAGAGAATGATCCGCTCGTGCCAAAGCGCGCCGACCAGCCCCTCAAAGCCCGGGCCGAAAGTGAAGCCCGTCACGAAAAACTTGTAGGCGATAATCGCCCCAAGACCGGTGAAGGCGACCGTAAAAGTGCGGTGGTGAAAAAGCGCGACCCCGACCAGCGTGGCGCCGAATAGAAAGAACTCCAGCGGGACGCCTAAGAACTCAATGCCGGCGGAAGGCTTCAGCTCAGATGGCGCATCCGACGCGAACGCCTGGGTGATGACAAGCAAAGGCGCGACACAAGCCGCAAGCGCGGGGCCAGCCCGCAGCGACTTACGCATTCTGCAATCTCCTGTTGAAAAGACCCCCCGAAGGGCGACGGAACCTAGACCTCGGCTTCACGCTCCGCAATTAGGTGTCTGGGTGACGTCGCGCCTGTTGCGGTCGAGCCGCCCAGGGCGTAAGGCGAGGCCCCGTTTTTCGGCGAGGCCGCACATGAAAGCCAAGGTAACGATCACCCTCAAATCAGGCGTTCTCGACCCTCAGGGAAAAGCGATCGAGGGGGCCCTCGCCGGGCTCGGCTTTGAGGGCGCGAGCGACGTGCGGCAGGGAAAGGTGATCGAGTTGAAACTCAGCGAAACCACCGAAGCCGCCGCCCGGGCCAAGGTTGAAGACATGTGCAAGAGACTACTCGCAAACCCGGTCATGGAGAACTATGCGATCGAGATCGTCGGCTGAAAAATGAAGTCCGCCGTCATTGTTTTTCCCGCATCAAATTGCGACCGCGACGCGGCCATGGCGCTCGAGCAGGCGACCGGCCGTGCGCCTGCAATGGTCTGGCATGCTGAGACCGACCTTCCGGCCACGGACCTTATCGTTTTGCCGGGCGGCTTCTCTTACGGCGATTATCTTCGGTCCGGCGCAATGGCGGCGCGCGCGCCAATCATGCGCGCCGTTATAGACAGGGCTAAGGCGGGGACGCCGGTCATCGGCATCTGCAACGGATTCCAGGTCCTTACCGAAGCTGGCATGCTGCCGGGCGCGCTCCTCCGCAACGCCGGCCTCAACTTCGTGTGCCGCACCGTGTCGCTGCGCGTTGAAAACAGCCAGACTCTGTTCACCAGCGCGTTTGAGAAGGGGCAAGTCGTCGATTTTCCTGTCGCCCACCATGACGGGAACTATTTCGCCGACGCTGAGACGCTTGATCGGCTGGACGGCGAGGGCCGCGTCGCGTTCCGGTATGTCGACAACCCGAACGGCTCGGCGCGAGATATCGCCGGGATCGTCAACAATACGGGCAATGTTCTCGGTCTGATGCCGCACCCCGAACGGGTGATCTCGCCGCTCCTGGGCGGCGTCGACGGTCTCGCCTTCTTCTCGGGGCTGGTTGAGCGCGTGAACGCCTAGCGCGCGCCGCCAAATACCGGCGGCCTGCGCCCAGACCACTGCGCGGCCTCTTCAAGTTCATAGCTCAGTTCAAGAAGCGTTCTCTCGTCGCCGACCTTTGCGCCGAACATGACGCCGATCGGCAGACCGCTCTTCGCCGTCGCCAAAGGCAAAGAAATAGCCGGCGCGCCGACGACGTTATAGAGGCCTGTGAACTGCGCATAGTTCAAGAGCCGCTCAAGCGCCTCGGGGAAATCAACGCGCACATCGAGCCAGCCGAGCTTGACCGGCGGCGCGGCGAGCACCGGCGAGAGGAGCACATCAGCTTGCGAGACAATCGCGTCATATTGCGGGCGCACCGCTTCGAGTCGGGCGATCGCCGCTGGAAGATCGCTTCGCCGGGCTTCGAAATGCTCGACGAGGCCAAGCGTCAGCGGCTCAAAGGCCAACCCGTTTCGCTTGAATCTGGTTACGCTCTCCCAGGTCGTGACGATCGCATGCGCCATCGCGGCCCAATATAGAAGAAACGCGTCCTCCACGTCCTTGTCGAAGGGTAACTCAATCCGGTCGACCCTATGGCCGAGACCTTCGCAAAGCAGCGCCGTTCGCTCCGTCGCCGCCACGACCTCGGCGTCGACCGGCCGGCCGGCGGCGCCGCGCGTAAACATTGCAATCCGCAGTCGCCGTTCTGAAGGTCCCGAAACGAGCCCGACCAGCGGCAGCCCGCTCACCTCCGGGGGGACCTCCATCGCCGCTATGACCGCCGCCGTGTCGCGGACCGTTCGCGACTGCACGCCGTGCACGGACAGTCCAATCGGCCCGACAGGATCGGGCCGCGCATCGGGGTAGCGCCGTTTGGACACTTTGAGACCCACATTGCCGCAGCACGCAGACGGGATGCGTATCGAACCGCCGCCGTCAGAGGCATGCGCGATCGGAACGACGCCGGCCGCGACCAGCGCCGCCGCGCCGCCCGAGGATCCGCCGGTGGAATATTCCGTATTCCACGGATTGCGCGTTTCGCCCGTGCTCATGGGCTCCGTCGTCGCCGTCAACCCGAATTCCGGCGTCGTTGACTTGCCGAGGCTTACGACGCCGAGCGCAAGAAAGGCGTTGATGAGCGGCGTTTGCTCTTTTCCCTTGTAACCCGGAAAGGCCCGGCTGCCGAAGCCCGAGGGCTCGCCGACGACGTCGTCGAGATCCTTGATGAATGTCGGCACGCCAGCCCAAGGGCCGCTTGCGCCCGCAGCGTTCGCGCGCGCCTTGCCAAAGCTCTTTGAGGCGATCGCATTGATCGACCGCTCAAGCGACTCGGCGCGCGCGATCGCGGCGTCGACGGCTTCAGCCGCGCTGAGTTCGCCGGATCTGATGCGCGCCGCGGTTTCAACAGCGTCAAGCGATGCTAGATCGCTTGCGGATTTCATGTCGGACCTCGCGCACGCGGTCGCAAGCGTTCCAAGCGCCGCCGCGGCCGCTCCTCTCTCGACCAGATTTCTTCGCGTTATCGCCATGTCCGCCCCTCGAGCCGCCCTCGAGAGATGCTGGAGCGCGGCGGCAGAGCGGTCAATAGCTCGCGGCGACGTCAGGCCGCGCGTTCACTTCCTGCGGCAAGCGCGCGGCCGATCGAGGCGATGAGCACGTCCTTCCTGACCGGTTTGGTGAGGTGATCGTCCATGCCGGCGATGCGGCAAATTTCGGCGTCGCGGTCCATTGCGTGGGCGGAGAGGCCGATGATCGGCGTCCGCTCAGCGCCTGACTTCGCCTCTCCTGCGCGGATCAGACGCGTGGCGTCAAGACCGTCCATCATCGGCATCGAGACATCCATCAGGATAACGTCAAAGCGTTCCCGATCGACAGCGGCAAGCGCTTCTCTTCCATCGCTCGCCTCCGTGAGGTCGAAGCCTTCCCCGGCGAGCATCATCTTGACGACCATCCGATTGACATCATTGTCCTCGACCAGAAGGAGACGCTTGCGCAGAGTCGGGGACGCGCTTTCGTTCCTGCTGCGGGGCGGCGCGGCGGGCTCATCGTTGCGATCGCCGGCGAAGAGACGATCAAGCGCGCCCAATAATTCGTCGCGGCGGATTGGTTTCGTGAGAACCGCGGCGCCGAGCGCTGCAAAAGCGCGCGCCGGTTCGCGATCATCGATCGATGTCAGCATCATCACCGGCAAACGCTCGCCGCGCCGCGTTCCGCGAACAGATCGAAGGAGAGCCAGACCATCCATCTCCGCCATCTGGTAGTCGAAAATGGCGAAGTCGAATTCTTCACGGGCGAAAATCTCCATGGCCGCCTGCGCCGACGCCGCCGGAACGGTGACGACGCCGCGCGACCGCAGAAAATCGTTGATGATGTCGATGTTGACGGCGACGTCGTCGACAATCAGCGCCCGCTTGTCAGCCAATGCCGCCGCAGGCGCCGCGGGAGCGGCGGAAACCTCGGCGGCGGGGAGGAAGATGAAGAAACTGAAGGTCGTCCCCTTTCCGACTTCGGAAGCCACGGCGATCTCGCCGCCCATCAACTCCACGAGCTGCCGAGTGATCGCAAGTCCGAGCCCGGTGCCGCCGTACCGCCTTGTCGTAGAGTTGTCCGCCTGTTCGAATTTCTCAAAAATCCGGGCGAGCTTGCCGGCTTCGATGCCGATCCCGGTGTCCGAGACGCTCACGCGCAGCCTGTCGGCGCTTTCGATCTCTACAGCGACGACGATGGAGCCATGATGGGTGAACTTAGCAGCGTTGCCGACGAGGTTAGTCAGAATCTGCCGGAAGCGACCTGCATCGCCAAGTGAGAATTCCGGCACGTCGGGCGCGATGCGCGCGGTGAGCTCAACCCCGCGCTCGACGGTTCGCGCAGCGATCAGCGCGACAACGTCCTCGACGGCGCGTCGAACCGAAAACGGCTCGCGCGCCAATTCAATTCGTCCCGCTTCGATCTTTGAGAAGTCGAGAATGTCGTTGAGGATGGTCAGCAGCGCGCCGCCGGACGACTGGATGATCTCAACGCAATCGCGTTGCTTCGGCGACAGATCCGTCGCCGCCAGAACGTCGGCCATGCCGATGACGCCGTTCATCGGCGTGCGGATTTCATGGCTCATATTGGCGAGGAACTCCGACTTCGCGACCGAGGCCGCCTCGGCGGCTGCCGCTCTCGCCACGGCGTTTTCCTTGTCCTCAGCATCTTCAGCCGCGGCGCGGGCGCGCGAAACCGCGAACGCGATCGCGGCCGCCGCGCCGAAAAGCGACAGAAATGTGTCGAGCGCGCTCGCCTGCGCGACGCTGCGCAAGTCTTCGCTGACCCCGTTGAGAGGCGACAGCGGCGTCGCCAGCGTGAACCAGACGACCGCTCCCCACGAAAGCAGCGCGAACATGCCCGCGAGCAGAATGTCCTCAGCGCGGAAGCTGATCGCGCGCAGCGCGATGATCGCATAAAGCCATGTGTGGCTCGACGAATGGATCGGCATCAGCGGATCAGCGCCGAGCGCCGCCGACGATCCGAGCGCGATGACCGCCACCACAGCGCAGTCGAGCGCCATCGAAATGTGCCAGAGCGTGCGCGCGATCGGTAGGCGGATCAAGGCCCAGCGGACCAGATGGAAAACAAGGAGCGCGGCGACGGACCACCAGATGAGCGTCATCGCCGGACCGTCGGGATAGCGCAGCACCGTCGACAGCATCACGAGAAGCACGGCGATCGCCGCGACTTGCAGTCGCGCGATCAGGAGGTCGTTCGACGCCTCCAGCGCCCTCCAATATTCTGCGCCGCCCCGCTGCCGCAATGTCAAGGTTGACCCTGTCCAACGCTGCGGCATCATTGCGGAGCGCCTTTAATTCCGGGTAAACCATTGAACGCGCGGCGGCTGCGCTCCGGGCTTCTCCCTTGGGCCGGACTTGCGCAAAATGCGGGACGCGCGCAGGGCCAGGCGCCTGCCGGGATGAGGGAGGATTTACAAATGATGAAGACGGCTCGGCTGGCGATTGTCGGGACATCGGTGATTGCGCTGGCGCTTGCGGGATGCGGCCGCAAAGAGGCGGCTGCGCCGTCGGTCGCGCCGGGGCCGGCGGACTTTCCCGCCGCGCTGATGCAGCAGCTCCTCGACGCCAAGCCCGGCGACGTGATCGAGCTGCCTGAGGGAAAATTTTCATTCGATCGCTCGCTTTCGCTCGCCGTCGACGGCGTGACGATCCGCGGCAAAGGCATGGACAAGACCATCCTTTCTTTCAAGGATCAGGTCGCCGGGGCCGAGGGGCTTCTCGTCACCGCCGACGATTTCACGGCCGAAGATTTCGCCATCGAAGACACGAAAGGCGACGGCCTCAAGGTCAACGAGGGCGTGAACATCGTGATCCGCCGGGTGCGCGTCGAGTGGACGGGCGGACCAAAGACGGACAACGGCGCCTACGGATTATATCCGGTGCAGTCCGAGAACGTGCTTCTGGAAGGCAATGTCGTCATCGCGTCGTCCGACGCCGGCGTCTATGTCGGGCAGTCGCGCAACGTCGTCGTGCGAAACAACCGCGCCGAATGGAACGTCGCCGGCATCGAGATCGAGAACACCTTCGACGCCGACGTCTATGACAACATCGCGACCAACAACACCGGCGGCGTTCTTGTCTTCAACATGCCCGACCTGTCGCAGCCGGGCGCGAGAACCCGCGTTTTCCGCAACAAGATCTACGACAACAACACCAGGAACTTCGGCGTTCCGGGAACCGCGGTCGCGAATATCCCGGCCGGATCGGGCGTCGTCATCAATTCGAACGACCACGTCGAAATCTTCGACAACGACATCACCGGCAACAAAACCGCGAACATCATCATCGCATCCGTCTACTCGACCGACCTGTCGAAGGACGGCATGTCGGACGCTTTCGACCCTTATCCCGAAGCGATCTATGTCGCCGGCAACCGGATGGGCGGCGGCGGAAAGGATCCGGACGGCCTGCAATTTCAAGCACTGAGAGTCGCGATGTTCGGGCTGACAGGCGCGCTGCCTGACGTCATCTGGGACGGGTACGTCGATCCGGCCAAGATGGTCGACGGGAAGCTGCCGGACGACTTGCGCATCTGCGTGGCGAACGACGGCGCCGAGGTCGTCAATGTAGACGGGCCGAACGGCAATAAGGCGCCCCGCCTTGTCGGAACCGAGCTCGCCTGCGCACTGCCCCGCCTGCCTGAGGTCAAGCTGGCGAACGGGCTCGCCGGTTGACGCCAATTATCCGCATATTGCTGGCCGGCGCGGCGGCGCTCGCCGCCGCCTGTGCGCGCGACACGGCGCCGTCGGCCCCGGTCTTTCATGCTGAGGGATATCCTGAGCGCCTCTCCGACTGGAAACTTCTGAAGGCGGCGAACGGCGTTCTCACCCTGAGCGACAGGGCGACGCCATACGATCTCGTCACGCCGCTGTTCTCGGATTATGCGCTGAAGCTGCGGACGGTCACCCTGCCGGAGGGAAAAGGCGCCGTTTACGACGAAGAAGACGTTTTTGAGTTTCCCGTCGGCACGATGATCACGAAGACATTCTATTACCCCGCATCCGGCGAGGCGGTGACCTACGGGCCTGAACCGACCGTCAGCGGCGGCGCGATGGCGCTTCAAGGCCTGCGCCTCATTGAAACGCGCCTGCTTGTGCGTCGTGCGGACGGTTGGGTCGCAATTCCCTATGTATGGAACGAGGAGCAGACCGAAGCGACGCTCGCGCGCATCGGCGCCGTCAAGCAGCTGACGCTTCTTCGTCCCGACGGGCGCACCGAGGATTTTCCCTATCTGGTGCCCAACCAGACGCAATGCGCCGGCTGTCATGCGACGAACAACACGACGCGCGCGCTTCAGCCGATCGGCCCCAAGGCGCGTCACCTCAATAAGGAGTCGGCTTTCCACGAAGGCTTCAACCAGCTTGACTGGTGGCTGGCGTCGGGGATGCTGAGCGGCGTCCCCGAGGGCGTCGCTCACCCGCGCAACGCGTCGTGGCGCGACGAGAATGCGAGCCTTGAGGCGCGCGCGCGGGCCTATCTCGACGCCAATTGCTCGCATTGCCATTCGGATGTCGGCCCGGCCGACACGTCAGGACTGGACCTGCGCCCTGGCGTGCCGATGGGGCCGCGTTTCGGCTGGTGCAAGACCACGATCGCCGCCGGCGGCGGCTCGGGCGGGCGCCCCTACGGCATCGTCCCCGGCAAGCCGGAGGCGTCGATCTTCGTCTACCGGATGGAGACGACGAAGCCCGGTCACATGATGCCGGAGCTCGGCCGCGCCGTCAGCCATGAGGAAGGCGTCAAGCTCATCGCCGACTGGATCGCGGCGATGGACGGCGGCTGCGCCTGAAATTCTGCTTGGAATTTCTGACGCGCGGTTCGGATTTTCCAAGCTTCCCCCGACCACCAGCCCGAGAATATGGATATGGCAGCGGAGAAAACTCCGTAGATTGTTGGGGGCGCTCCGTCATCCCGGGGCCGGCGAAGCCCGAACCTGGAACCCATCTTGTGAAGTCTTCGGCCGGAATCTTAAAGCCGAGACCTCTTTCGGGGGGTTCGGTCGTAAGGTCGGACTTGCAGGGCAGAGTTCAGCGCCGGCGCCCGATGGCGTTTTTAGCGCCGCCTTTTCGCCAGGGGCTGTGCGGATCGCAGAAGAATGTTTTCCGGGAGGGGTGGTCTTTGAGCCTGGTGTGCTGAGCAAACTCGGTTCGTTTGTCGAAGGCGATCGATCTCATCGAAGCGCCGACAAGATGCAGCCGGCAAATCTCAATGCGCTCTTCAAGACCGAGCTGATCGTACTCACCCAAACGGCGTGGCGCTTGTTCCGCGAACCCAGGGAATCGAGGGATCTTAGGACAGATCCCTGCGACGCTGGCCCCCCGCTTGCACGGGGATAAGCGTCAGGATGGTCCGCGCGTCTCACTCATTTTTCGGCGCCATCACGAGCGTCAGCCCGATTGCGGCGGCGATGACGCCGAGACGCAGCGCGTTGCCGGCCCAGCCGCCGATGGCGTTTTCCCCGAGGTCGAAAAATCCCCAGAGCGCGTTCATGCCGGCATGAGCGAAGATCGCCGGCCAGAGATTGAAGCCCCAGCGAACGAAGATCCACCCGAGCAGAAACCCGCCAAGGCCCGTGATGGCGACGACGCCGGCGATTTCGGCAAGGCCCTCGCCCTGCGCCATGTGGGCGGCGCCGAAGACCGCAGCAGGGGCGAGCGCCGCGAGCGCGAAAGGCCATCCGGCAAGGCGAATCAGCGCGCCGATCGCAAGGCCGCGAAAACCGATCTCCTCCATCAGCGGGAAAATCCCTGAGAGGAACGCCTGATCGTAAATACTGACATCCGCCGCCGGCTTGGCGATCAGCAAGGCGGCCGCCGTCGCCGGGATGAAGATCGCCGCCGCAAAGAGAAGCGGCCGGCCGACTGGCGCCGAAAGCCCGGCGAGCTGCGCGAGGGGGCGCGCTTCTCGTCCGCCGAAGAGGAGGATGACGCCCGCAAGGAGCGCGAGACCAGCCGAATTGATCAAGGTCGTCACGCCATAGGGGACCGAGGCGAGCGCCGTTTCCTTCAGCATGGGGCGAAGCACGTCGACCTGATCGGCCCCGACCAGCGCGGCGATCACCCCGGCGGAAAGCAGAAGGCGACGACCAGTGTTCATGAGCCCCTCCCGGCGATGCGGATCGCCGTCGCCCTAGCCTATCCCAACGAGGGGGAATTGAATATTTCGGCCCTGACGCGCAGCCGCGAGCAGCCCATGCCGACACCCGGCGACATCTTGCGCCTTGTTCCTCCGCCCCCGTCGCTTTCGGCGTATCTGTTCGGATTTGCGCACCGCCGCGACGCGCGCGGCGGCGATGTGGTGCTGATCCTCCCTGAGGCGCGCACCTCCGTTCAGCTTCGCCGCGCTGATCCCTATTTCATCCGCGAACCCGATGACGGGGCGGGCTGGCGCGAGATTCCGGCATTGTCCTTGTGGGGGCCCCGGCTGAGGCGGGGCTATGGCTACGCCGCCCGCCAGATCGAGGTATTCGGCGTCGGCCTGACGCCCGCCGGCTTTCGCGCGCTTACGGGCGCGGCGCCGGCAGGGCTGGTGAACGACGCGGCGCCGCTGGAGCGATGGGCGCCGACGATCGCAGCTGAGCTCAGCACGCTCGCAGCGACTGATTTCGACAGCTGGCGGAAGGGGGCGACAGACATTCTCGCCCGCGCCTTCGCCGCAGCCGAGGCGCCGCCGCTGATCACACAGGCGCTGGCCGCACTGGGCGAGGATGGCGATATTGCGGGCGCAAGCCGGCGGCTGGGGCTTTCCGACCGGCATTTCCGCCGTCTCTTCGCGGCGGAATTCGGCGCGAACCCCAAAACCTTCGCGAGAATTCTGCGCTTTGATCGCACCCTTCGCCGGTTGCATCCGCGCCCGTGGGAGGCGCCAGATCCTCCAGGATCGGACGATTACGCCGACCAGGCGCATCTCATCCGGGAATTCTGCGCCTTCGCCGAGATTACGCCCGGCGCCTATGTCAGGAACAAGCAGCGCCACGGCGACCGGATCTTGCGCAGCATCGTCGTCGAAGGGGTTGCGCCGCCGGAATAGCAAGACGAAAAAACGCCCGCGCAAGGGGCGGCGCGGGCGTCTTCTTCAAACGGGCTTCCCGGTCAGGGTGGGAGGGGAAGCCCGTGGTCGCGTTTTGGCTTTGGATCAGAATTACGACTGGATCGCGGCTTCTTTGACTTCGCCTTTCTTGATGAGGCATTCGGCGGTCAGCGACTGGCCTTCCGCGTTCGGAATGAGCTTGATGGTGACGGTCTGGGCCGCGCCGCCCTTCGCCTTCACGAATTTGGCGCGGTAGTCGTCCTGCTTCGCAAGACCCTGGGCGTCGAGCGCCGAAGCGCACAGCGAAACCTGATCTTCGCGCTCGCCGGCATAGGCAGGGGTCGCCAGCAGAGGGGCGGCGGCGAGGACGAGGGCGGAAGCGGCGACGACGGTCAGAAGGGCTTTCATCGGGTACTCTCCGTTTTGGCGTTGGGTAGGCTTCTGGTTGTGGTACGCAGGCGAACCGAATTGGTTCACATCGCTTTCTTGTGATGATCTATTTACTATTGTTTTTTAAAGTGTCAATATCATTTTTGGTGGGTGGCGAAAAAAATGCTACTCTCTCCTCACGATCCGGAGGGGACAGGGCGGCTTCGGCCGCCGGCCGCCGCTGAAAATGACAAGGATCGCCCGGGAAGAGACAAAACGTAGATATGTCAAGAACTTACAATCAGGACTGCATCCTCGCCTATGCTTTCGACCTGTTGGGCGAACGCTGGACGTTCCTTATAGTTCGCGAGCTTTTCCTGGGGCCGCAGCGGTTCGGCGACCTCCATGCTGCGCTGCCGGGCATCGGCACCAACCTGCTCAGCAAGCGGCTGAAAGAACTTGAGGAGGCGGGACTGATCGTCTCGGCCGGCGACGGGCGGGCGCACTACCGATTGACCGATACGGGCGAGGATCTGCGCCCGACCGCCCGCGCCCTGATGCTGTGGTCGATCAAATATTTCATGGAGCGGCCCGGCGATTCCGCGCCCAAGGAATGCATCTTCTCCAACGACCTGACGCCCGATTCAGTCGCGCTGGCGATCGAGATGTTCGCCAATGAGTGCGGCCTGCCGCACGCCAATTACGTGCTGCAGCTCAAGATCGACGATCATTCCTATACGTATTATTTCATGAACGGCGAGTTGACCGCGCGGCGCGGGGGCGACACGCCTGCGGTGGCGCGGATGGAGACCGACGTCGCGACGCTGATGCAGGCGATGCGCGGCGAGATCTATCTCGACGAAACGCGCAAGCGGTCGAAGATCACAGGCGAAAACTCCGTCATCGAACATTTCATCGTCAGCATGACGCCGGGCGCAGACGTCGCCTTCGAAGTCGGCGAGGCGATCAAGCGCAGGAAGCTCGAAAAGAAGCCCGCCGTCAGGCGAGCGGCGGTAACGGCGTAGCGCGCGCCTCATCGAGATAGCGCGCGGAAGTCGGCGCGAGCGATCCCGGCGCAAATCCGAACAGCAGCGGATTGCCGGTCGGGATCTCGACATCGACGATTTTGTCGTCGGAAACCTTCAAGAGAAGCTTCACGAGCGCGCGCAGCGAATTGCCGTGCGCAGCGATGATGAGCGACTCCCCGCGCTTCAGGCGAGGCGCGATGTCGCTTTCAAAGAGCGGGGTCACGCGCTCGAGCGTCGTCTTCAGCGATTCCGTTTTCGGGATCTTGTCGCCGAGAGGGGCGTAGCGGGGATCGCGCGCCGGGTTGAAAGGGCTCTCCGGATCGATGGGCGGCGGCGGCGTGTCATAGCTCCGGCGCCAGATCTTCACCTGCGCCTCGCCGTGCTTGTCGGCCGTTTCCTTCTTGTCGAGGCCGGTGAGCCCGCCATAGTGGCGCTCGTTCAGGCGCCAGTCCTTCACGACGGGGAGCCACAGCCGGTCCATCTCGTCGAGCGCCAGGTTGAGCGTCCTGATCGCGCGCTTCTGGACGGAGGTGTAGGCGCCCGCGAAGGAAATGCCGGTCGCCTTGAGGAGCGCGCCCGACTTCACCGCCTCCGCCCTGCCCTGCTCCGTCAGATCGACATCGACCCAGCCGGTGAAGCGGTTCTGCAGATTCCACTCGCTCTGGCCGTGGCGAACAAGCGCGAGATAGGTCATGGGGCCTCGCCCTCCCGAAAAATTGCGGCGGGCGCGTTCATTATCGAGCCCGGCGGCAGTTGGCTACGCCCGGTGATGCGGTAGAAGACCGGAGCCGAAGGAGAAGCGAGGCCCCGCGATGTCGAAACCCGGAAAAGTCGCGCTCGCGCTCCATGGCGGCGCCGGCGCCAGGAAGGGCCGCGATTATTCGAAGGCCGAAAGCCACCTCGCGATGCTCTGCGCGCGCGGAGAAGAAATGTTGACCGCCGGCAAAGCGGGCCTCGACGTCGTTGAGGAGATGGTCGCCGAGATGGAGGCCTCGGGCCTTTATGTCGCCGGCCGCGGCTCGGCCCCGAACCGGGCGGGCTATGTCGAGCTTGACGCCTCGATCATGGAGGGCGGCCTTCCGGGCGAGGAGGCGGTGCAGCGCCGGCGCGCCGGCGCGGTCGCTGCGGTCCCGAATATCAAGAGCCCCATTCGCGCGGCGCGCGCGGTCATGGAGACGACGCCGCATGTGCTGATCGCCGGGCGCGGCGCGGAGAATTTCTGCCGTGCGCGAAACTTCGAGTTCATCGCCGATCCGGCGAGCTACTATCTGACGCCGATCGGCGTGACGCCGGAGGAAATGCGAGAGAACGAACTCGGCCACGGCACGGTCGGCGCGGTGGCGCTTGACGCCTACGGCCGCATCGCCGCCGCGACGTCGACGGGCGGCGTCTTCGGCAAGATCGAAGGCCGCGTCGGCGACACGCCGCTGATCGGATCGGGCACGTGGGCGGACGAATTCGTGGGCGCATCCTGCACCGGGCTCGGCGAATATTTCATCCGCGCCGGCGACACCGTCACTGACGGCATGGTCGCTCATATCTATCACGGCGTCGTCACGCGCACGCTGCCGCGCCCCGAATGGACCCACCCCGCCCATCTCGTTTTTGCAACGGCGCTGCTCGGCGAGCGCGGCCTCGACGCCGCGGAGGCGGCCGCGCCCGGCCTAATCCGCGCGTATAATGAGAGCGTCGGCGGCGTGAATGACGACCGCCAAGGCTATCACCATACCATCACGATTTTTTTCCTTCGCGAGATCGATGATTTTCTTAGGCCGTACACGGAAGAAAGTCCGGGCGGCAGGGGGACAAGGCTTCTCGCCTCGCCGCTCGCGGCGCCGGACTATCCGTTGCGGTTCTATTCGCATGCGCGGCTCTTTTCGACCGAGGCGCGCCGAAGCTGG
>CAZGXT010000039.1:0-18786 GCA_964529675.1 uncultured Caulobacterales bacterium
CCCGAAAGCTTTGAATGCGCTGAACGATGCGCTGATCGCCGAAGTGAGCGCTGCACTCGACGCATTCGAATCCGATAGCGCCATTGGCTGCATCGTCATCACCGGCTCGGAAAAAGCCTTCGCCGCGGGCGCAGACATCAAGCAAATGGCCGAAGGCCAGTTCGCCGATTTCTACGCGCGTGATCCGTTCGCCAATCTCGAGCGCGTACAACGTACGCGGAAGCCCTTGATTGCAGCAGTTGCGGGCTATGCGCTCGGCGGCGGCTGCGAACTCGCCATGATGTGCGACTTCATCATCGCCGCGGACAACGCGAAGTTCGGCCAGCCCGAGATCACCATCGGCGCAATGCCGGGCGCGGGCGGCACGCAGCGGCTTGCGCGCTTCATCGGCAAGTCGAAGGCGATGGAAATGTGCCTGACCGGTCGCATGATGGACGCCGCGGAGGCCGAGCGTTGCGGGCTCGTCAGCCGCATCGTGCCGAAAGGCGAATTGCGCGCCGAAGCGATCAGGACGGCGAAGCTCATCGCCGCCTTTTCGCGACCGATCGTCATGCTCACCAAGGACGCCGTCAATCGCGCCTATGAACTGCCGCTGACCGAAGGCGTGCGCTTCGAGCGGCGCGTCTTCCATTCGATCTTCGGCACTGAAGACCAGCGCGAGGGCATGGCCGCCTTTGTCGAAAAGCGCAAACCCGTGTTCAAGAACCGATGACGGGGCTGATCGGCTATTTTTTTCAGCCGGGGTAATCGATCGGCGACGCACCTGTTGGATTTGGAGCCGGCGTGATCTCCGAGTTCAAGGAAATCCGTGAGCTGACGGCCGGGGCGAGGCTTCGGGGCCTTTTCGGGCGCATCCGCCGTCCTGGCGTCCGAAAAGCGGTCGCCTGACCGCGCGCAGCCTTTTGCTGGGGCTGAAGCAGTGGCGAACGCAGGCAACCCGAGTTAACGAGCGGTTACCGCATTGCGCGCAATGCGTGGTTAACACGACTTTAGCCCTTGGCGGTCTAGCGTCCTCGTTTCGGAGGAAGCTTTGCGCGCGCATACCCGCAACGATCGGACGACTTCGTCCCTGATGGCTGATTTCGCCGCCGGCATGGCCGAAGCGGCGGCGGTCAGGCGTGCGGGCCTGGCGGCGAACGCCGCGCGCGCGGCCGCCGAAATGTCGATCAAGGCGCGGTCGGAATTCCTCGCGAACATGAATCACGAGCTGAGGACGCCGCTCAACGCCATCATCGGCTTCGCATCGATGCTGAAGGATACCGCGACCTACACGCTCACCGAGGAGCAGCGCGGCGCCTATGCCGACTACATCCTTCAGTCTGCGGACCTTCTCCTCGGCCACATCAACACGCTGCTTGAAGCCGCGGCGCTCGACAGCGGCGAGCTGACGCTCGAGCCGGCGACGATCGACCTCGCCGCCGCGCTCGCCGATGCGGTCAAGCGCGCCAGAATAGCCGCCGACGCCGGCAAGGTCGAATTCGAGATCAAGTCCGATGCGGGCGCCGGGCCCGGCGGCTGGGGCGACCCGGTGCGCCTGTCGCAAGCGCTTGACCACATCGTCCGCACGGCGATCCGGTTCTCCCCCGAAGGCGGACGCATTCTCGTGCGCGCCTCCGCCGACAAGGAAGGCTGGGGCGAAATCGCCGTGCGCGATCACGGCGCAGGCCTTAGTCCTGAAGAAATCGAAAAAGCGCTGACAGCGTTCAGCGGCGTTCATCGCGGGCTCGACCGGTCCTTTGCGGGTCCCGGAATCGGCCTCGCCATCGCAAAAAGCTTCATAGAGCTGCAAGGCGGGCGCTTCACGATCAAGAGCCGGCCGGGCGAGGGGACGCTCGTCAGGATCGCGCTGCCGCCGCCCAAGCCTGCCGCCATGCGGCTCGCGGGATAGGAATTGCTGGAGAGGGACATGTCGCAGACCGCTGCTGAAAATCCGAACGCCGCAAGGAGCGGCGCGCCTGCGCCCGCCCCGAGCGCCAAGCGCAAGCTTCGCGTCGGCGAAGTCGTTTCCGTCAATGGCAGCCATGCGCTCGTCATGCTTGACGAGGATCGTCCAGAGCTGGACCGCATCCACAAGCCGCAGCTCGGCGCCATTCTCGCGGTCGACACCGGCGCCTGCATCGTGCTCGGCCTCGTCTCGGCGATGAGCGTGCCGGCGCCCTCGCTCGACGCGACAGGCAAGGACCTGCGCCTCATCGAGCTTGAATTGATCGGCGAATTCACCAAGCCGACGGCGAAGGCCCCGGCGCGGTTCCGCCGCGGCGTCTCGACCTATCCGACGCTCCATGACGAAGTGCAGCTCGCCGCGCGGGAGGAGCTCGCTGCGCTCTTCGCCGCCAACGGCTCGGCGAGCGTGCGGATCGGCGTCGTCAAGCAGGATGCGGCGATTCCGGCGACCGTATCGGTCAACGATCTCTTCTCGCGCCACTGCGCCGTTCTCGGCACGACGGGCGCGGGTAAATCCTGTGCGATCACGCTGATGCTGCTCGCCGTCCTTGAACGCTACAAGAACGGGCACATCGTCATTCTCGATCCGCACAATGAATATTCGCATTCCTTCGGGGACCGCGCGGTGGTGTTCGACACCTCGAACCTGACGCTGCCATACTGGATGCTGACCTTCGACGAGCTCGTCGAAATCCTCTATCCGGGGCGCGTCAACTGCGCTGAAGAGATTGAAATTCTCGCCGATTTCATTCCGACGGCGAAGAAGATGAACCTCTCAAACTCGGCGTCCGGCGTGAAGCTGCTCGCCGGCGGGCGCGGCGACGCGGGAACGGTGACGGTCGATACGCCGCTGCCCTATCGCATCTCCGAATTGCTGACGCTGATCGACAAGACGCTCGGTTCGCTCGACAATTCGCGCACGACGGCCCCGTACAAGCGCCTGCGCGCGCGGCTGCACGGCATCAGCCAGGACGCACGCTACAACTTCATGTTCGGCGGCCTCACCGTACAGGACACGATGTCCGATTTTCTCGGCCAATTGTTCCGCATTCCGGTCGAGGGCGCGCCGATCTCGATCATCGAGCTTGGCGGCCTGCCCGTCGAAGTCGCGCAGGTGATCGTCTCGGTGGTGACGCGCCTCGCCTTTGAGTTCGGCCTATGGAGCCATGGCGCGGCGCCGCTCGCGATCATCGTCGAGGACGCGCATCGCTACGCCCCCGCGAAGGAAAACGCCGGCTTCGGCCCGACGCGCAAGGCCCTCGTTCGCATCGCCAAGGAAGGCCGCAAAGTGGGCGTGTCCTTGTGGGTCGCCTCGCAGCGCCCGACTGAACTTGACGGCACGATCCTTTCCCAATGCAACACGATCTTCGCGATGCGCCTTGCAAACCAGGCGGACCAGGAAGCCTTGCGCGCCGCCGTCCCCGACGCGTCGACCAGTCTTCTCTCCTGCCTGCCCTCGCTCGGCCTCGGCGAAGCGATCGCGGTCGGCGAGGGCGTGCCGTTGCCGACGCGCATCCGCTTCGACGCGCTGCCGCGCGAAGCCGTGCCGCGCAGCCTCACCGCGAGCTTTACGGACGGCTGGTCGGTAGACGTCGACGACAAGGCCTTCATCGCGCGCATTGTCGAACAGTGGCGCGCCCAGAAGATGCTGATCCCCGACGTCTGACGCCTTGCGCAGGGCCCGGTCCGCCCGCATTCTGCGCGCGGAGGGTCCTTATGATTCGAATGTTCGCCGCCGTTCTTGCGTTGCTCGCCGCGAGCCCCGCGCTCGCCGAAGTCCCGATCACCATCGTCATTCACGGCGGCGCCGGCGCGCTTGAAAAAGGCCGCTACAGCCCAGCTGAGGAAGCCGCCTACAAGGCTGCGCTCAATGCCGCGCTCGACGCCGGCTACGGCGTGCTCGAGGGCGGCGGTTCGGCTCTCGACGCCGTTGAGGCGGCAATCACGCTCCTTGAGGATTCGCCGCTATTCAACGCCGGTCGCGGCGCCGTCTTCACCTATGACGGCAAGAACGAGCTCGACGCCTCGATCATGGATGGGGCGACGGGCAAGGCGGGGGCCGCCGCCGGGCTCGCACATGTGAAGAATCCGATCCGGCTTGCGCGCCTCATCATGGAAAAATCCCCGCATGTGATGATGATCGGCGAAGGGGCCGAGGAGTTTGCAAAGGCCCAGCAGATGGTGATGGTGCGCCGGTCCTATTTCCGCACCGAAGCGCGCTGGCGCGCCTATAAGGAGGCGCTTGCGAAAGAAAAGGCGAAAAGGAAAGGCGCAACGAGCCTGCCGCACGAGTTCAAATATGGAACGGTGGGCGCAGTCGCCCTCGACGCGAAAGGAAATCTCGCCGCGGGCACATCGACCGGCGGCATGACGCTGAAGCGCTGGGGCCGCGTCGGCGACGCTCCGATCATCGGCGCGGGAACCTTCGCGGACAATCAATCCTGCGCTGTCTCCGCGACCGGCTGGGGCGAATACTTCATTCGCCTCACCGTCGCGCGCGATATCTGCGCCCAGGTCGAATATGGCGGCAAGTCGATCGCCGAGGCGACGACGGACGTCATTCACAACCGACTGCAGGCCTCGGGCGGCGACGGCGGCGTCATCGTGCTCGCGCCGAACGGCGAGTACGTCATGGACTTCAACTCCGCCGGCATGTTCCGCGCCGTCCGTCAGGGCGACCGGCGGGAAGCAGCGATTTACAAGGAGTAGGCGATGCCTTTGCGGGGCTGGGTCGCGCTCGTCTCCGCCGCCTTGTTGGCGGCGTGCGCGCATGATTCGGCGCTGGAGCTTCCCGCCCGGTCTGCGATCGATCTCGAAGTCAGGGCGCTGATGGGCGCAGAGGACGTCAAGGGGCTCGCGCTTGCGCTCATTGATGACGGCGAGATCGTAGAGGTGTCCGTTTATGGCTTTCGCAATGTCAAGAAGGCGCTGCCGCTCACCCCTGACACGGTCATGTACGGGGCGTCGCTGACGAAAACGGTCGTCGCTTATCTTGTGCTGCAGCTTGTCGAAGAGGACGTTTTCGATCTCGACAAGCCGCTTGCGGACTACCTGCCGAAGCCGCTCACCGACTATGACGGCTACGGGGACCTCGAGGGAGACGTGCGCTGGCGCCGGATTACGGCGCGCCATGTGCTGACCCACGCGACGGGGTTTGCGAATTTTCGCTGGCTTGAAGACGATAAGAAGCTGCGCTTTCACTTCGATCCCGGCGCGCGCTACGCCTATTCCGGCGAAGGGTTCTATCTTCTCCAGCTTGCGATCGAAGAAGGGTTGGGGCTAAACCTCGAGGCCGAGGCGCAGCGGCGCATTTTTGAACCTTTCGGCCTGACGCGCACCAGCCTCCAATGGCGCCCGGATTTTGCGAGCGATCTCGCCGACGGTTACGCGATCGACGGCGCCTTCAGGCCGCATGACAAGCGGTCGAAGCCGAGCGCCGCCGGATCAATGGACACGACTATCGCCGATCAGGCCCGATTATGGGCTGCGATCATGCGCGGCGACGGGCTCTCTCGCGCATCTCGCAAAGAGCTTGTGCGCCCGCAGCGGCCCATTACATCGAAGCGCCAGTTTCCGACGCTGCGTGATTGGCAGGATCAGCGCGGGCCCGCGATCAGTCTTTCGGCGGGCCTTGGACTTGTAACGTACAAGGACGAACGCGCCGGGCTTTCCTGGTTCAAGGGCGGCCATAATGACTGGACCGGCAACCAGGTCGTGTGTCAGGAAGCGCGCCGGCGCTGCGTCGTCCTGCTGTCGAACAGCGTTCGCGCGGAACGCATTTATCCGCGGATCGTCAAATTGGTGCTCGGCGACACTGAGACGCCTTGGTGGTGGGAGTACGGCGAGGTGGAATGAAGGACCTCTTTCAGCGAAGTCCATTCCCGCCGACCCGCGAGCATTAGCGCACTGAGCGCGGTAAAGCGTCGCCTTCATTGATCGCGCCGCCGCTCTTTTTCCGATTTTCATCTTAATTTCAGAATTGACCTGCGGAATCATTGAGGGGCGCATTTGAGCCTCCTCCAATCGGACAACACCAAATTTACCGGAATCGCGGATAGTCGCCGCTGATGGGACGGCGGGCGGACATAAGGCTCAGATGCCTCGTCAGGGACCTTCGCGGCGGCAATGTCGCGCTGGCGTTCGGGCTCCTGCTGCCGGTGATTCTCGCGGCCGGCGGGGCCGCCGTCGATACGGCGCTCTACGCAAACGCGCGCCAGGAGCTGCAGGAGATCGCCGACGCCGCTGCGCTCGCTGGCGGGCGCGAATATCTGTTGAACAAGGCCTCGCACGGGATCGCGCGGGAACGCGCCAAGGCGATCGCCGCCAAAATGCTTGCCGCCAAGCCTGCGCTCGCCGGCGCCGCCACGACCGCGACCGCCGAAAGCGGCAGGCGCAGCGTTACGGTTAAAATCGCCTATGGTTACCGGCCGACGCTTTTTGTCGCGATGATCAAGTCGCCGATCATGATCGACGTTTCGGCGGTCGCTGAGGTATCGGGCGGGTCGAACATCTGCGTCATCGGGCTTCATCCGGAAAAGGGGGACACGGTGAAGCTCGACGATCAGTCGCTGCTTCGCGGCGAGGACTGCTCAGTCTATTCGAACTCTTCTGACGCGCACGGCATCGTCGTCAACGGCGGGGCGCGCATCAACAGCGCGTTCACCTGTTCGTCCGGCGGCTATGACGGTCCGGCGGGCGGCTTCAATCCTACGCCCGTGACCGACTGCCCGCCGCGCGAGGATCCGCTGTCGGGGCACCTCGAACCTTCCGTCGGGTCGTGCGCGCATACCGGTCTTCAGCTTAGCAATTATTCGGGCCGGATTTCTCCGGGCGTCTACTGCGGCGGCCTCGTCATCGACGGCGCTTCCGACGTGACTTTTGATCCGGGCCTCTATTTCTTCAAGGACGGCGAGCTACAGGTGAAGGACAAGTCGCGCATCGTCGGCGATGACGTCGGTTTCTTTTTTCACGGTGAGGGCTCGCGCCTGATGTTTGAGGATAAGGTATCGGTGTCGCTCAGCGCGCCGATATCTGGCGAAATGGCGGGCATCCTGTTCTGGCGCAGCAAGTCCGCCACCGGAAACGGCGTCTTCGAAATCAAGAGCAATTTCGTCGACCGGCTCGTCGGGACGATCTATCTCCCCAATGATGCTTTTTTTGTCGCGGTGACTGAAGAGGTGGCGGAGGCCTCCGCCTACACCGCCATCGTCGCAGAGCAGATCCAGCTTGTCGGACGGTCAAAGCTCATCCTCAACACGGATTATTCGAACAGCCTTGCGCCGCCGCCGCCCGGAATCGCCCAGGCCGGAGAGCAATTGCGCCTTCGGCGCTGACGAAGTTCCGCCGGCTGGCAGGGCGGGAGACAATCGTGCCAAAGTCCTCGCACCGGAATTTGCGCCGGCGCGGAGGGGCAAGTGGACGTCAGTCGCAGGAATTTTCTCGGCGGCGCTTTGGTCGCGGCGGGCGCCGTTTCGGCAGCCACGGCGAGCGGCGCGCGCGCCGTTCAAGCCGATGGCGGCGGCATGGCGGAAAAGCGTGCGTTGAAAGCGACCGAGGCCTACATGGCCGAGCATCGCGCGGCCTGGGGCCTTCCAGGCATGACGCTCGCCCTCGTCACGCGCGACGGGTTTTCCGGCTTTGCGCAGTCGGGGCTCGCCGATGTCGAACGCGAGATCGAGGTTCGCCCGGATCACCTTTTCCAGATCGGATCAATCTCGAAGATGTTCACAGCGCTTGGCGCGTGGTCTTTGATCGATGAAGGAAAGCTATCGCCGGAGACGCGCCTTTCGGACGCGCTCGCCGGATTCTCTGTACGCGGCGGAAAGGCGATCACGCTCCAACAGCTCTTGAATCACACATCCGGTCTACCGGCGGATTCCGCTCTCTTCCCGGAGGGAGGTCTCTTTACGGGTTTTGCGCCCGGTTCGAACTGGTCCTACTCAAATTGCGGCTACGCGCTCGCCGGGATGATCGCGGCGGCGGCGGACGGGCGGCGCTTCGATTCGATGGTCGAGGCGCGCGTGCTCCAGAAACTCGGCATGACACAGTCCGCGCCGGCGATCCGCGTCGCCGACCGCGCGCGTTACGCGCAAGGCTATGAGCCCGCGCTGACCGACCGGCTAAATCCGCGCCCTGGCGCGATGACGCCTTCGCCCTGGGTTGATTCCGACAGCCCTGCAGGGTGCCTCGCCGCGACCTCCGCCGATATGGCGACCTTCATGCGGTTCCTCCTGGAGCTTGCGGACGGCAAAGGCGGCGCCGTATTTTCCGATGACGCCGCGCGGCGTTTTCTCGCCGATCCAGTCGACGGCTGGGGGCCCGGCGCCAAGTACGGAAACGGCGTCGCGCGCGTCGAAATCGACGGGCGCAAATATCTGCATCACACCGGCGGGATGGTGTCGTTCTGTTCGGCGATGCATATTGATGCGCAGGCGGGCGTCGCCGCTTTCGCCTCCGCGAATGTGCATTATTCGCTTAACTATCGGCCGAGCCGCGTGACGACCTATGCTTGTGAGATGGTGCGGGCGCTTCGCGCCAGCGCCCCCGCGCCGGCCAGAAAGCCCGCAAAGCCCGCGCTTGCAGATCCGTCGCGTTTCGCCGGCGTTTTCACCGACGAGAAAGGCGACGCGTTTGAAGTCGTCGCCGGCGAGGGAGACATCAGCCTCCGGCGGTCGGGTCGCAAGAGTGCGATGGAGCTTGCGGCAGGATCACTCTTCGCGACGAACGACCCTGATTTCGCCGTCACCGGCGTTGCGTTCGATGTCGAGGGCGATCGTGCCGTGCGCGCATGGATCGGCGATAAGGAATATGCGCGCGATCCCGCAGCCGGATTTCGCCCCCCGGCGCCGGCGGCCCTCGCCACGCTCGCCGGGCGCTACGACAACGACGATCGCTGGGCAGGTCCGCTTTACGTCTATGCGCGCGACGGCGCGTTGTGGGTCGGCAATGCGGAAAAGCTAACCGCCCTCGGCAAGGATGAATGGCGCCTTGGCGATGAAACGTCGCCCGAGCGGGTCCGCTTCGGCGGCGTCGTCAACGGCCGCCCGCAAATCCTCTATTTCTCCGGCACGCCTTACGTGCGGCGCTTTAGTTGACCGCGGGGCGCCTCGGCACGGCTGCGCGCCGTCATCGTCCCCAAAAGCGGCGAGGTCCTGAGGAAAACGGAGATGGCCGCCCTTCGCCTCCGACAGCTTGCGGCCCCAACGGCGCTGCGGCGACTGCAAACAATCCTTGACTTGCATGCTGAGCGTCCGGCCATTACGGGCGCGACGTCGCCAGCGCCCGAGCCATCCCGATGCCAGTTTTCCAGTCGTCGATTGACGTCCGGTCCGAGACCTTCGCGGCCAACCGCGCGCATAATCTGAGGCTCATCGAGGAGTTTCGCGCGCTCGAAAGGAAAATCGTCGAGACCTCGGGCCGCGCGCGCGCGAAGTTCGAAAAGCGGGGGCAATTGCTGCCGCGCGACCGGCTGGCGCTGATCCTCGATCGCGGGGCGCCGTTTCTCGAACTGTCGACTCTGTGCGGCTACAAGATGCATGATGATGACGGCGACGCCAACATTTCCGGGGGCGGCGGCATTTGCGGCGTCGGTTTTATCAGCGGCGCGCGCTGCATGGTCTCCGCTTCTGACGCCGGCATCAAGGGCGGCGCGGCGACGCCCATGGGCGTGCACAAGGCGCTGCGCGCGCAGGAAATCGCGCTGAAGCAGAAGCTGCCCTTCGTGCATCTCATCGAAAGCGCGGGGGCCAATCTCTTTCGCCAGTCGGAGATGTTCGTCGCCGGCGGGCAGACCTTCGCCAATCTCGCGCGCCTTTCTGCGGCGGGCCTGCCCGTCGTCGCGGTCGTGCATGGCAGCTCAACGGCGGGCGGCGCCTATCAGACGGGTCTGTCCGATTATGTCGTCGTCGTCCGCGGCAAGTCGAAGGTGTTCCTCGCCGGGCCGCCGCTTCTCAAGGCGGCGACGGGCGAAATTGCGACCGACGAAGCGCTCGGCGGGGCGGAGATGCATTTTCACGTCTCCGGCACGGCGGAGTATATGGCCGAGAACGACGCCGACGGCATCCGAATTGCGCGCGAGATCGTCGCGAAGTTGCAGTGGAACAAGCAAGAGCCGACGCCGCGCGCATTTCGCGAGCCCAATTTCGATCCGGAGGAAATTCTCGGGGTCACGCCCGCCGACTACAAGACGCCCTATGACGTGCGCGAGAATATCGCGCGCATCGTCGACGGCTCCGACCTTCTCGGCTTCAAGGACGGGTATGGCGCCGCGACCGTGTGCGCGCATGCCGAGATCGCCGGCCACGCTGTCGGTATCATTTCCAATAACGGCCCCATCGACGCCGACGGCGCAGCGAAGGCGGCGCAGTTCATTCAGCTGATGTGCCAGGCGGGAACGCCGGTGATTTTCCTTCAGAACACCACGGGTTACCTGGTCGGCACGGACGCCGAACAGCGCGGCATCGTCAAGCATGGGTCGAAAATGATCCAGGCGGTGACCAACATGACCGTGCCGAAGATCACCATGCATATCGGCGCCTCATTTGGGGCCGGCAATTACGGGATGTGCGGGCGCGCGTTCGACCCGGCCTTCATCTTCGCCTGGCCGAACAATCGCGTCGCGGTGATGGGCGGCGAACAGGCGGCGAAAACGATGCGTATCGTCGGCGAGGAAGGCGCGCGCGCCCGCGGCGAGGAGCCGAACACGGCCTATTTCGACGCCATGGCGAAGACGATCATCGACAAATACGACGAGGAAAGCCGCGCGCTTTTTGCAACCGCGCGCCTTTGGGACGACGGCCTCATCGATCCGCGCGATACACGCAAGATACTGGCCTTTTGCCTCGACACGGTCGCTGAAGGCCGCACGCGGGTGACACGGCCGAATATCTTCGGCGTGGCGAGGCTATAGGATGGGCGACCTCCTCATTGAACGCCGCAAGTCCGCCGTCTTCGCGACCTTCAACCGGCCGCAGGCGAAGAATGCGCTCAACGCCGAAATTGTCGAAGGGCTCTTCGCGCTCGCCGACCTGCTGGCGATCGACGGCTCGGCGCGTGCGCTCGTCCTGCGCGGCGCTGGCGGCAGTTTCTGCGCCGGCGGCGACATCAAGGAATTCGCCGCGCAGATGATGATGGCCGATCCCCTGCCCAATGAGCACGATCCCGCTGAAATCTCCAACCGTCGCTTCGGCGATCTTCTCCTGAAGCTCGACGCGCTGCCGCAGGTCGTCGTCTCCGTCGTCGAGGGTGCGGCCTTCGGCGGCGCGATGGGCTTCGTCGCCGTGTCGGACGTCGCGATCGCGGCGCCGGACGCCAAATTTTCGCTGTCCGAAACGACCTTGGGACTCGTGCCCGCGCAGATCGGGCCTTTCGTTGTCAGGAAGATCGGTCTTTTCAACGCGCGCCGTCTCGCGCTCACCGGCCAGCGCTTCGGCGTGGATGAAGCCTTGCGTGCAGGGCTTGTCGATAAGGCGTCCGTCGATGTCGATGCGGCGCTGGCCGAGACGCTGAACGCCGTCGGCCGCTGCGAGCCCGCCGCCAACGCTGCGACGAAGCGCGTGTTCAACGCAGCGGCGAGCGGCGTCGATCCGCGGGAACTCGATGCGGCGGCGCGCGAATTCGCGCGAGCCTTGCGCGGCGCGGGAAGGCGCGGCGCTGCAGCCTTCGCCTCGAAACAGACGCCGGACTGGGTCGAGACCTGGAGTGAAGAGACGAGAGCATGACGACGATCCGCAGAGTTCTCATCGCCAATCGCGGGGAAATCGCCGCCCGTGTCATGCGCACCGCCAGGGCGCGCGGCGTTGCGACGGTCGCGGTCTATTCTGATGCGGATGCGCGCGCCTATCACGTGCGCTGCGCAGACGAGGCCGTGCATATCGGCCCGTCGGAAGCTGCGCAGAGTTATCTGAAGATCGATCGCATCATTGAGGCGGCGAAAAAATCAGGAGCCGACGCGATCCATCCGGGCTATGGGTTCCTGTCGGAGCGCGCGGCGTTTTCGGAAGCCTGCGCCGCCAGTGGGATCATCTTCATCGGCCCGCCAGCCAGCGCCATCGCAGCGATGGGCGACAAGGCGGAATCGAAGCGTCGCATGATCGCGGCCGGCGTTCCCTGCATTCCCGGCTATCAGGATGAAGATCATGCTGATGCGCGCCTGATGAAGGAGGCGGAGCGCATCGGCTTCCCGGTGATGCTGAAAGCCTCCGCAGGCGGGGGCGGGCGCGGTCAGCGCATCGTGACGCGGATGGAAGACCTCGCCGAGGCGATCGCTTCCGCGCGGCGCGAATCCGAGAGCGCCTTCGGGGACGGGCGCCTGATCGTCGAGAAGGCGATCGTCGGCGGGCGCCATGTCGAGATCCAGGTGATGGCGGACGCGCATGGAAACGTCGTTTATCTCGGTGAGCGCGACTGTTCTCTCCAGCGCCGCCGTCAGAAGGTGATCGAGGAAGCGCCGTCGCCTGTCATTACGCCCAATATCCGGAAGCTGATGGGCGAGGCGGCGACGGAGGCCGCGCGCGCCGTCGGATATCGCAACGCCGGCACGGTAGAATTCCTGTTCGATCCGGCGGCGAAGGAGTTCTACTTCCTTGAGATGAACACTCGCTTGCAAGTCGAGCATCCGGTGACTGAAATGGTGACGGGTCTCGACATCGTCGCGCTGCAATTCGATGTCGCCGAGGGAAAGAAACTGCCTTTGACGCAAGCGGACGTGCGCCTCAACGGCCATGCCGTCGAAGCGCGTCTTTACGCCGAGGACCCTGCGAAAGGCTTCCTGCCGCAGACGGGCCGCATCGTCCGCTTTGAAACCCCCGCAGGCGTGCGCGTCGATCAGGGCGTCGAAACCGGCGATGACGTGTCGGCGTTCTACGATCCGATGATCGCCAAAGTTATCGTGCATGGCGCTACGCGAGATGAGGCCTGCGCCAAGCTCGCGTCAGCGCTTGATGGCATGACGCTGCTCGGCCTTACCGCCAATGCGCCTTTTTTGTCAGCGCTTCTTCGCGACCGGACCTTTCTCGACGGCGACGCTGATATCGGTCATATTGAGCGCAACCTCGACGCCATTAACGCGGCGGCGTCGGCGCCGCTTGATCCTGTCGATGTGGCGCTCGCCGCGGCGGCGCTCACCGATCGCCCGTTCGGCGCGCTGCTTTCCGGCTGGAATTCACGGGGGGCCTGCTCCTATCCGATGAAATTGCAGCACGGCGATGAAACAATCGTCGCCGTGGTCGGCGCAGGCCCGGACTGGATCTCGGCGAAAACCCCCGCCGGCGAAGCGCGCATCGGCATCGTCGAGGCGACGGAGGAAAGGATCACTTATCGTCAGGGCGACGCGCGCCGATCCGCCATCGTCGTTCGATCTGGCGACGCCGTCGATGTTCAGCGCGCAGGCCATGCTCGCCGCTTCATCGACATCACCTTCGCGCCCGCCGCCGAAGCCGGCGCCGGCGCTGACGTCGTCAAGGCGCCGATGGCGGGTGCAGTGACTGCGGTTATAGTCAAGCCGGGCGACGTGGTGACGAAAGGTCAGACGGTCGCCGCCATCGAGGCGATGAAAATGGAGCACCAGCTGAAGGCCCCGCGTGACGGCGTCGTCGCTGAGGTGCTCGCCAGGCCGGGCGATCAGGTCGCGATCCGCGCCAAGATCGTCGTGCTCAACCCGGAGGCGTGAGTCATGTCCGACAGAGTCATTATCACCTGCGCGCTTACGGGGGTCCTGACAAATCCCAAACAACACCCGGTGCCAGTGACGCCGGAGGAAATGGCCGCGGAGGCGCGACGCGCCTATGACGCCGGGGCCTCAATCATGCACGTCCATTATCGCGACCAGCGCGAAGGCATGGGTCATCTGCCAACCTGGGACCCCGCCATCTGCAACGAAATCAACGAAGCGATCCGCGCGGCCTGTCCCGGCGTCGTCATCAACATGACGACCGGCGTCGTCGGTCCTGACTATGCGCATGTGCTCGACTATCTTCGCGCCTGCCGGCCGGAAATGGCGGCCTGCAACGCCGGCACGCTCAATTATCTGAAGACGAAGAGCGACGGCTCGTGGGCGTGGCCGCCGATGACCTTCGACAACCCGGTGTCGAAGGTGACCGACTTCATCAAAGTTATGAACGAAATCGGCACGTTGCCCGAGTTTGAATGCTTCGATGTGGGCATCGTGCGTTCAGTCGGGCTCTATATCGAGAACGGGATGACGCGTCATGCCGACTATAATTTCGTGATGGGCGTCGCGTCCGGCATGCCGGCGGACCCGGAGCTGTTGCCGATCCTCATCAAGTACAAGAAGCCCGATTGCCCGTGGCAGGCGACGGTGATCGGCCGCGAGGATGTGTGGCCCGTCCATGCGCGCGTCGCCGAGCTTGGCGGAAATCTGCGCACGGGTCTTGAAGACTGCTTCTATCTGCCGGACGGCGCAAAGGCGAAGTCGAACGGCGAGATGATCGCGGCGCTCGCAAGCTATGCTGGGCGGGCGGGCCGCAAGATCGCCTCGCCCGCAGAGGCGAGGCGAATGATGGGGCTGGCCGCGTAGGCTCAGCGCCGCGGGGCTCTCCTTCGCACGGGGGCGAGGAGATGGCCCTAAAACCGCGCTGTCAGCGCCGCCCGAACGTTTCGCTGCGCGCCCGGCGTGATGTTGTTATCATTGTGCGCGGTCGGGAAATAGAGCGCGTTTGTAAGGTTCTCGACATTGACCTGCAGGTCGATCGCATCGGACAGCGCGTAATAGACTGCAGCGTCGACGCGCGTGAAGTCAGGCAGGGTCACGGCGTTTGAAAGCGTTGCAAACCGGTCTCCCTGATGGATGACGCCTGCCCCGACGCGCCACCGCGGCAGCACCTGATAGGTGCTCCATAGCGAGAACGAATGCTCCGGCACGAGCGCCAGCGCGCGCCCCTCAGGCGCAGCCGTCGTCGTCGCGGTGATTTCCGCGTCCTGATAGGAATAGCCGGCGATGATTTCCCATTTGTCGGTTAGCGAACCGGCGAGAGACACCTCCACGCCCTTTGACCGCTGCGCCCCTGTCAGCACCGTCAGCAGCGTTATCGGATCAACTGCGCGCGTGTTCTCGCGGTCTAGCCGATAGAATGCGCCGGCAAGCTCCAGCCTGTTATTGAGATCCCATTTGGCGCCGATTTCGAGGTTCTCGAAAACCTCGGGCTCCAGCGCGGCGAAAGAGGCGGTCAGGTTGCTGAACTGGTCGCCGGACTGCGGAAGGAACGATCTCGAATAGCTGAAAAAAATCGATGCGTTCTCGGCCGGCTTGAACACGACGCCGCCTCGCGGAGAGAACACCTCATCGACGCGCGAGAAGTCCGGCTGGCCGATGCGCTGGTCGTCAAACTCAAGATCGAAGCGGTCGAATCGCACGCCGCCGATGAGCTGGATGTAGCGCCCGATTTCGATCTGATCCTGCACGTAGACGCCGACAAGATTGAGATCGACGAGATTGTCGTTCTGTACGCCGAGGAAAGGGGAGGGGGCGAAGGTCGTCGGCGCGGCGATGTTGACCGTGCCGGCCGCATTGTTCGGCGTGCGGAAATTCTCGGTCTTCTGCAGGCCCGCCTCGACGCCGAAGAGGATCGTGTGCGCTAACGGCCCCGTTCCGGTCTTCCAGACTAGGTCCGACTGGTTGAAAAGATTCCGCCGCTGTTGAGAGGAGAAATAGGACTGGATCGGCACGTCGCCCGTCGCGGCGTTGACGGGGCCTGAGGCGAAAACGTTCTCGTAGAATTTGTCATTCGAAGCGAAAGAGAGCGAGTTGCGGAACGTCAGATCATCCGAAAAGTCGTGCTCGAGGACGCAGACGACGCCGTGGCGGTCGAATTCTGAATTGCTTTCGTCCGGATTGCCGAAGAAAGCGGAGCGGTCGCCGTCGAAAGGCAGGCCGTTCAGCGACGGCACGCCGAGGTCGACGTCGCGCCGGTCGCGGAAGAACTCATAGGAAAGGCGCAGCGTCGTCGCCTCGCCCAGCCTGACCGCGCCGGTCGGATTGATCCCAAAAAGCTCCTTGCCGGTGAAATCGCGGTAGCTGTCGGAGTTTTCGTAGACCGCGTTGAGGCGCAGCGCGACCGCTTCGCTGACCGCGCCGCCGACATCGACCGCGGCGCGGCCGGAAGCGAACTGGCCGCCGCTGAGCGTGATTTCGCGGATCGTTTCAAACTCCGCCTTGCGCGTCACACGGTTGATGAGGCCGCCGCCGGCGCCGCGCCCGAAGATCATCGCATTGGGCCCTTTAAGGACTTCAAGGCGGTCCACATTATAGAGATCGCGAAAATACTCAGCGTCGTCACGGACGCCGTCGATGAAAAGGTCGGCGGTCGACTGATTACCGCGCAGGACCGGCGCGTCGCGGTGGCCCTCCCCCTGGCCGAAGCCGAGGCCGGGCACGTAGCGCGACACGTCGGCGAGCGTACGGAACGCCTGATCGTCGATCAGGTCGCGGTTGATGATGGAGATAGACTGCGGAATGTCGACGAGCGCCGTGTCAGTCTTGGTCGCGCTCGATGTTCGGATGTTCGCGTAGGCTGCGCGCTCGCCGGTGACGATGATCTGGTCTTCGATCATGGCGATGTCGAAGGGAGCGAGATCCTGCGCGGCGGCCGCGCCGACGATCGCCGTCAGGATCGCGCTTGTCATCGTCAGCCCCGAGATCAGCTTCTTCGTCGTCCTCATAACGCCCGCCACCTCTTGATAATGCGAATAGTTCGCAAACACCGGGGGCTCTCTAACAGCGGACTGATCTTTTTGCAAGTCATTATCACTCACAAAAAGACGGCATGGCGTCGAAATAACGCAAGGAATGCGTCACGCGAATCGTTCGCCCGAGGCTCCCTTGCGCTGGGATGGATTTCGCGAAGCCCCGCAGGCGCATAGAGATAGTCGGGAAGAAAGCGCCCAAAGCAGCCGAGGCGGCCGGGCGTTGAAAGGAAGTCGAGAGTGAGACTTTTGGCGGCGATCGCGGCGACGGCCTGCCTTCTCGGAACGGGCGCGCACGGACAATCGAAGAGCTCGATGTCGCTCGACCTGCGCGATTTTGAAGCGATCGAGATCGGCGGCGCCTATGAACTGGACGTCATCGTCGGTGAAGACTTCTCGATTGAACTTTCCGGACCTGCAACCGAAATGGCGCGCGTCGAAGCGAGCCTGAAAGGCGGCGCCCTTCTCCTTGGCACGAAGCGCAAGATCCGCGGCGACACCAAGGGGGTGAAGGCGGTCGTCACCATGCCGGCGCTGAACCGCCTCTCGGTATCCGGCGTCGTCGACGCGGATATCAGCGGCGTCAAATCGTCCGATTTCAAGCTGGACCTGTCCGGCGTCGGCGAGGTCAACATCGCCGGCGCTTGCGAGAAGCTGCTTGCGCGCGTTTCCGGCGTCGGCGAGGTCGATGCGCAGTCCTTTCAATGCAAGGTAGTCGACGTGAAGGTCGCCGGCGTCGGCGAAGCGCGCGTCTACGCAAGCGAAAGCGTCTCGGCCGAAGTGTCGGGGATGGGCGGCATCACCGTCTACGGCGCGCCGAAGATGGTCAATAAACGCGGCGGCTTTTTCTCCGAGATCAAGGTGCATTAGCGGCTGGACTTCTGACGGGAGGGGCGAATGAGGATCTTTCTTGGGTTTCTGATCGGTCTGGTGCTCGCGGCGGTGATCGCCGCCACGGCGCTGAAGGTCGCGTGGGGCGACATTACCGACGTCGGCGCTCGCGATCGCGGGGCTGATGTTTCCCGCGACATCGACGTCGCCGATTTCGACCGGATCAATATCGCCGGCGTCGTTGAGCTCGACGCGACGGTCGGCGGAGATTATTCGTTGACGCTGTCCGGCCGGTCTGACGACCTCGACAGCGCGCGCGCGGAAGTCGTCGACGGCGTTCTCATTCTCGATACGGCGCATCAGGAAGGCCGCGTCGGCCGCAAGATCATCCGCCACGGCGTGACTGCAAGGCTGACCGTGCCCGCGCTAGCCGGCGTCGAGGCGGCCGGCGTCGTCGACGGGTCGGTGAAAGGCGTCGCCGGAGGTCCGTTCCGTGTCGCCATCTCCGGCGTCGGCGACCTTGAAGTATCGGGGACATGCGACACGCTGGACGCGGATGTCTCCGGCGTCGGCGATCTCGACGCGGAAGACCTCAAATGCCGTATCGTCAATGTCGACGTGTCGGGTGTCGGCGGCGCAAGCGTCTTCGCCAGCGAGAAGGTCGACGCGGACATCGCTGGCATCGGCAAGATCGAGGTTTACGGCTCGCCCGCTGAAGTCTCGAAATCGAAATCGAGCCCCTTGGGGCGTATCACCGTCAAATAGCCTTCAACCTGCGAGCTCCAGAAGCGGCTTCGTGCGCGCGGCGCGGACGCCGGGCAGGACGCCGCCTATGAGTCCGATCACCATCGCGACGACGATTGCGGTGAGGATGAGGCCCGGCGACATTTCAAACTTGAAGACAAGCTGGGTGAACCCTGAGCCGAGCGTTGATGTCGTGCGGCCGTTGAAAAAGAGGTAGGCGATGAGGAGGCCGAGGACCGCCCCGGCAGCCGCCAGAAACAACGCCTCGATCAGCGTGCCCATGAAGGCCGCGAAGCCGGAAAAGCCGATGATCCGCAGCGTTGCTATTTCGCTGGCGCGCGCCGTCACGGACGAATTCATCGTGTTGAGCGCGCCCGCGAGCGCGCCGATCGCCATCATGGCGCCGAGAAACCAGGCGATGCCGATAAAAGCGCCAGTCGACTGCGAGGCCTGCGCGGCGAAATATTCCCGCTCGGAGAGCGCCTGAAGGTCCCTGGTGCGCGCATCCCCTTTCACGAAATCCTTGAACGCCGCCATGTCGGTCGCGGAGTTCAGTTTCATCCGCAT
>CAZGXT010000040.1:0-18344 GCA_964529675.1 uncultured Caulobacterales bacterium
ATTCGCGAGCGCTGTGAATCCCCAATGAGTCACAATCAGCGCGAGTTGGTATTAGGCGAACAAAAGCAAGATTTATTCGCTACTATCCGCCGACCGATATGACCGTCATCGACGTTACATCGAAAATGAGCCAAAAGGCTCGTTCGAGGCACTATTTTGAAATCGCGGAAATCGATGCCGCCGCAGCATCCGTCAAAACGCTTGCCCGCGACTTTGACGCTTTTATCAAGACCGCTCCGATGCAGCCCTTTGCAGATTCATCGCCAATAGAATTTCAGCAACGCGGTGCACCGCTGCCTCCCAAGACAACATAAAGCGATCTGCGCCGTCCCCCTCTGACAAATCCTGTAAACGCTCCGCTCCCGCCGCGATCATCTCCGGCGTAATGCAGATTTTTTCAGCAATGGCCTTGTTTTCTTCCGCTCTGACCATAAATCTGCTTTGTCAGGTATATAATCGCCCATATTACTATTTTACGCCGTACAATATTGTCAAATACTGGTTTCGGCTGTATTCTATGTAATAATTATTTATTTATTTCTCTATTATTTATGGTACCGCCTGCTGGTCTCGAACCAGCGACCTCTAGATCCACAATCTAGCGCTCTAACCAACTGAGCTAAGGCGGCATCCGACGGGGACGCGTCTCCTTGAGGGAGCGCGCGGGCGCGGAACCTAGTCGCGGCGCCTTTCAGACGCAACTATTTCAGGAGGGCTATTTCGCGCTCCAGCTGGGCGATGCGGGTCGTGTCGGCTGGGTGGGTCGAAAGAAATTCGGGCGGCGAGCCCTGTTTTTGCGCCGCCATCTTGCGCCAGAATTTCAGCGCCTCGTTCGGGTCATAGCCGGCGCGGTGCATGTAGCGCAGGCCGAATTTGTCGGCCTCCAGCTCATGCTTGCGCGAGAAGGGGAGGAGGATGCCGACCTGCGCGCCGAGACCGAGTGCGCCCATGGCGAGCTGTCCGGTCTGGCTGCCCGTGCCGATCGCGGCCTGCGCGGCGGAGATCGCAACGCTTGAGCCTACCTGCTGCGAATAGCGCTCGCCCGAATGGTTGTAATTCACATGGGCGACTTCGTGGCCCATAACGGCGGCGATCTGCGCGTCATTCTCCATGATGTCGAGAATGCCGGTGTAAAAGCCGATCTTTCCGCCCGGCAGCGCGAAGGCGTTGAGGTCCTTCGAGGCGAAGACCTGCACTTCCCACTCGGAGGGATTGCCGCCCGACGCGGTGATGATCTTCGGCGCCACACGGCGCACGCGATCAACATAGCGCGGATCGTTGGTGACCTTTTGCTGCTTCTTGAGGTCGCTCCAGGCGGAGGAGGCGAGTTGAGCCATCTGTCCTGAGGAGACGAAGACAAGCTGGCTGCGGCCCAGTTCTTCATTATAAGTGCACGCGGACGCCGCTGCGGCGGCGCAACCGTACCCCAACAAAGACAAGGTTTTCCGGCGCGTGATCGCATTGAACGGGTTGGCGGCGGGCGGGGCGGCGTCGCGTTCCATGTGCTTCCCTCCTAGAAGACTTGACGCACAGAGGGTAACGCGCAGAACGCACGGGAACAACGCCCCCGCAGCTACGGCTCCAGCACCGAGTCCCAGTAGAGGAAGTCCTGCCAGCTCTGGTGCAGGTAATTCGGCGGGAAGGCGCGGCCGCGTTCGTTGAGTTCGAACATCGACGGGCGCACGGGCTTTTTCGCGGGGAACATTTTCGCCTGCGCCGGCAGGCGCCCGCCTTTTTTGAGATTACATGCAGCGCAGGCCGCAACGATGTTTTCCCATGTCGTGCGCCCGCCTTTCGAGCGCGGCGTCACGTGGTCGAAAGTGAGATTGTCGCGCTCGCCTGCTCCGCAATACTGGCAGGCAAAACCGTCGCGCAGGAACACGTTGAACCGCGTGAACGCCGGCGCGCGCGCATGATTGACATATTTCTTGAGGCTGACGACCGACGGCAGCTGCATCTGGAAGTTCGACGAGCGCACGACGGTCTCGTATTGCGCGACGACATCGACGCGATCAAGGAACACGGCTTTCAGCGCATCCTGCCATGACCACAATGACAGCGGAAAATAGGAGAGGGGCCGGAAATCGGCGTTGAGGACGAGGGCCGGGCAACCGTCCGGCGCATGACGGATCACCTGCATCGCCGCCTCCTCAATTGGGGGGTGGGCGCAAGTGCGCGGTGCTCAACACTGTTCTGGCTTGTGCGACTGAAGACGCATCCTCCTTGCGGACACAGAGTAGCCTAACCGATCTCTCCATCCTGTGGAAATTTCTAGCTGATTCTCCGTGACCGGATTTTGACAATTTTTGTGAAAATTGCCGGAAGACCACAGTTTATGTCGGGGTTCTCCCCCGCAGATGTGCGTAATAGGTCCACAGGACATGCGCCGCTACCCCGCGCCAGGGGGCCCACTCGGCGGCCTTTTCATCGAGCTCCCGTTGCTCGACCGCTG
Source organism: uncultured Caulobacterales bacterium (assembly GCA_964529675.1). Classification (GTDB taxonomy): domain Bacteria; phylum Pseudomonadota; class Alphaproteobacteria; order Caulobacterales; family Parvularculaceae; genus Amphiplicatus. Next base: position 2,453 of record CAZGXT010000040.1, read on the forward strand.
CGCCGGACGCCGCCCCATAGGCGTGTTTCAAGGCAACATCGCCCGGCGGCCAGATGTCGACACGCCCCTCGCAGAAGAGAAGGTAGATCGAGGCCGTCCAGGGCCCGACGCCCTTCAGCGCGACGAGCGAGGCCAGCGCCTCCTGATCGCTGAGAGTTGCGATGCCAGCAAAATCAATCTCGCACCTTGACGCAGCTTGCGCAAGGCCGGCGACATAGCGCGCTTTAGGCGTTGAAAGGCCGAGCGCTCTGAGGCCGTCGACGCCGAGCGCAGCGACGGCGACTGGCGACAGGCAGTCGACGCCGTCCTTGCAGCGCCGCCAGATCGCCTTCGCGCTGGGGACGGAAACCTGCTGCTCGACGATGATGCGGAAAAGACCGGCGAAGCCGCCGTCGCGTCGGCGAATATGCGGCGCGCCGATCGCGGCCGCCGCCTGCTTCAGTCCTGCGTCGCGACGGGTCAGCGCGCGTGTCGCTGCGGAGACGTCGGAAAATACGTCGATCACGGAGGACTTCGGCGCGCCGTTCAGAACGAGGCTTCCGCCAGCAGGCGGCGCACGTCGCCCTCAAGATCGTCGAGGAAATGGCGCGCCGTGAATTCGCCCATGGTGACGCCGCTCTCGGCGATCGACTGCAACGGCTCGATGAAGTGCGTTTCGTCGACGGCGATCGCGCCCGGCCTTGCGCGCGCTTTAAGGCCCGCGCGGGCGATGTCGACGACTTCCTTCGCAACATCCTGCACGGTGCGCCGCCCGACCTTCGCCTTGAGGCCGTAATGGGCGGTGTCAAGGCGGAGCTGGTCGCGCATGTCGGCGGTCCAGTCCTTGGCGACATCCCACGCGGCGTCGAGCGCGCCGCTGTCGTAAAGAAGGCCGACCCAGAAGGCGGGCAGGGCGCAGATGCGGGCCCAGGGACCAGAATCGGCGCCGCGCATTTCCAGAAAACGCTTCAGGCGCACTTCCGGAAAGGCCGTCGACATATGGTCTTCCCAGTCGAGAATATGCGGGCGCTCGCCTGGAGCGACAGACAGCTTGCCGTCGAGAAAATCGCGGAACGAAAGACCGGCGGCGTCGATATACCTTCCGCCGCGGCGCACGAAATACATCGGTACGTCGAGAAGATAATCCCGGTATCGGTCATAGCCGAAGCCATCCTCGAACACGAACCTAAGTAGGCCTGTGCGGTCGGGGTCGGTGTCGGTCCAGATATTGGCGCGCCACGACGCCCAGCCGGAATCCTTGCCTTCAACGAGAGAGGAATAGGCGAAGAGCGCCGTCGCGATCGGCTGCAAGGCGAGCGAGACGCGGAACTTCTTCACCATGTCCGCTTCGCTGGCGTAATCGAGATTGACCTGCACCGTGCAGGTCCGATGCATCATGTCGAGGCCGAGCGAGCCGACTTTCGGCATGTAGTCGCGCATGATCTTGTAACGCGCCTTCGGCATTCTCGGCATTTCATCGCGCGTCCAGATCGGCGTGAAGCCCATGCCGAAAAAGGCGATGTTCAAGGGCTCCGCGACCGCTTTCACGGCGTCGAGATGGCGGGCGACTTCGGAACAGGTCTGGTGCACCGTTTCCAGCGGCGCGCCGGAGAGCTCTACTTGTCCGCCGGGTTCGAGGGAAACAGAGGCGCCTTCGCCCTTGAGGCCGATCGGCGTGTCGCCCTCGCGGATGATCTCCCAGCCCGTCGTTTCGCTGAGCTTTTCGAGGATCGCGCGAATGCCGTTCGGCCCGTCATAGCCGACAGGCTTCAGCGTTTCGCGGCAATAAATGAACTTCTCGTGCTCAGTGCCGATCCGCCAGTCGGCTTTCGGCTTTTCGCCGGAGGCCATGAACGCCGACAATTCGGAGAGCGATTCGATGGCGGGAAGGTCGCCAGTCGCCTGCCGTTCAACGCTCAAGTTCACTCTCCGACCGTTCGCGCGATGGTGCGCTGCGCGGGTCTAGCCGCGCGCTGCGCCGCGGCCAAGCGAATTCAGCTCACGCGCGTGTGAGATCGCCGACGGCCGCCTGCCAGAGCGCCAGCGAAACGATCGCGGCGGTGTCGGCGCGAAGGATCCGGGGACCGAGCGTCGCCGGGGCGACATAAGGAAGGCTTCTGAGCCATGATCGTTCCTGCTCGGAAAACCCGCCTTCAGGTCCGATCAGAAGCGCAGCGGGGCCGGCGCCACGCCGCTTCACGACCTCGAAGAGCGGTTCGGCGCGGCCCTTCGCGCCGCCCCATTCCTCGCCGGGATCGTCCCCGGCCTCGTCGCAATAATAGAGCGTGCGGGCATGGTCCCAGCGCAACAGCGCGCCCGGCAGCTTTTCCGGCTCGCGAAATGCGGGAACCGACAGGCGCCCGCATTGCTCGGCAGCCTCGCGCGCGATCGCCGCGAGGCGATCCGTACGCAAACGATCTGCGTTGCTGCGCTCCGTGAGGACCGGCATGAAAAAGCTCACGCCGAGCTCGGTTCCCTTCTGGACGACCAGTTCGACGGCGGCGCGCTTGACCGGCGCGAAAACGACGGCGACATCAGGCTCTCGATCCGGTTTGCGCCGCTGCGCGCCGATCGACGCGAGGGCGCCTTTCTTGCTGACTTCGGCGAGCGTCGCCTCAAACTCTCCATCGCGCGCGTTGAAAAGGCGAATGGCTGCGCCCGCCTCGCGGCGAAGGACGTTTCTGAGATAATGCGCCTGCTCGGGCGACAGCGCCGCGCCGGCGCCGTCGGAGAGCGGCGCATCGAGATGAAGACGGGGGATCATGCCGGGCGTTCTAGCGCGACAACTGCGCGGATGACATGGGGGGCGCACCCGTTCTAAATCGCCGCGATGACCGCTGCGCCGGCCGACGCCGTCAAGGGCAATTGGGTTGATCGCTACGCTCCTGGCGCGGCGCGCCCCTATTTGCGCCTGATGCGCGCCGACCGTCCGGTTGGAACCTGGCTTTTGTTGATCCCATGCTGGCAGGGCCTCGCGCTGGGGGCGATCTCGGCGCCGCCGGCGCCGAAGACGGCGCTTTGGTTCGCCGCGCTCTTCGCCCTTGGGTCGTTCGTGATGCGCGGCGCGGGCTGCGCCTATAACGACATCGCGGATCGCGACTTCGACGCGAAGGTCCAGCGCACGGCGCTGCGCCCGATCCCTGCGGGACAGATCAGCTTGCGCCAGGCGTGGGTTTTACTCTGCATCCTGTCGCTTATCGGTCTGTCGGTGCTGTTGCAGTTCAACTGGACGACCGTTCTTCTCGGGATTTCTTCGCTGGCGCTGGTCGCGATCTATCCGTTCATGAAGCGCATCACCTGGTGGCCGCAGGCCTGGCTCGGGCTGACCTTCAACTGGGGCGCCCTTATGGGCTTTTCCTCCGTGACCGGAGAAATCGCGGCGCCTGCGCTCCTCCTCTACGCGTCGGGGATCGCCTGGACGCTCGGCTATGACACCATTTACGCCCATCAGGACAAGGAGGATGATGCGCTTATCGGCGTCAAATCCTCGGCGCGCCGTCTTGCGGCTAAGACGAAGCCGACGCTCACCGGCTTTTATGCGGCGGCGCTGGTTCTGGCGGCGCTCAGCTATCTTACGGGCGGGGGGCCGCCGGCGGGCCTTTTGCTGTTCCTCGCCGTTGCAGCGCATCTGCGCTGGCAGATTAAGGCTCTGGATATTGACGATCCCAGGGCCTGCCTTACCGTTTTCAGGTCTAATCGCAACGCCGGACTGCTCATGCTCGCGCCCTTTTTATTGGCGGCAGGGCTTGCGCAGGGCTAACGAGCCTTCAAGTTAGGTCGCGGAGGGCGGCTCATGAAACTCGATCGCAGAACTCTCTTTCTTGGCGCGGCCGGCGTCGCCGCCGCGCTTTCACCCGCGGCGCAGGCGAAAGACGTGAAACCAGACCCAGCCAAGATCCCCGATTACGACATATGGCAGCTTTCCGACCGCGAATGGAAAGAACGCTTGAAGGGCAAGGGAGAGGCCTATGCCGTGCTTCGGCGCGAAGCGACTGAGCGTCCTTGGACCAGCCCGCTCAACGAGGAAAAGCGCGAGGGCGTTTTCGCCTGCGCCGGCTGTGGCTACGACCTCTTCCGGTCGGACCAGAAATTCGACTCCGGGACCGGCTGGCCGTCCTTCTTCGACGTCCTCCCGAATGCAATCGGCACGAAGACGGACTGGAAACTCATTGTAGCGCGTACGGAATATCATTGCGCGCGATGCGGCGGTCATCAGGGGCACGTCTTTGACGACGGGCCGTCGCCGACCGGCCTGCGCTATTGCAACAACGGCGTTGCGCTGGTCTTCAAGCCCGCCTGATCTCTTCTGCGAAAATCGCGTGAAGTCCTTCGCGATAGGTTGGATGGCGGAGGCCGACTCCAAGCGCGCGTTTCATACGCGCGTTGGAGACGCGTTTGTTGTCGGCGTAAAAAGTTCGCGCCATGTCGGAGAGTTGCGCCGCTTCGAACGGGATCAGCGGCGGCGATGGGACGCCCAGCAGGCGGCAGGCGTAGTCGATGACGTCCTGCGGCGGCGCTGGTTCATCGTCGGCGAGATTGAAGAGCGCGCCGGCCTCCGGCTGATCAAGGCTTGCTTCAACGGCCGCCGCGATGTCCTCGACATGCATGCGACTGAAGACCTGTCCCTCCTTGAAGATGCGCTGCGCGCGCCCTGACCGCACCTGGTCGAGGGCCGAGCGGCCAGGCCCGTAAATGCCTGGCAGCCGGAAGATGGCAAGCCGATGGCCATAGTCGTCGGCGAAGGCGCGCCAGTCGTTTTCGGCATTGATGCGCGCGCGACCGCGCGGCGACGTCGCGAGCAGCGGCGATTCTTCGTCGATCCAGCCGCCGCCATGATCGCCATAGACGCCGTTCGTCGACAGATACCCGATCCATAAGGCGGGCGCCTTGGTCAGCGCCGCCCGCGCTGCCGCGAGCGCCGGGCATCCGCCCTCGCCGGGGGGCGTTGACACAAGGATCGCATCGACGCCGTCAAAGGCGCCGGCGGCGACGCCGCCGCTCATCCATTCCACCGGCTCGGCGCCGTCGGCGGCGATCTCGACCATCTGATCCGCGCGGCGAAAGGTGGCGGCGCGACGCCAGCCGCGCGCGCCCAGCCGCCGCGCCAGAGCCTTGGCGACGAAGCCGTAACCTAAGAAAAGAATTCGTTGCTCGCGCATTCCTGAATGCTTGCCCATTGACGTGTCACGTTGGCCTTGACGGCGCCGCAATTCAAGCTTTCGAAAGAGCTGGTCGGCGAGGATCGCGCTCGCCAGCCTGCTAGGAGCCCCCCCGATGCATCGGCTCTTCGTCGCCATCGCCCCGCCGCCCCCGGTCATTGATGCGCTCGTCGATCTGCAGACAGGACTGCGCGGGGCGCGCTGGATCCCGGACGATAATTTCCATTTGACGCTCGCCTTTATCGGCGAAACCGACCGACATGGGCTTCAAGAGGCCGCCTCGGCGCTCTCCAGCGTTGCAGCGCCCGCTTTCGACCTGAAACTCTCAGGCTGCGGCTATTTCGGCGACAGGAAGCCGCGGGCGCTCTGGGCGGGCGCGGCGGCGACGCCGGCGCTGGCGCACTTGCAGTCTAAGGTTGACGTCGCGCTCCGGCGCGCCGGCGTTATCGAGGAAAAGCGCAAGTTCACGCCTCATGTCACGCTCGCCTATCTGCACGGCGCTGCGAAGCAAGACGCCGAGCTTTATTGCGCTGAACACGGATTATTTGCAGCGGGACCGTTCCCGGTCGATGAGTTCCACCTTTTTGAATCGCATCTCGGCTCGGAGGCTGCGCATTACGAAGTCGTGTCGAGTTACTCGCTTTCCTCAATGTGATCGAGCAGCGCGTCGGCGCCCTTTTCGAGCAGGTCGAGCACGTCTTCAAAGCCCTTGTCGCCGCCGTAATAGGGGTCGGGCGTTTCGCGCACGCTCGTGTCGGCGAAATCGAGGAACAGACGAATGTCGCATTCGCGGTTCGGCGGGGCCATCGCGAGAAGATCGGCTTGATTCCTCAGGTCCATCGCGAGCAGCAGGTCGAAACTGTGGAAGTCTGCGAATTCGATTTGGCGCGCGCGGTGATGGCCCAGCCGGTAGCCGCGTCGGGCGGCGGCGCGAATCATGCGGGCGTCGGCGGGATCGCCCTGGTGCCATCCGCCGGTGCCGGCCGATTCGATGACGAGATCGAGCCCGCGCTCGCCTGCCTTGGCGCGCAGGACCGCCTCCGCCGCGGGCGAGCGGCAGATATTCCCGAGGCAGACGAAAAGGAGGCGTTTCATGGCGAAGTCGCTTCTATGTGACAGCGGGCGGCATTGGCAAAGGCCCGGATGGAGCTAAACTCAAAAAAAACCTTCGGAGACCTTCATGCAGTATACGACGTCAAACGTCGCCCTTGCGGCGATCGACCAGATGTTCCGCGCGCTTCAGGCCATGCTCGACAAGGCGCAGGCGCATGCCAGAGCGACCGGCGTCGAGGACGCCGTCTATACCGGCTGGCGGCTCGCTCCCGACATGTTCACGATGGCCCGGCAGGTGCAGATCGCTTGCGATATCGCCGTGCGCGGCCTGACGCGTCTTTCCGGCGCCGAACCGCCCTCGTTTCCGGACACCGAGTCGACCTTCGCGCAACTGAAGGAGCGGGTCGCAAAAGCCCATGCTCACATCAAGGATCTCGACCGGGCCAAGATCGACGCCAGCCCTGAAGGCGACATCACCGTGCCGATGCGCGATCAGGCGATGACGATGCGGCGGCATCAATTCCTTCAAAACTTCATCCTGCCCAACGTCTATTTCCACGTCACCGCCGCCTATCTCAATTTGCGCAACGCCGGCGTCCCGCTCGGCAAGAGCGATTTCCTGGCGCGGTGACGGCGCCGCCGCGCATCGTCATCCTCACCGGGGCCGGGGTGTCAGCTGACTCCGGCGTGTCGACCTTTCGCGACCCGGACGGGGTGTGGGCGAGACACGATTGGCGGCAGGTGGCGACGCCCGAAGGCTTCGCCGCCGATCCGGCGCTCGTTCATTCCTTTTACAATGCGCGGCGCGAAGGCCTGAAGGCCGTGGCGCCGAACGCTGCGCATGTTGCGCTCGCAAAGCTCGAGGGGGTGCTGGGCGCGGCGCTGACGCTGGTCACGCAGAACGTGGACGATCTCCACGAGCGCGCGGGGCAGGCCCGCGTCCTGCACATGCATGGCGAACTCTTGAAGGCGCGCTGCACGCGTTGTGGCGCTGTTCATCGCTGGGCGGGCGCGCTGTCGCTTGCGACGCGCTGCCCTGAGTGCAGGGGCGACGGCGGCATGCGCCCCGACGTCGTCTGGTTTGGCGAAATCCCGCGCTTCATGGAGGAGATCGCCGACGCCCTCGGCCGCGCTGACCTGTTCGTTTCGATCGGAACGTCAGGCTCGGTCTATCCTGCGGCGGGCTTTGTCGCCGAAGCGCGCGCTTGCGGCGTTTCTTGTGTGGAGCTCAATCTCGAACCGTCCGAAAACGCCGGCTCCTTCTCGGAGCGCCGCTACGGGCGGGCCGCGGACATCGTCCCGCGATGGGTTGCGGAAATCGAGGCCCGTTTTCTTCAGCGTACGAACTGAATGGTCACCATCTTGCCGGTTTCGAGCGCCGGAACGCCGTCGACGGTGCGCGGGGAGAAGCGCATATCGTAGACTGCGCGCTGCGCGGCTGGATTGAAGCACCGGTCGCTGCTGGAAACGACGCTCGCCGACACGGGTTTTCCTTCGGGCGTGATGGAAAAGATGACTTTGACGGCGACCATTTCGCCGGCCCTGCCGGCGCAGCGGTCGGGATATTCCGGCGTCGCGCCGCGGATCATCCGGGCCGGGATGATTTCCGGTTGAGGCGCGGCGGGCGGCTCCTCGACGGCGGCGACCGGAGCGGGCGGCTCGGCGACGAGGTCGGCGAGCGGCGGGTCTTCGACAGCGGGCGTCGTATAAAGGACCGGGACAGGCGTCGCTTCTACCGGCGCGGGCGGGACTTCCTCAGCGGTCTTATTCTTCGGCTGCGGCTTGACCATCGGTGGTTTGACAGCGGCGACCGCGGTCGGGGCCGGCTCGATGACGATTGGCGTCACTTCAGCAGCCGGCGGCGCCAGCTTGATTGCGGCTGGCGCTGGCGCCGGCGCGAGTGCGACGGGCTCCGGGCTCGGCGTGGGGGCTTCGGCGATGACGGTCGGCGGCGGCGCGGCGATTTCGGAAGTCGCTTTTTGCGGCTGGACGGCGCGGCCGGCGAGGAATGCGGCGACAGCGATTGCCGCGCCGGCGCCAAGCCAGGTCACCAGCTTATCCGCCTCTATCCCTCGCACCAGCGCTGAGGGCGACCAGACGGCGGACTGGGGTGCTGAAAACGGCGGCGGCGCGGGTGCGAGCGCCGGCGCAGACGCCGACGAAGCGGCGGGGAGAGGCGACTCTTCGCCTCGCGATCCCGCGGCGCGCGTTTTGGCCGCCTCGCGCATGATCGCGGTTAGCGCGGGAGCGGCGAGCGGAACAAACCCCGTTTCCTCCTTGTAGGCTCGTGCGAAGCGGTCGGCGTCGAGCCCGAGGAACTGCGCGTAGGCTTTGACAAAACCAGCGGTGAACGGCGTCGCGGGAAGGGCGTCGAGATCGCCGGCTTCTATGGCGGCGATGTGCTCGGGTCTGATTTTGGTGCCGGCGTGAATGTCGGCATGCGTTAGACCCTTGGCCTTCCTCATCGTTGCGAGGCTGAGGCCGACACCTACGCTGCCATCAAGGTTAAAATCGCCGATCGCCGGGTCCTCCGCAGACGCTTTCAGGACGGCGATGTCGGCGATGTCCTGATGCGGCGCAACCATGCTCTCGACCCCTGCGAAATTGCTTCCCGTTTCGGGAGAAAGCACGTCTCGCGCCAATAATGGAAATTAACTATCACCGGTGAGGACGCCATAGAGCTCCGGGCGCCGGTCCCGGAAAAAGCCCCAGCCTGCGCGCAACTCGGCGATGTGGTCAGGCTCGATGCTCGCGGCGACGAAGCCCTCGTCGGTGCGGTTCATGTCGGCGAGAAAATCGCCGCCCTCGTCAGTGATGAAGGAAGAGCCATAAAAAACCTGTCCTTCCTCGTCGCCAATACGGTTCGCCGCAACCACAGAAACGACATTTGAAACCGAATGGCCGATCATCGCGCGCCGCCAGCGGGCTTGGGTGTCGAGCGCGGGGTTCTCCGGCTCCGAGCCGATGGCGGTCGGGTAAAGAAGGACTTCAGCGCCCATCAGCATCATTGCGCGCGCTGCTTCGGGGAACCACTGGTCCCAGCAGATGCCGACGCCGATGCGCCCGACTTTCGTCGGCCAGACCTTGAAGCCTGTGTTCCCGCCGCGGAAATAGAATTTCTCCTCATAGCCCGGGCCGTCCGGAATATGGCTCTTGCGGTAAATTCCCATGATCGCGCCGTCGGCGTCGACCATGACGAGGCTGTTGTAGTATTCCTGACCGGCCTTTTCGTAGATCGACAACGGCAGAACGACGCCAAGTTCGCGCGCAAGCGGGGCGAGCGCCGTCACCACCGGATGCTCCCGGTACGGATAAGCGCTGGCGAACCACTTGGTTTCCTCACGCTTGCAGAAATAGGGGCCCTGAAAGAGCTCCGGCGGCAGGATCACCTTGGCGCCGTCTTTCGCGCTCGCGCGGATGAGCTTTTCAACGGTCCGGATGTTCGCCAGCATGTCCTGGCCGAACGCGGCCTGCAGCGCGGCGATGCGAAGCGTTCTGGTCATCGGGCGGCCTCCTTCGGGCTGTGCGGAACGGCGTTGACGATTAGGAGCGCCTCGCCGAAGTTGCAACAATCGGAATTGGGAAGCGCTGATATTTTGAGGGCGCGCGAACGAAACCCTATCCCGCTTGCGGGAGAGGGGAGAAAAAGCACGGAGCGTCATGAGCACTCTCGACATCTATTGGTCCTTCCGCAGCCCTTATTCCTGGCTGGCGGTCGACCGTCTGACCGAAATCGCGCGCGAATTCGCCGTCGAAGCGCGGTTTTGCTTCGTGCGCCCGCTCGCGATGCGTGAGCCGACATTCTTCGAGCGCAATCGGCCGCAATGGCTTCCCTACCTCTTCAAGGATGTGATGCGCGAAAGCGCGCGGCTCGGCGTGCCGTTTTTTCCTCCACGCCCCGACCCGATCACGATGGATCTTGGGACCGGCAAGGTCGCGCCAAACCAGCCCCTTATGGAAATGCTGATGCGACTTGGCCTTGCGGCCGAGGAAAGCGAGGGAAAAGGGCTCGCCTTTGCGCGGGCGACGGCGCGCCGGATCTGGGGCGGCGTCGAGAACTGGCCTGAGCGCGCCCATATGGAAGAGGCGGCGCGCGAAGCTGGGCTGTCGCTGGCAGCGCTCGAAAGCTACGTCGCGGCGAACGAGGCGGCGCTGCTGGCTCGGATGGAGGCTAACGAAACCGCGCAGCTTCTCCATCATTGGGGCGTGCCGCTGATGGTGCTCGATGACGAACCCTTTTTCGGGCAGGACCGCCTCGACAGTCTGGTCTGGCGCCTCGATCAGAAAGGCCTCAAGCGCGCATGACCGCCGTCATCCACGGCCGCGTATCGCCCGGCTATGAGGCGGCGCTCGACGCGTTCGCAGCGAGTTTCGAGCGCGGCGAGGAACTCGGCGCGGGTTTTGCGGTTTTCGCCGAAGGGGAAAAGGTCGTCGACGTCTGGGCGGGCTTCACGGACAAGGCTGAGACTGCTCCGTGGGCGGAGGATACGCTTGTCTGCGTCTATTCGAGCGGCAAGGCCGTGCTGGCGCGGCTGATCGCCGAGGCCGTCAGCGCGGGCGCGCTCGACTATGAGCGCGCGGTTGCGACGGACTGGCCGGACTTCGCCGCTGAAGGGAAGGGAGCCGTCACGCTCGCCGAGGCGCTGTCTCATCAGGCGGGTCTTTGCGGGTTCGCCGATCCTATTCCGCCCGCCGAGTGGGCGCAGCGCGAAGCGATCACCGCGCGCATCGCTGTGATGGCGCCTTTGTGGCCGCCGGGTACGGCCGCCGGCTATCACCCGCAGACGGTCGGGTTCATCGCCGATGAGGCGCTGCGGCGTGCAAGCGGGCGCGGCGCCGGCGCCATCTTGCGAGAAGATTTTTTCGCCGCGCGCGGGATCGACGTTCATTGCGGCCTTGGAGCGGCGGAGATTGCGCGCGCCGCCTTCATGACGAAGCCGCCAAAGGCGCCTGAGCATCGCAAGAGCCGGTTCACCGAAATCGCTTTCCTGAAGCCGTGGTCGGCGGCTTCGGGCGTCAGCCGCGAGGCGTGGATGGCTGCCGAGATCCCGGCGTCGAACATGCATGCGACGGCGAAGGGGCTTGCTGAGCTGATGCATACGATGGCGAACGGCGGCGTCGACGCCAACGGCGCCTGCGTGATCGAAGCAGCGGCGCTCGCTGACGCGCTCCGCACCAGGATCGAGGGCGAGGATCTCGTTCTGCCGTTTTATCTGCGCTGGACGGCGGGGCTTATGGCCAACACCAACGGCTTTTTCGGGCCCTCGCCGACGGCCTTCGGGCATGCCGGCTTCGGCGGCTCGGCGGTGATGATCGACCCCGAAAGGCGGATCAGCGCCGCCTATGTCATGAACAGGATGTCCCCGCACCTCGCCGGCGACCCGCGGGCGGTGAGGCTCTTCACCTCGCTCTATTGAAGGGGACCCGGGCGTGGCGCCCCGGTCATTCGCCCTCCGGTCGGATTTGGGCTAGTCTTGTTCCGGGAGTTGAGGGGTCATGAACATCGAGGCTCATAACGGCGACGGCAGCCTTCAGACGCGGCGCGCGTTTGGGGAGGACGTGCGCACGGCATCGCCTGCCGAGGCGCCTGTCTTCGGCGCCCGCCCGCCGGGCCTCCTAGTCCGCATCGCCGAGCTTTTCGCCGGGCGGGCGCGCGGCAAGAAAAAAGCCGTCGAGGCCAAAGCAGCGCCAGTCGGCGTTCCCGATCCTTCCAAGATCTTTCCTGGGCTACGCTTTTCTGCCGACGGTGCGGCGCTCAGCAGCGCTCAGGCGGAGCATTATGACCTCGTCGGCGAAGAACTGCGCCGGGATGCGGGTGAGCTTGAAGTCGCTGCGGCCGAGAAGGCGGCAGGGCTCGGGAATAAGCTTGCAGGGAGCCTTCTCGATCAGATGGAAGCGAGCGCGGTCTACGGCCTTTCAGCCTTGCTGCGCGGCGTCATCATGCTCGGCCTCTTCGTCTTTCTTTCCGGCTATGTCTGGCGGTTCGCCTCAGAGCTCGATCCAGCCCCGTTTTCCTACGCGACGCTTTATAGCTTCATCGGCCTTCTCGGCGTCGTTGCAGCGGGCCTTGCCGCCGACAGCGCGGCTAGCGCGGCGAGGAAGCGCTTTGCGCAAGCAGCGGCGGACCTTGAATCTTTGGTCGCACAAGCAACTGGCCGCTTCCGCGATCGCCTGATCGAGCAGCGTGCGGCGATGCAGCTCAATAACGCCGCCGATCTGCCAGGCGCGATTTCGGCGGCGGCGCGTGCGCGGATGACCACTGTTGCGGGCCTGCGATTTTATGAGCAGTCGCCGGTGATCGGCGCCGCCCATGAAGGCTTTCGTTGCCACGTGCTCGGCGCTGCGATTGCAGGCGAAGCGAGCCACCGGCTCGGCGCCGGCACGCGCGTCATCGGGCGCTTTTCGGCGCTGATCTTCGGGATCGCGATCGGCATCGCGGCGCTGTTTTTTTCGCTCGTCCAGCCGATAAGCTTCGCGCCGCTGCCGGATTTCATAGGGGCGCTGATCGCCGCGGAAACGGCGCGGCCGGGCATCGTCACCTTCGCCCTCGCCATGGCGGCGGCGATTTTCGCTCCCCATATCTTGGGTCCGATGGCGGCGCAGGTGATCGCCGCCGACAGTCCCACTGGCGCGCTCCGCCGCTATCGCCTCGATGTCGCCGCGAACGGCCTTAAGGATCGCGCTCTGGCCGCCGCCGCCGAGCGCCCGCGCGAGATGATTGAGCGCTTCGCCGATGCGCTTCGTGCGCTCGAAGGACGCGCGGAAGCCTGGTCGAAATCCGGCGCGCGATTCGGGGAAGAGAGTCCCGTCGAAGACCTGCCGTGGCGGAAAGCGCCAGAAGGACCACGCTTTGTGGCGCAAAATTTCCCCAGTGCTCCGCCGAGCTTCGTCGCCGGGGCGCCGACGACGATCCGGCGCGGATTTTTTTCGAAGGCGGCGCGCCCCGATGCTTCTCCGAAACAAGGCTTTGGAGACGCGGAAACGCCGCCTTGGCTTAAGAATTGAAGCGCACCATGTGCATTAGCTTAAGACTCTTTTAACGAAAAAGTTCTGTCCTGTTGGTAACTTCATATTGACGGTCGGAGCCGCCTGCCGCACTATATCTTGTGTCAGCGGCGGATTCTGATCGAAGGGCTCGATCCTCCGCCGCCGGCCCCGCAAATTGCGGGAAATTTCTGGAAAAGACGCGACGCCGACAGCCGGCGCGCCCCATTCGGGGCAACCGGCGAAAAGGCCTTGCGCGCCTCCGCCCGGGAACGGGAAGTCTCCGGGAGGCAGGGAAGATTGCCGAGAGAAAAAGGGGCGAGGCCAGATGTCAGCGGCGACGGAAACGGTGAAAATCCTCGAAACTCCGGTGACGCCGCCGGCGTCCGCGCCTGAACAGCGCCGGCCGGACCTGCGCCTCGTCAAGGACATCGTCCTCGACCATTCCCGCGACGGGCTCCTTACTGATTTCGGCAAGAAGACGCTCGACGACCGTTATCTCCTTGAGGGCGAGTCCTATCAGGACATGTTCGCGCGCGTTGCGAAGACCTATGGCGACGACGCCGACCACGCCCAGCGCATTTACGACTATATCTCGCGGCTGTGGTTCATGCCGGCGACGCCGGTGTTGTCGAACGGCGGGGCGAGCCGCGGCCTGCCGATTTCCTGTTTCCTCAACGCCGTCGGCGATTCGCTTGAAGAAATCGTCGGAACCTGGAACGAAAACGTCTCGCTCGCCTCGAACGGCGGCGGCATCGGCACCTATTGGGGCGGCGTGCGCTCGATCGGCGAAAAGGTGAAGGGCGCCGGCGCGACGTCCGGCATCATCCCCTTCATCCGCGTGATGGACAGCCTGACGCTGGCGATCAGCCAGGGCTCGCTCCGCCGCGGTTCGGCCGCCGTCTATCTCGACATCCACCACCCGGAGATCGAGGAGTTCCTCGAAATCAGGAAGCCGTCGGGCGACTTCAACCGCAAATCGCTCAATCTCCATCACGGCCTCAACATCACCGACGAGTTCATGGAGGCGGTGGCGGCGGATGGCGACTTCGGCCTCAAATCGCCGAAGACGGGGCAGGTCCTCAAAACCGTCAGCGCCCGGAAATTGTGGCAGAAGATCCTCGAAGTGCGCCTCGCGACGGGCGAGCCCTATCTCGTCTTCTCCGACACCGTTAACCGCGCAATGCCAAAGCACCAGCGCGACCTCGGCCTTAAAGTGTCGACGTCGAACCTCTGCTCCGAGATCATGCTGCACACCGGCAAGGATCATCTGGGGCAGGACCGCACCGCCGTCTGCTGCCTCTCCTCAATTAACGCCGAGAAATATTTCGAGTGGAAGGACGACCCGCGCTTCATCGAAGACGTAATGCGCTTCCTCGACAATGTGCTGGAAGACTTCATCCAGCGCGCGCCCGCCTCGATGGTGAAGGCGGTCTATTCCGCAAAGCGCGAACGCAGCGTCGGTTTGGGCCTCATGGGCTTCCATTCCTTCCTGCAGGAACAGGGCGTGCCGTTCGAGAGCGCCATGGCGAAGTCGTGGAACATCAAGCTCTTCAAGCATATCCGCATGGGCGCGGACGCCGCCTCGGTGGCGCTCGCGGAGGAACGCGGCGCCTGCCCCGACGCGGAAGAGCGCGGGGTGAAGCAGCGCTTTTCGCACAAGCTCGCGATTGCGCCGACCGCCTCGATCTCGATCATCTGCGGCGGCTGCAGCCCTTGCATCGAGCCGATTCCGGCGAACGTCTATGTCCACAAGACGCTGTCGGGCTCTTTCACAGTGAAGAACACGGCTTTGCAGAGAATTCTTGAGGAAAAAGGTCTCGATACGGACGAAACCTGGTCCTCGATCATCGAGCATGAAGGCTCGGTCCAGCACCTCGATTTCCTCAGCGATCTTGAAAAGGACGTCTTCAAGACCGCATTCGAAATCGACCAGCGCTGGGTCGTTGAACTCGCCGCCGACCGCTCGCCCTTCATCTGCCAGGGCCAGTCGGTGAACGTGTTCCTGCCCGGCGACATCGACAAATGGGACCTCCACATGCTGCACTGGACGGCGTGGGAAAAGGGCGTGAAGTCCCTCTATTACTGCCGCTCGAAGAGCGTGCAGCGCGCGAGCTACGCTAACGGCAAGAAAGTCGAAGTCGCGATCGACGAAGCGATCCAGCATAATCTCGAAGCCGCTGCGGCGACGAAGACGGATTACGAGGAATGTCTGGCGTGTCAGTGAAGCGATAACCGCGCCTAGCCGGCATTCAGCGGGGCGCCTCTCATCGCGCCCCCCCCCCCGCTATCGCCGTCACGCCGGGGCGCGATACAGTCATGTAACCAGGCTCCATCTTCGGTCCAATACGGAACCGTTGACCCCAGACTCTCACCTTCGGCGAGCCCCGAAGTGACGGTGGTGCGATAGCCCCTACCTAAAAATACTCTCCACGCAGCGAGCCGTCATAGCGGCCGCTGTGCAGGCAGCATTTCTTGAAAACGCCTCCGCGAGCCGCAGGGGCAGAGGTCGTTGCGGCCGAGCTTTTCCAGGAGTTCGATTTCACCGCCCTTGATCGTGCGGTCGCCGCGCTTCACTTGCGTTTCAGACGGGAAGCCCTTGCGGCGCTTCGACATCGTCTCGAAAGCAGGGGGCGTCTTCAAAAGAGCGATGGGTTTTCATGACAACCTCCTTGATGGTGGCGCGCTTCCTTAGCTGCGAGGGCGCGCCATGACAA
>CAZGXT010000041.1:0-18281 GCA_964529675.1 uncultured Caulobacterales bacterium
CTAGTGCGCTGGAACTTGGGAATATAGAGCGGCGCTTGCGGTCGGGGCCCCACAAGGTTTTATTGCGCGTCCTTGTCCGGAGATGACGCTATGCGCCCTGCCTTTCTCCTCGCTTTGCTCCTTTCCGCTTGTGGGCCGCGCGTTGAGGCGCCGACTGAACTGTGTTGCACGGCGACGATTATTGCTGTCGTCCCGGAGGGCGCCCCGACCGTCTATCTTACTGGCGACCTTCCGGAGCTCGGACCGTGGGACGCCGACGCTCTGCCGATGACGGGCGCAGGTCGTGAACGCTACGCGCGCGTGACCGTACCTGAGGGCGCAGTCTTCCAGTACAAGTTCACGCTTGGCGACTGGCGGCGAGAGGCGCTCGGACCGTCCGGCATGGTGATGGCGAACTTCCGGCTTGAGATGAACAAGAACACAGAAGTGCGCCACGAGGTCACGGATTTCAGAAAAGACACGATAGAATATGTGAGGGACTGGCGGGGATCCGGCGTCCAGGGGCAGCTCATCTATTGGACAGATTTTCAGTCCGCCATTCTCGGCCCGAAGCGTCACGTCTCCATCTGGCTGCCGCCCGATTATGAGCAAGATGCGGAGCGGCGCTACAAGACGCTGTACATGTCCGACGGTCAGAATCTCTTTGATCCGCGAATCGCCAACACTGGGGTCGATTGGGGCGTCGATGAGGCCGTGACGGCCCTGGTCGAGGAAGGCGCAATCGAGCCGGTCATCGTTATTGGCGTCTGGTCGAGCGATAAGCGCGGCCCTGAATATTCGCCTTGGCATGGGGCTGATGCTTACGCGCGATTCCTAATTGAGGAGCTGATGCCTCGCGTGAACGCGAAATTCAGAACGCTGACAGGTCCTGAAAATACCGCGCACATGGGGTCTTCGATGGGCGGGCTCTTGTCTTTTCATCTTGTGCGCACCCACCCTGAAGTCTTCGGCGCTTGCGGCTGCGTCTCGACGCACTTTCCGCTCTCCGAAGCACTGGCTGCGCAATACTTCCCGCTCGGGGATAGACCCGTAGATCCGGACGCAACGCCCTACATCCTTAAGGACATCGCCGCAGGGCTTTCGGTCCCAGCCGGCGTGCGGCTGTGGTTCGACTATGGAACTGAAGGGCTCGACGCTGATTACGCGCCGACTCACGCTGCGGTTCGAGAGGCGCTTTTGGCGGATGGGTTGATTGAGGGCGAGGATTTTGAAATGCGCGCATATGACGGCGCCGACCACAATGAAACTTCCTGGCGCGCACGGCTCAAGGACCCGTTGCGCTTTCTATACGGAAAGAGTTGATAGTCTGAAGAGGGTGGGCGCCTGAGGTCGCCTTGTAGATCGGAATTTTCTTGATGCGTTTATTGTTTGCGCCCGCGGCGGCGTCTCTCGTTGTTCTTTCCGCTGCAGCGGCTCAGGAGTCCTATGGACCCGTTTCCCTAATTCCGGCTGCAGCGGGAGAGGCGACCGACGCGGCGCGCCTTTCTGAGTTTGAAGCAGAGATCGACGCCGCTTTCTCAACCGGCGACTTCGTAGGATTGAGCGTCGCAATCGTCAGGGGCGGGGAGACGAAATTCCTCAAGACTTGGGGCGTCACCGAGATCGGCGGCGCCGCTGTGACGCATGACACCGTCTTCCGAATTGGGTCGTTGTCGAAGGGCTTCACCGCCGCGCTCGCCGGCCTTGCGATGAACGAGGGAAAACTCTCGCCGTCAGACCCGGCCACGCGTTTTGCGCCGGCGCTCCGACTCGCCCGCGGCGCAGAAGCGACGCTTGAACTCGGACACCTTCTGAGCCACCAGACAGGGCTTCCGCCGAACGCTTATGACAATCTTCTCGAAGCCGGCACGCCTGTCGCCGACATCTATCCCAAGTACCGCAGCGTCAAGCTCATCTGCCCGGTCGGCAAATGCTACTCCTACCAGAATATCGCATTCGACGTCGCAGGCCGCGCCGTTTCATCGGCCTACGGAGTATCATACGCCGACTTGCTTGAGATGCGCCTGTTTTCGCCGCTCGGCATGGGCAGCGCGTCGGCGGACGAAGAAGGACTCGCCTCGACGGGAAACTGGGCGCGGCCGCACGTGCGCGACCGCCTGAAAGGCCAGGAAGACGCTTACGGACCATGGCGAGGCGCGGAAATCACGCCGATCTATTGGCGCGTGCCCTCTGCGGGCGGCGTCAACGCCTCCATCAGCGATATGACGCAATGGCTGAAAGCCGTAACCGGTCATCAGCCGGGCGTTCTGCCGCGCGAGACGCTCGACCTGATATTTACGCCGCGGGTCAATTCGCCGGCGGAGAACATCCGGATGCGGAGCGTCTCGCCGCGTTTCCAGGCCGCGCAATATGCCTTCGGCTGGCGGCGCTACGCCTATGACGGCGAGCCCTTGATCGCGCATTCGGGGACGGTTGAGGGATACGGCGCGCAAATCGCCTTCCTGCCGGGACGGGATGTCGGGATCGTGATCCTTTCAAACTCGCGCTCGAAGCGACTCTGGCGGATTCTGCCGACTTTTCTCGATATCGAGCTCGGATTGCCCCGCGAAGATTGGTTGGCGCTCAGGGACGGCGCGCCGGCGGCGGGCTCGAAATAGCGCTCTATTCCGCCGCGACGGCGACGGGCGCGCGCGCTGGATCGGCCGATGCGGCGGCGGCCTTTGAGAATTGCATGACGCCGTCGTCAATCTTGCCGTGGCGCAGCACCATGATGTCGCGGAAGTAGCTTTGCGGATTACGCCAAGGGTCGCGATCGCCCTGTTTCGGCAGACGGTCCGCAGCCCTCAGAATGTAACCGGAATTGAGATTCAGGAACGGTTCGGGTTTCAGCGACGGGTCATCATTCACGGGCGTCGCGATGTCAAATCTGTTCCTGTCCATGAAGTTGATCAGTCGGCAGACATACTGGGAGATCAGGTCGGCGCGCAGCGTCCAGGAGGAATTCGTATAGCCGAATACAAAAGCAAGATTGGGAACCCCGGAGCAAGCGAAGCCGCGATAAGTGAAAGTGTCGCCTAGATTGACGGGGCGCCCGTCGACGCTCGCCCTGGCCCCGCCCATGGCCTCAAGCGATAATCCGGTCGCCGTGATGATGATGTCGGCCTCGAGCGTCTTGCCGGATTTCAGGCGAACGCCGTTCTCGGCAAAGGCGAGAATCTCATCGGTTTCGACGGAGGCCTTGCCTGCGCTGATCGCCCTGAAGAGATCGCCGTCCGGAACGACGCAAAGCCGCTGATCCCAGGGGTTGTAGCGTGGACGAAAGTGCTTCTCGACGTCGTAGTCCGCGGGCAATTGCTCGCGCACGAGGTTCAAGAGACGCTCTCCCGCCTTTTCCGGGTTGGCGCGGATCATCTTGTACATGATCTGTTGGAAGACGATGCGATACCAGCGAACCAGCCGGTAGGCGAGCGAACGCGGCAGGACCTTCGCGAGCGCTTCGGCTGCGCTGCTGTTCTGCGGCAAGGAAAAGAACCAGCTCGGACTGCGCTGCAGCATCGTGACATGCGCAGCCTTGTCGGTCATCGAGGGAATCAGGGTCACCGCCGTCGCGCCGGAACCGATGACGAGCACGCGCTTTCCGGAATAGTCAAAGTCCTCCGGCCATCGCTGGGGGTGAATGATCGGTCCTTGGAACTTGTCGGCGTCAGGAAAATCCGGCGTATAGCCTTCGGAATACCGATAGTAACCGGAGCACATCCACAAAAAGTTGCAAGTGTAACGCCGCTCTCCATCCTGCGCCTTGGCAGTCACCGTCCAGCGGCCGGTGGCGCTGTCGAACGCGATTGATTCGACCCGTGTCGAAAAGCGGATGTGGCGATCGATGCCATAATGTTGCGCCGTCGCACCTACATAGGACTTGATCGCAGGGCCGTCGGCGATCACCTTCGGCTCTCGCCAAGGGTGAAAGCCATAGCCGAGGGTGAACATGTCGCTGTCAGAGCGGATGCCGGGATAGCGGAAGAGGTCCCAGGTCCCGCCCACTTCCTTCCGCGCTTCCAGAATGGCGAAGGACTTCGATGGGCAGCGCTTCAAGAGGTGATGGGCCGCCCCGACGCCGGAAATACCTGCGCCGACGATGATGACGTCGAAGTGCTCCATGGGCTGCGCTCCTTTCCCAGAGAGATTATAGGCCATCCAATCGGTAAACTCTACGGTTTACCCTTAAGGCCTTGCCAAAGAAGCCGGTTGGCCGGACGGCTAGCGCATGACCGAGCCGTTCTGGGAGACGAAAGCCCTTAAGGACATGACCGAAGCAGAGTGGGAATCCCTCTGCGACGGATGCGGGCGCTGCTGCATGGTATTGCTCGAAGAGGCAACATCAGGCCGCCTTTATGAAACGAATGTCGCCTGCAAGCTATTCGATGTCGCAAGGCGGCGCTGCAAGAATTATTCGCAGCGCCAAAAGCTTGTGAAGGATTGCGTCAAGCTTTCGCCCGGCAACGCCGCCTCCCTTTCCTGGATGCCGGAGACTTGCGCCTATCGCCGGCTCGCGCGGGGCGAAGACCTGCCGGATTGGCACCCTTTGCGGACCGGCTCGCGGCGCAGCGTAGAGGAGGCCGGGGTCGCCGTTATGAAGGCCGTCAGTGAGCGGACGATCGTCAACGAAGACGTTTGGGATCATGTGACGGCGGTGCGGCCGAAACCAAGACCGCGGAAGCGGCGCTGATCGCCGCCCTTGACGCGGGCGCCCGGTGCGCGAACAGAAATTCACTCAGAGTTCAGCGAAGAAGGTCTCCATGTTTCGCCTGACAGCGTTCCTTACCGCCGCTTTATTCTCCGCCGCCGCTTCAGGCCAAACGGCGCCATGGCGTCCGGGTTATGGGCCTGCGGATGCTCAGGCCCCGCTCACGCGGCCCGCCGGTTTTGAATTCTGGCCCGGGGCGAAATACGATCCCGCGATCCCGACGCTTGAAAGCGTCATCGGTCACCGAAACGGGGAGCGCATCACAAGGCCTGAAGATGCTGTCCGTTATCTTGGCGCTCTGCGCCGCGCAGCGCCTTTGCGCATGCGGCTCTTTGAATATGCGAGAAGCTGGGAGGGCAGGCCTCTCGTTTACGCGGTCATCGGGTCCGAAGCCATGATCGCGCGGCTCGACGCGATCAAGAAAGACATTGCGCGCGCCGCCGACCCATCGCTTCCGCTCGGCGACGCGCTTTCCAATCTGCCCGCGACAGTTTTTCTGTCTTATTCGGTTCACGGCAACGAAATCTCGGGAACGGACGCCGCACTCTTAACCGCTTATCACCTTATTGCAGCGACGGAAGATGCGACCGTTGATAAGATTAAGCGCGACGCGCTCGTTTTTATTGATCCTTCGCAAAATCCTGACGGGCGCGCACGGTTCGTCCACAATTTCGAGATTGCAGAAGGACTTGAAAACTCGGGCTCAGCAATCGCAGCGGAACGAAACGAGCCGTGGCCCGGAGGACGGACTAATCATTATCTTTTTGATATGAACCGCGACTGGTTTGCGCTGACGCAGCCAGAGACGCGCGGCCGCATCCGTCTGCTTCGCGAATGGCGCCCGCTGGTATTCGTCGATCTCCACGAGATGAATACGGAATCAACCTACTTCTTCTCGCCGGAAGCGCGGCCATACAATCCCCATCTTGCGTCCTCGCAACGCGAGAGCCTCGAACTCTTTGGGCGCAACAACGCCAAATGGTTTGACCGCAACGGCTTTCCCTATTTCACGCGCGAGGTTTACGACGCGTTCTACCCAGGATACGGCGCAAGCTGGCCGTCCTATTACGGCGCGATAGCAATGACCTATGAGCGCGGATCGGCGCGCGGCCTTCTTGCCGATCGCCGAAAGGGACCTGACTTTCATTACCGTGACAGCGTCCGGCAACATTTCCTTGCTTCAATTGCGACGGCGGAGACGGCCGCAGTCAATCGCGACAGGCTGTGGCGTGATTTTCGCGCTTATCAGGAATCAGCTGTCAGCGAAGGCAGGCGAGAATCAACGCGCGCCTACATTCTTCCCGCCGGTCACGATAACGCCGCTGCCTTCCGGCTCGCCGGGCTCCTTACGCAGCAAGGCGTCGAGGTCCTGACCGCCAAGTCATCCTTTGCCGCATGCGGAAAGAATTTCGGCGCTGGAAGTCATGTCGTGCCGCTGGCTCAGCCGGCGAAACGCCTTATCCGCACCTTGCTCGACGACCAGGTCGAGCTTGAAGCCGATTTTCTGGCCGAGCAGGAAAGGCGGCGGGCGAAAGACCTTGGCGACGAAATCTACGACGTCACGGCATGGTCGCTGCCGATGATGATGGGCGTCGCCGTCGCGTCCTGTGAGGGAGCGGCGCCGGGCGGCGGCAATTTTGTGACACATAGCGGGCGCTTGACGCGTGCGGGCGTGCTGACCGGCCCCGAGGCTGCAGTCGCCTACCTGGTCGCCTGGGGCGAGCGGCCGGCGACGCGTCTGCTTGCGCGCGCCCTTCGTGCGGGGCTTTCCGTCTCCTCCAGCGACCGGGCCTTTACGATCGCCGAGCGATCCTTTCCCGCCGGCACGCTGATCTTCCAGCAGGCGGATAACCGCGGTGACCTCCACGCCGTTCTATCGCGCTTTGCCCAAGAGACGGGCGCAAGCGTCATCGCCGTCGGAGACAGCTGGGTGGTCGAGGGGCCGAACTTCGGTTCAGCAAATGTGGTCGCGATGAGGGCGCCCAAAATTGCTGTTGCTTGGGACGACCCCACGAGCCCGACAATCGCCGGCGCCACCCGTTATGTCGTCGAGCGCCAGTTCGACTATCCGGTTACTGCGGTCCGCGTTGAAGATATGAACAATCGTGCGCTCGATCAGTTCGATGTCATCCTTCTTCCGGGCGGGGACGATTATTCGCGCGTGCTCGGCAAGCCGGGTTTGGATCGACTAAGGGCTTGGGTGGAGCGCGGCGGCGTGCTCATTGCTACGGGCGCAGCAGCGCGGTTCGCCGCAGATCCTGACACTGGTCTCTTGTCCATCCGGCGGGAGGATGCGGCGAGGCCCGACGGCCTCGAGGATGCAAGCCAGGAAGAGAAGGCGACTGTTCCGGGCTCGATCATCACGGACGAGGCTGGCGCGACGAAGGCGATAGCGCCGGAAAAGGAGAGCCCCGATGCAACGGCGGGAGTCCTTCTCAGCGCCGTGATCGACACCGATCACTGGCTGGCGGCGGCCGTGAAGCCGACGGTCGTTGCGCTTTATTCAGGCGGCGACATTTATGCGCCGACAAAGCTCAACGAAGGGGTCAACGTCGGCCGGTTCGCAAGCGCTGACTCGCTCGTTGCAAGCGGCTATCTCTGGGCAGATACGAAGGCGCAGCTTGCGCACAAGCCTTTCGTCGTCGTCGAGCCGAAAGGCGACGGCATGGTGATCGCTTTCACCGCTGACCCGACGACGCGGGCTTATCTTGACGGGCTCAACACGCTCTTCGCCAATGCGCTCTTCCGCGCGCCGGCGCATTCCGAGAAGGCGCGGTGAATCGCCGTCCTCGCCAAAGCGGATCGGGAGTCGTTATGAGCCCTATGAACGAAAGCAGGCCTTGTCATGCCTAATCAAGTCGAACTCGCCCGCACTATCGAATTGCTTTGGGAGCGCCGCGGCGATCTTGGGCCC
Organism: uncultured Caulobacterales bacterium; assembly: GCA_964529675.1. GTDB lineage: Bacteria > Pseudomonadota > Alphaproteobacteria > Caulobacterales > Parvularculaceae > Amphiplicatus. The sequence continues at coordinate 7,599 of CAZGXT010000041.1, forward strand.
GCGACGAGCGGCGAGGCGCGATACGCCGTAGACGCTGCGCTTGGTCTCCTAGACAGCGGTGAAGCGCGGGTCGCGTCACGTCTTCCGTCGGGAGAGTGGGAAACACATCAATGGCTGAAAAAGGCGGTTCTCTTGTCTTTTCGGCTCTACGACAATGCGCGCGTAGGGGCCGCGCCCGGTCCTTGGTGGGACAAGGTTCCACTGAAATTCGCAGGCTGGACGGACGATGATTTCAGGCGCGCAGGATTTCGCGCCGTGCCCGGCGCAATCGTTCGGCGCGGGGCGTATGTAGCCCCGGGCGCTGTGCTTATTCCCTCCTTTGTCAATATCGGGGCCTATGTCGGCGAAGGCTCGATGATCGACGCTTGGGCGACCGTCGGCTCCTGCGCGCAGATCGGCAAGAACTGTCACATTTCCGGCGGCGCAGGCATCGGCGGCGTTCTCGAACCCTTGCAGGCAAATCCTGTCATCATTGAGGACAATTGCTTCATTGGAGCGCGCGCCGAAGTCGCCGAGGGCGTTATCGTACGTGAGGGGTCGGTGCTCTCTATGGGCGTCTATCTCGGCCAGTCTACGAAGATCGTCGACCGCGAATCGGGTGCGATTCTTTACGGCGAAGTCCCAGCCTATTCAGTGGTTGTCTCCGGGTCTTTACCCTCGCCAAAGGGGGGGCCGTCGCTCTACTGCGCGGTGATCGTGAAGCGCGTCGATGAGAAAACGCGGGCGAAAACAAGCGTGAACGAGTTGCTGCGGGATTGAAGCGCTTCAGGCCTTCGTCCGCAACAACACCAGCTCCTCCGCACTTGTCGGGTGCAAAGCCATCGTCCCATCAAAGTCGCGTTTTGTGAGACCAGCCTTAACTGCTATGGCGAGACATTGAATCATCTCGGGCGCTCCCTCGCCGACGATGTGAACGCCGACCACGCGGCTCGCCTTCGGTTCGACGACAAGCTTCATCATGGTGCGTGATCTTGCGCCCGACATTGTCGCCTTCATCGGGCGAAAGTCGGTTTTGTATATGTCCACCAGGCCGAATTTCTCTCGGGCCTCGGCCTCGGAAAATCCTACTGTTCCGACGGGCGGTTGTGCGAAGACCGCCTTCGGGATGAAGGTGTAATCGACTTCTGTCGGATTATTATTGAATTCCGTTTCCGCAAAGGCGGCGCCCTCACGAATCGCCACTGGCGTAAGCTGAACGCGATTTGTCACGTCGCCGACGGCGAAGATGTTCGGGACGCTTGTGCGCGAGAAGCTGTCGACGACGACAGCGCCTTCGGCGTCCGTCGAAACGCCCGCGGCCTCGAGCCCAAGGCCGGCAGTATTCGGCTTTCGCCCAACCGCCCAGAAGACGAGGTCCGTTTCTATCGCGTCGCCATTTTTGAGGGTCACGCGCCGCCGACCTTGTCCGAGGTCGTCGATCGAAGTGAAGACCGTATTGGTGACAAGGCGGATGCCGGCATTGTCGATCTCCCTATGGACGGCCGCAGAGATATCGGCGTCAAACTCGCGCAGCACCCGGTCGCGGCGGTAGACGAGCGTCACTTCGGCGCCGAGGCCTGCAAATATGAATGCGAATTCGACGGCGATATATCCGCCGCCGGCGATGACGACGCGGCGAGGAAATGTCTCAAGGTGGAACGCCTCGTTCGAGGTGACGCCGAGAGCGTGACCCGGAATGGACTGGTCCGTCCACGGATGGCCGCCGGTCGCGATGAGTATCTTCGCCGCCGTAACTGTGCGATTCTCCTTAACGAGCTGAATAGTATGGGCGTCTTTAAGTACCGCGCGGCTATTGATGATTTCAGCGCCAGCCGAATCAAGATTCTTGATATACAGCCCGTTGAGGCGATCGATCTCTGCGTCCTTGTTGGCGACCAGCGTCTTCCAGTCAAAGCGGGCGCCGCCGGTCGCCCAGCCATAACCCTTCGCTTCTTCAAAGGCATGACTGAATTCAGAAGCGTAGACGAAGAGTTTTTTGGGAACGCAGCCGCGGATGACGCATGTGCCGCCGACCCGGAACTCCTCCGCAATCGCGACGCGCGCGCCGTAGCCGGCGGCAAGCCGAGAAGCCCGAACGCCGCCGGATCCTGCGCCGATGGTGAATAGGTCGTAGTCAAATTTTTCCATGATGCGCCTATCCCGGGAGAAAGCCGATGCGGGACTTGAAGCCCGCATCAAGGAAATCATCGGTTTGGTGGGTGAAGGTTTCTAGGAATTCTCGATGCACGGCGTCGAAAACGGGCGCGAGCTTTCCTTTGAATTCCAGCGGGACGCGGATCACCGGACGGTGTGCGACATAGACATCGAATTGCTCGCCGGCGACCTCGGCCGCGATCACTGTGCGAAGCCAGAGCGCACCCTTGTCTTCAGCGTTGCCGACGATCAGCGACAGTCCGAACCGAACAGGCTCAAGGATGATGATCTCGCGGTCTGAATAGGAGAAAGCCCTGTCACCGTAGTCCTTGTGCGGATCGAATGGTCCCTCCGCGGGTACGCCCGCTACGTTTTCCTTAGGGCAGCCTTCGAATTCGTAAAAGCCCGAAACAATGGCGTCTCCGAGCGCACGGCACTTGAAGAGGTTTTGGAAAGCCGCCTGTCCGTAGCTGCGTATCGCAGCCTTTAGTTCATCGAAGGGCGCTTGCGTCACTGAAGTCACCGCATCAATTTCTGAAGGCCGCCAGGCCCTGCGAGAATTACAGTATCCGCCATCCCGATGAAAAGGCCGGTCTCGATGACGCCCGGGATCCGCTTCAGCGCTTCATTGAGCTTTTGCGCATCGTCAATCCGACCGAGCGCGCAGTCGATGATGAAGTTGCCGCCATCGCTCAGGAACGCCGGCCCTGCCGCACTCGCCCGAAGCCGGATATCGGCATCCGCATGGCCGAGATGAACAAGCGCTTCACGTACCGCCCGCACGGTCAGCGCAAATGCATAGCGATCTATTTCAATCGGCAGCGGAAAGCGGCCCAATTGGGCGACTTTTTTCGAGGCGTCGGCGATCACGACAAACCGGCGCGCCGCATTCGCGACGATCTTTTCACGCAATAGCGCGCCGCCGCCGCCCTTGATCAGCGTCAGCCCGGCATCAACTTCATCCGTGCCGTCGACAGCGAGGTCGATGATCGTCGACTCGTCAGTTTCGACAACGTCGATCCCTACCGCCGCGGCTTTTCTTGCCGTGTCTTCGGAGGTCGGGACGGCCCTGAGGTAAAGGCCGTCTCGCACGCGCGCACCGAGGGCGGCGATAAAATGCGCCGCTGTCGAACCGGTGCCGAGGCCGATGGTCATTTCCGGCTGCACAAGGTCAACGGCCGCTTCCGCCGCCTGTTTCTTGTAGTCGTCGGCGTTCATAATATTTCCTTTTTCTTCCCGACGCTCGCCGCGCGAAATTTCGCAGCCCAGCCCTGAAAGACGGATTGCCGGCCGCGCGCGACAGCAAGTGCATCCGCCGCAACGTCCTTCGTAATCACGGAACCGGAGCCGACATAGGCGCCGTCGCCGATCTTGACCGGTGCGACAAGCGAAGAATTGGAGCCGATAAAGGCGCCCGCGCCGATTTCCGTGCGATGCTTTGAAAAGCCGTCATAATTGCAGGTGATGGTTCCCGCGCCGATATTGGCTTGCGCGCCGACCGAGGCGTCCCCGACATAGGTCAGATGGGGAATTTTGGCGCGCTCGCCGATGCGCGAATTCTTGATCTCGACAAAATTACCGACCCTCGTCTCGCGCGCGAGCGCCGCACCCGGGCGAAGCCGAGCAAAGGGGCCGACGCTAGCGTTTTCGCCTATGGTTGCGCCTTCAATGTAGGAGCAAGCGCGGATCACCGCGCCTGAGGCTATTTCGACGCCCGGTCCAAAGTAGACATTGGGCTCGATCAGAATGTCGTTGGCCAGTCTCGTATCCCAGGAGAAATAGACAGTCGCAGGATCAATGAGCGTGACGCCAGCTTCCATCGCGGCAAATCGTGCGCGTCTCTGGAAAATCGACTCCGCTTCGCTCAGCTCGGCGCGGGAATTGACGCCGGCCACCTCTTCGGCGCTCGCCTCCGCGACAGCACAACTCAAACCTTCGCGCCGCGCGATCGCAACGATGTCGGTGAGATAGAATTCCTTCTTCGCGTTATCATCCCTTAGGTGCGGAAGCGCATATGAAAGGAAAGATGCGTCAACCGCCATAACTCCGGAGTTGACGAAATTGATTCTGAGTTCATCGACCGTCGCATCCTTCGCTTCGACGATCGCTTCGAGATCGCCAGCAGCGTTGGTCTTGAGGCGTCCATAAGCGCCCGGATCGTTAGGCCGGAACCCGAGCACGGCGACTGCGGCGCCCTGCTCAACCTTGTCGACCAGCGCCCTCAAAGTCGCCGCAGTGACAAGCGGCGTATCAGCGTAGAGCACCAGCGCTGTTCCCGAAAATCCAGCGAGCGCGGGGGCGGCTTGCCTCACTGCATCCCCGGTGCCTCGTGGCGGGTCTTGTACGGCGATTGCAGCATCGGGGCGAATCGCCCGGGCTGCTTCGCCGACTTCCGGCGCCTGAGACCCGATGACGACGCTAAGGCGTGCTGGCGAGAGCTCAGTCGCCGCCGCCATTACATGGGCGAGCATTGAGCGGCCGCCGATCGCGTGGAGCACTTTGGGCGTTGAAGAATTCATCCTCGTCCCATGCCCTGCTGCGAGAATGATCGCTGCAATCGCCCGCTTGTTCATGGCGCTCAAAACCTCTGCTAGGACCGGCTGCCGGCGAGTGCCCGCGCGCCTGGTAGCAGCGACTTCTGGCGGGCGCTGGATGAGATGTAAATGCGAAGATCCCTGGCCGGCGTCGCCGTGATATTTGACCTCGACGGCACTCTCATCGACACGGCCGCTGACCTCGCCGCTTCAATGAATTTTGTCTTGCAGCAAGCAGGTCGCGAGCCGGTACCGCTTGACCGGGTCCGCCACTTGGTTGGCCACGGCGCCCGGGCGATGCTTGACCGGGGCTTCCGGGAAAAAGGCGGCGCGGCGCCTTCCGATCTCGACAGTCATGTTGCGCTGTTTCTGGAGCATTATCTTCAGCATATCGCCGACCAATCGCGGCCCTTTCCGGGTGCGATCGAGACGCTTGACCGCCTTCAAGCTGATGGCGCGGCGATCGCTGTCTGCACCAACAAGCGCGAAGCCTGGGCGCGGGCGCTCTTCGACGCCCTAAGCTTGACGCCGCGCTTTGCGGCGATCATCGGCGCTGACACCGTCGGGGTCCCCAAGCCCGACGCGCGCCCCGTCAAGGCCGCCCTTCTACAATCCCGAGCAGAAAGGGGCGTGTTTGTCGGTGACAGCGACACCGATATTCGAGCAGCATGCGCGGCTGGAATGCCATGCCTTGCGGCGCTTTTCGGTTACGGACCACTGGAGCTCGCGAAAGAGGCCCGCGCGTTGTTTTCCTCCTATGAAGAGGTTCCGGCGCTCATTCGACAGGCAACGGGACTTTAGCCGGCGTGAAAACCAATGCGACGCGGCATGCCGTTCACCATGTCGCTGCGAACATCAGTTCTCGCGGATCTCATCGTAGACACAAATCCCTCAGGGCGGAGATCAACCTGCACGTCAAACCCCTTTTTTCGCCAGAAGTCCTGAATCTTTGCTGCGAGACGCTGGGCTCCAGTATCCGTGCAGTGGTCTGACATCGCGGTCACCTTAGCTGAGGGTGGTGTGGTCGCACGGATGGAGATTATAAGGGGTTCTGATTTTTTCAAGCAGTTGTAAAAAAATTTATTCGTACTGTTTTATCAATTTTTCTCGATAAATCCAGAGACTTTGCTGCGATGCAGCAATCCTTGCCTGAGACCTCACCCCAATATATAAGAAAAACAAATATCGAGGTTTGATTAACTTACATGTCCAGCGCTCCTGAGCCGAAATCGATCGGCGATCGATTGCGTCATGCTCGCAAGCTTAAGGGTCTCAGCCAAACAGATCTGGCCCAGCGGATAGGCGTAAGCCAGCCCGCCGTCGCAAACTGGGAGAGCGGCGTCCACGATCCGCGCCGTGTCGTGCTTGCAAAAATTGCTGACGTGCTGGGGGTATCGCCAGACTGGCTCGCCAGCGGCGACAGATCGGCGCTTGAAACCGATAAGCAGCCGGCCGCCGCGTATCTTCGCAGACCGCTTCGCCATGCACCCGTTATCGCTTGTGAGGATGCAATTCGGATTTCGGCGGCCCCAAGCGCCGATCCGCACCAGCTGGCGCTTGACTACATTCCTATCACATCGGGCGCAGAGAAAGTGTTTGCGTTCTTTATCGACGACGAAGCAATGGATCGCGCTTTCCCCAAGAACACCCTCGTAGTCGTTGACTATGGCGACCGGAAGCCCGCTGACGGCTCGTTTGCGCTATTCTCACTTGGGGGCGTTCCGCTTGTCCGCCGTTGGCGCGAGGCTCCGCCCCGGCTGGAACCTGCCTCAGAAAGCAACGCCTACGGCCCGGTTTTTCTCGACATGCCGCCGGATGTCATCGGCTGCGTGCGCGTCGCCATCAGGTTTCATTAGTTACGCCGCCGCGCGCGTGAAATTTTTTCTGACCACCGGAATGTCCAACTGGGTCGCCTGATACGATGCGCGAAGCTCGCGCAGGAGCGAGGGAAGTGCTGCGAGATTCGCCGCGGAGCGTTCCACACTCGCCGAAGCCTCGCCAAGCATCCTGGCGCCTATATTGAAACTCATTGATTTGAGGGCGTGCGCCGCGCTCGCAATTTCCTGTATGTTGCGGGACTTGAACGCCGTCGCTAGACGGATCATCTCTTCGCGCGCGTGCTTCTCGAAAAGTGCGAGCGAGCGCAACACAAGATCGTCGCCGGACGCCGACAACTCCGAGAGATTCTTGAGGGTGGCGGCGTCGAAGGCGGCATAATTCAGCGTCGGCCGAGCGTCCTCTTCTCTGGTCGCGGGCGCTGCGCCGGCGCTCGGCGTCAGGTGTTGTCCAAGTGCAGCTGCAAGGGCGGCGAGCGAGAAAGGCTTCGTTAGATAGCTGTTCATGCCCACGCGTTTCCACGTCTTATCCTCTCCCTCGACATGAGCTGTAAGGGCGATGACAGGGACGTTCGCCCGAGCTGGATCGGCGAGCTTTCTGATTGCCGCCGTCGCCGCGTAGCCGTCCATAATCGGCATCGAGCAGTCCATCAGGACGAGATCGAAGGCTCCCTTCTCGACTGCGGCGACTGCTTCTGCGCCGTTGGCTGCAAGTGAAACCTCAACGCCAAGCCGGCCAAGCGCTTCGCGAACGACTTCGCGGTTGACCGGACTGTCGTCTGCGGCGAGCACTCTGGCTCCGGAGAAGCTTGGCGTCTTAAGGTCCGTCGTGCGCACCGACTGCAGCGCGTGCCTGCCGCGCAAGCGCCCCTCAAGAATTCTCTCGACCTGCGCAATCATGTCATGACGCGTTATCGGCTTGATGAGCAGGTCTTCAGCGACCCCGGTTGAAAGAAGCCGGTCGGGCGCGTCGTCGCCGAGATCGCTGATGCAGATGCGCGCGGGCGACCAACCGTTATGGTCTTCGGAAGACAGTGCATGGACTGCAGCGAGAAACGCCGGCGACCCGAAGATGAAGTCGGCGTAGGCCAGATTCTGCGAACGCGGCTCCTCGGTCGACACGATCTGGGCGGCGACGCCGGCTTCCCCTAGGTAACGCGCGACCATTACAGGCGTCGCGGAGCCGGGGATTGCAACAATCGCCCGCTTATCGCCGAGGCAACGTTGGAACGCCCGCGGACCCTCGATTTCACGCGTTGGAATGGTGAAGTGGAACCGCGAACCTTTTCCTTCTTTGCTTGCGACCCCGATGGCGCCGCCCATTGCTTCGACGAGCCTTAAGCAAATAGCGAGGCCGAGGCCGGTGCCGCCGAATTTCCGCGTCGTTGACTGGTCGGCCTGACTAAACGCCTCAAAAATTGAACCAAGTTTTTCCTGCCTGATCCCAATTCCGGTGTCCGTCACGGAAAATTCAATCGTGACCCCTTCTGCCTCCGAAGCTGCTTTGCGCGCGGAGACGATAACGCTTCCCTTGGACGTGAATTTGAGCGCATTGTTGACTAGGTTCGAAATCACCTGGCTGATCCGGACCGGATCGCCCTCAATCGCTTCTGGCACTCCAGGTCCGATATAGGACACAAGATCGACCCCGGATTTCTTCGCGCGCTCCCAGAACAAGCTGATAACGTCGGAAATGACATCGGCCGGGCGTACAGGAATGCTCTCGAGATCAAGCTTTCCAGCTTCGATTTTGGAGAAGTCGAGAATGTCATTAATGATTGTCAGCAAGCTCTTGCCTGAGCGGACGATGACGTCTGCATAGCGCTTCTGGCGCGGGGGGAGGTCAGAGTTATTGATGAGCTCCGCCATCACCAGGAGGCCGTTCATCGGCGTCCTGATTTCGTGGCTGACGGTCGCAAGAAAGTCTGACTTGGCGTTGTTCGCAGCTTCCGCCGCTTCTTTCGCCAGCTTCAATTCATGGGTTCGCTGCAAGACTGTCTTTTGAAGGTTTTGCTGTTGGGCGAGCAGGCGCGCATCGCGATCCTGAATTTTGTCGAGCATGTCATTGAAAGCCTCGACCAATTCGCCCGTTTCGTCCTTTCTTAAGTTCTTGGCGCGCGCTCCGAAATCGTCGGTCTCCCGCACTTTGCGCATCAGTCTGACCAGATCGATGATGGGCGCAGTCACGCCGCGCTGCATTCTGAGCGCGATCAGTAGTGCGATCGTCGATGAAAATAACGCAGCCACGAGAGAGTCCCACAAGATCTCTGAAATCTTATCGCCGAGCTCCGAGGTGTCTGCTGTAAGAACCAGAGAACCTACCTGCCTGCCGCCGTCGATGACCGGCGCATCGGCGACGATCGTGGGCGAAGCGAGCGCGTCAAGAAGGCCTCCGCGCGCCGCCGCTTCAGAATTCGAGAGCGCGACGGCGCCGCCAAGTTCGACAAACACCGACCCGTCCGTCCGCATGACGCGAATATGCTTGATATGCGGAAGGCCGGCGATCGCTCTTAAGGCCTCAAGCGTGCGCCGCTGGTCTCCATTGCGCACAGGGCCGGCGATCGTCGCCGCAAAAATCACGGCGTTTGCATGCAATTCGCGAGAACGCTCGGCGCTGTGGGAGTTGACTTCACGAGCGGCGAACAACCCGGTCGCCAGTAGGACGGCGCCGAATACGGCGACGATGACAAGCAGCGTCAGCTGCTGACGCAAGGAAAACTGCCTTCCAGCCACGCCAGCCGTCCCGCCGCGCTTCTTTCGGGCCGATAGTGGCGGGAAACCATTTCCATTTGCTTTCAGCCGCCTCGCCGCCGTCGTCGGCAATGCGATGTTAAGCAATATTTCCGACCTTTCGGGAACAATCGGGCGTTGCAGTCGCCGGTGGGGGAGGAGCGGAACACGATGGACACAGACCGGGCTCAAAAGGCGCGCGTGCTTGTCGTCGATGACGATCCGGTCATGCGCGAGTTGGCCGCCGCCAGACTCCAGGAAGCCGGCTTCGAAGCCGTGATGGCCTCGAATGGAGCCGAAGGTCTGGCGCTGGCGCGCGCCCGGCCCTGCGACCTTGTGATCACGGACGTCGACATGCCTGCGATGAGCGGATTTGAGCTTACGCGGGCGCTGCGCGCCCACCCCGACAACGCATCAACGCCGGTGATTGTGATCACGGGGAGTGAGAAGCCTGAGGCGGTCGACCTCGCCTTCGCGGCCGGCGCGACCTCATTCTTGGCGAAGCCGATCAACTGGACGCTGTTTTCGCACTCCGTGCGCTTCGTGCTGAAGTCCGACGCCGATCAGCGCGAGCTTCGAATCGCGCGCGACGCCGCAGAGGCAGGATCGCGCTTCAAGGACAGCTTGCTTTCGGTGATGAGTCACGAACTCAGGACCCCGCTTAACGCCATTATCGGATTCGGGCAGATCCTGTCTGACCAGTTCGAACGTGAAAACGATCCAATTCATAAGGAATATTCAGACTACATAGTCGATGGCGGCAAACGCCTCCTCAATTCCGTTTCCGACATGCTGCTTGCGTCGGACGCCCGCACGGGTCCGATCGCGCTGAATGACGTCGACTGCACGATAGAGGAAATCATCGATCTCGCGCTCTCTCAACTTGAGAAGACGATTTCACTGGCGCAGCCCCAGCTGAAGAGAATGATTCGCGAGCCCGAACTGGAACTTTGCTGCGACCGGGCGCTTGTCGCTCGCGCGATCGGCAAGCTCGTCGAAAACGCCATCAAGTTCTGCCCTCGCGGGGTTTCTATTGTCGTCGGCGCCGCCGCGACGAAGCTTGGCGAGGTCGCATTTGTCGTGCGGGATTCCGGCCCCGGGATGTCGCCTGAACGGCTGGCGCTCGCAACTCAGCCTTTCAACCAGGCCGACATGTCGCTCAGGCGGTCAAAGGAGGGCCTTGGACTTGGACTGCCGCTCGTCAACGCCATCATTACAGCTCATGGCGGCCGCCTGAAACTCGACTCCGAGCCCGGAAAGGGCGCGAGCGCCTACCTCGTCTTGCCTCCGGAGCGCGTCCGCCGGACGACCTCTATGGTCTCGGGCGCAGCCTGACGGCTCAGGCGCTTGACCGTGGATCAACAGCCCCTATGAGGGTGGCGACGAAACAGTCCTAGGGGCGCGTAGCTCAGCGGTAGAGCACTACGTTCACACCGTAGGGGTCGCAGGTT
>CAZGXT010000042.1:0-17999 GCA_964529675.1 uncultured Caulobacterales bacterium
GCGATCATCTTCGACTGCGACGGCGTGCTCGTCGATTCCGAGGTTCTGGCGATCCGCGGGGAGCGTGCGGCGCTCGAAACGCTGGGGCTCCCCTATACGCCTGAAGAATATGTCAGGCGCTTCGTCGGCTTGCATGACGCAGCGTTCTTCGATCAGCTGAAGGACGACCACCGCGCGCGCCTCGGCGCGCCGGCGCCGCCGGATTTTGAGGAACGCGTTCTCGACGGCCGGCGCCGTGAAATGCACGCGCTGTCGGTCATCGCGGGCGCGGATGAAGCCCTCATCGCGGCGAGGGCGCGCGTCGGGCGCATCGCTGTCGCGTCGTCATCGCGCGCTGTTTTTCTCGAAAGCAAATTGAAGCGCATGGGTCTCTTCGATCTCGCAAGCCCGCATGTCTATTCGGCGGACCTCGTCGCCGCGGGAAAGCCGGCGCCCGACATTTTTCTCTATACCGCGGCGAAAATCGGCGCCGATCCTGCGCGCTGTCTCGTCCTTGAAGACAGCGTCAACGGCGTCAGGGCCGGCCTCGCCGCCGGCATGACGGTCTGGGGCTTCACCGGCGGCGAGCATTGCTTCGAAGGCTATGGCGCGCGCCTCGCCGCCGCGGGCGCGCATGAAATCATCGCTGATTACGCCGACTTTCTTGACGCACTCGCCTAAACCGGCGGAGGCTAGGCTTCATGCATTTTGCTTCGGACAACTGGTCGGGCGCGCATCCAAACATCATGGCGGCGCTCGCCCGCGCCAATGAAGGTCATGCGCCGTCTTACGGCGGCGATGCGCTGACAAAGCGGGTCGAGGCGACATTTTGCGAAATCTTCGAGCGCGAGGTCGCGGTGTTTTTCGTCGCGACCGGCGGGGCGGCGAATGCGCTCGCCCTGTCGCAGCTCTGCCCGCCCTGGGGCATGATCCCCTGTCACGAGGAGAGCCATATCCAGATGGACGAGTGCGGCGCGCCGGAGTTCATGACCGGCGGCGCAAAGCTTCTCCCCATCGCAGGATTTGCGGGCAAGCTGACGCCGGACGCGGTCAGGGCCGCGCTCGCCGGCTTTCCGGAGCGCCCGCCGCACGGCATGCCTGCGCGCGCGCTGTCGCTGACGCAAGCGACGGAGTGCGGAACTGTTTATTCCGTGGGCGAAGTAACGGCGCTGTGCGAAACCGCGAAGGCGGCGGGCCTCAGCGTCCACATGGATGGGGCGCGATTCGCCAACGCGCTCGCCGCGCTCGGCTGCGCGCCCGCCGACATCAGCTGGAGGGCGGGCGTCGACGTCCTCTCCTTCGGCGGCACGAAGAACGGCTGCCTGATCGCCGAGGCGGTCGTGTTTTTCGATCCGGCCGCGGCGCGCGATTTCATGTTCCGCAGGAAGCGCGCCGCGCAGCTGTTCTCGAAAATGCGCTTCATCGCCGCGCAGTTCGACGCCTATTTCGCAGGCGGATTGTGGCTCGACATGGCCGCGCATGCGAACGCGATGGCGCAACGCCTGTCGGCGGGGCTCGCGGCGGCGCCGGGCTGCAAGGTCTGGTATCCGGCGGACGCGAACGAGGTGTTCGTCTCGTTCCCGCCGGGCGTCGCGGAGAGGCTGCGCGCGGGCGGGGCGACGTTCTATCCATGGGTGACGCCGGGCGATCCCGCGTCAGGGACGATGCAGCGTCTCATCTGTTCGTGGGCGACGGCGGCGCCGGAAGTCGATGCGTTCCTGGCGGCGGTCAGGCGCGGCTGAAGGCGGCGCGCGCCGCGCGCCAGGTGTTCGCATAGGCTTCAACGCTCGCCTCGATCGGCTGGGCGTAGCCGCCGCCGATCGCGATCGAAACCGGAACGCCGCGCGCGCGGGCGCCGTCAAGCACCATGCGGTCGCGCTCCATCAATCCGCGATGGGTGAGCGCCATGCGCCCCAGACGGTCTTCCTTCAGCGGATCGACGCCCGCCTGATAGAGAACGAGTTCAGGCCGGAACGCCCAGACGGCGGGGAGGTGATCGCTGAGCGCGCGCAGATAATCGGCGTCCTCGACGCCGTCGGGGAGTTCGACATCAAGCGTCGACTTTTCTTTGCGAAAGGGAAAGTTCTTCGCCCCGTGCATCGAGAAGACGAAGACATCCTTCCGGCCGCCGAGGATGGCGGCGTTGCCGTCGCCCTGATGCACGTCGAGATCAATGATGGCGATGCGTTCGACGCAATGCTCGCCGAGCATGCTCAGGGCGACGATCGCGAAGTCGTTGAAGACGCAGTAACCGGCGCCGAAATCGCGATGCGCGTGGTGCGTGCCGCCGGCGAGCTGGCCGGAAACGCCGTGTCGAAGCGCCATGCGCGCCGCCGCGAGCGCGCCGCCCATCGTCGCCTGCGACCGTCGCCAGATATGGTCCGACCACGGAAAACCGATGCGCCGCATCGCGCTTGGTGAGATCGCGCCGGACCGGATCGCCTCAACATAGGCGGGGTCGTGCGCCGCCGCGATCTCCGCTGCGGAGGCTTCGGGCGACGGGGAAAGAGCGTCTTCGCTGAAAACGCCTTCTTCGAGCAGCCTGCGCCGCAGCATCCCGTATTTCGTCCCCGGGAAGCGGTGGCCGGCGGGAAGGCGCAAGTCGAAATGGTCGGAATAAAATACGATCACCACGCAAGCCCCGCGCGCATCACACCAGCGGGCCGTCAAAGCCCTTCGCACGGGCGTTCTGAAAGACGTCGGCGCCGGCGAGCCACGCCTCAAAGGCGTTCGGCGTCGACCAGATCGAAACCAGCGCGGCGTTGAGCTCCAGCCTGTAAAGCGATCGGCCGGTTGATTTCAGTCCGAGAGCCAGCGCGCGAATAACCACGTCGGAATTCTGGAAAATGAACGGCTCAGCGCCGAGCGAGCGTGGATTGGTCGCGCGTTCGGCATAGGCCTTCTTGCACGCCGGCAGGGACGAACTGAAGGCGCCCCGGCAGGCGAGCGGACGGCCCTCGTAAACCGAACACGCGCCTTCCTTCGTGTCGAGCAGCGGGCAGGGCGGACCCTTGCCCCAGCGCACGTCGCCGGGCTGGCCCCTTGTGACGGCGTCGGCGGCGCGAACCTTCTCCTTGAGAGCGGCGAGGCCTTCTGCGTCACGCGTCCTTTCTATGTGATCGGCGAGATAAAAGGCTTCGGGCGCGGTCAGGACGATGATCGTATGACAACAATACCAGCAGCCCTTGCTGCACGCCGCCGGGACCGCCCCGGCTGCAGTCGGCAGCTTCACCGCGCCCATGTCGCGGTAAAGCGCCGCGTAGCGATCGATCAATTCGAAAATCGTCTGCCTGCTGACGCCGAAGCGGGCGAAATAGGCGGCCGCGAACGCGCCTTCCGCCTGTGTCGCCGCCGACCTTTTGTCAGAAACATCCTGCATCACTCACCAGGCCGGCCGGCTGCGCCCGGCCAGTGAAAAATCTCTCAGTGCGCGGCCCTCGGGTGCTCGGCCTTGCGGCGCGCTCGGATGTTGAGGAGCTCGACGGCGAGCGAGAAGGCGATCGCAAAATAGAGATAGCCGCGCGGGATGTGGAAGCCGGCTCCGTCGGCGACGAGCGCGACCCCGACGAGCAGAATGAAGGCGAGCGCCAGCATCTTCGTCGTCGGATGCTTTTCGATGAAGGCGGCGAGCGGCGTCGCCGCCGCCGCCATGACGATGGTCGACAGGACGACGGCGGCGATCATCACCTCAATGATGTCGGTCATCCCGATCGCGGTGATGACGCTGTCGAGCGAGAAGACGACATTGATGACGAAAAGTTGGACGATGGCGCCGGAGAAACTCGATTTCGCTTTCGAGGCCTCATGGCCGACGCCTTCAACAGCGGCGTGGATTTCCTGCGTTCCCTTCCACAGAAGGAAAAGCCCGCCGGCAAGGAGGATGAGGTCCTTGACGGTGACATCCGCAAACGCCTCGGTCGCGTGCTCGTCTCCGTGCCCGACGAATTGGGCGAGCCCCGCGGGCAAAGTGAAGACCGGCTCCTTGTCGAGGCCGATGATCCAGAAAATCCCGCCCAGCATCAGGACGCGCAAGACCATGGCGCCCCAGACGCCGATGCGCCGCGCGCTCTTCTGCTGCGCGCCTTTGAGGTTCGCGACCGCGATCGACACGAACAACAGGTTGTCGATCCCGAGCACGATCTCGAGGAAGGTCAGTGTGACGAGGCTGCCCCAGAATTCCGGCGCGGCGAAGAGTTCGGTCATGACAGGTCAGCCTTCAATCCAGCCCGCAGTCTCGCGCGCGACGAGCGCTTCAAGGAGCGCCGTCATATAGGGCGAATCATTGAGGCAGGGGAGGGCTGCGAAGTCAGCCCCGCCATGGGCGTGAAAAGTCTCACGCCCGCCGATGGCGATTTCCTCAAGCGTTTCGAGGCAGTCGGCGAGAAAGCCTGGCGTCATTACGGCGAGACGCTTTACGCCTTCGCGCCCGGCGCTCGCGATCATGTCGTCGGTTGCGGGCCCGAGCCATTCTTCGCGGCCGAAACGCGACTGAAACGAGACCGGTGCGAACGCGTCGCTCCAGCCCATCGCCGCGCGCAACAGACGGGCGGTCTTCAGGCAATGGCAGTGATAGGGGTCGCCCTCGGTCAGGTGCCGCTTCGGCGTTCCGTGGAAGGACAAGAGAATGCGCTCCGGCGCCCAGGAGAGCGCGGCGAGGCTGTCGCGCGCCGACTTCGCCAGCGCCTCGATATAGGCAGGGTGATCGTGATAGGCCGCCGCCATGCGGACCGCCGGCTGCCAGACGAGCGGCTTCAGGGCTTCGAACACCGCGTCTCCGACGCTCGCCGTCGTCGACCGCGAATGTTGCGGATAAAGCGGAATGATGACGATGCAGTCGCAGCCCGCGTCCTGCAAGGACTTCATGCGCTCCGCGATCGACGGCGCGCCATAGCGCATGGCGAAATCGACGACCGCGCGGGACCCGAGCTTTTCCTTCAGGGCGGCCGCGGCGCGTTCGGCGTAGACGCGCAACGGCGAGCCGTCCGCCGTCCAGATCTTGGCGTAAGCCTCGGCGCTGCGCGCCGGACGGATGTTCAAGATGACGCCGTGGAGCAGCGGCAGCCACAGCGCGCGGGGATAATCGACAACGCGGCGGTCCGACAGAAATTCTGCAAGATAGCGGCGCACGGCGGCCGTCGTCGGCGCCGCCGGCGTGCCGAGATTGACGAGCAGAACGCCAAGGCGCCGCTGCGGCAGGGCGGGATGGTCAAGCGGAAGCGCCCTATCGACCGTCGTCCGAATGTTCATGAAGCGTTCCAGACTCTGACGTCACCTTGAAGACAGTACGAGGAAGCGGCGGCGGCCGATGACAGGTGAGACCCCGCCGCTGATTTCCTGTCATAAAAGTTCAACAAAAAAAACCGAGGCAGCCGCGCGGTTATCGGTTAAGGCGTCCGTCGGCAATAGGGGCGCTGCGGAGGGGAAATCTTGGAAATTTTCGGAATCAGCATCTGGGCGGCGCTCGGCTTTCTCTTCGCCGCCTATGCGGTTGTCGGCAACGACTCGCTGCAGACGCTCGGCACCTTTATCAATTCCAATGAAAAACTCCCCTGGTGGGCGACCTTCCTGTTCGCCGGGACCGTGCTCGTCGTCGTATTCGGCTACGGCTACGTGATCTACGACGGCGATCCGTCCTGGGGGCGCCTGTCGGACGTCAAGAAATACCCGGTCTTCGACGTGCAGTGGTATCACGTCCTCCCGGCGGCGATGCTGCTTTTCATCACGGCGTTCGGCATTCCGGTGTCGACGACGTTCATGATCCTGACGATCTTCGCGAGCATTGCAGGCCTTCAGGGCATGCTGATGAAATCGCTTCAGGCCTATGCGTTCGCCTTCATGGCGGGCCTTGCGCTTTACACGCTGCTCGCGCCGACCGTCGAGCGCTGGTTCCTGAAGACGCCGGCGCAAGCGCAAAAGCCGATCTGGATCCTGCTGCAGTGGCTTTCGACGGCTTATCTGTGGGCGGCCTGGCTCATCCAGGATTTCGCCAACATCTATATCTATCTGCCGCGGCAGCTCGGTCCTGAAGCCGCAACGGCCTCGATTCTCGTCATTCTCGTCCTGCTCCTCGTCACCTTCATTGTGAAGGGCGGGCCGGTGCAGAAGATTCTCCGCACCAAGACCAATGTCGTCGACATCAGGTCGGCTACCATCATCGACTTCACCTACGCCTCGGTCCTCGCCTTCTTCGCCTATGTAAACAATACGCCGATGTCGACGACATGGGCGTTCCTCGGCCTCATCGCGGGCCGTGAATTTGCGATCGCGACAATCGACAAGGTCCGCTCGCCCGGCGCGACGTTCAGGATCGTCGCCATGGACGCCGGCAAGGCCGGCCTAGGCCTCGTCATCAGCGTCGCGATGGCGGTCGGCCTGCCTCGGCTGGCGCAGGCGCTCGCGGGATAGATCAGTTCGCGGCGGCCGCGCTTGCGACGCGCACCGGCGCGTCGACGTGGCAGGAAAGGTCGCGCGCGGGCGCGCACGCCGCAAGCAGCCCGCGTTCTTCGAGATAAGGCACGAGGAGGTCCAGGCGGTCGGTCTGGATGAAGCGCGCGCCGGCGCGCAGCGCTGCGTCAAAGCCCTGCGGACCGTCGGCGCGGCCCATCACATTCGCAAATAACGCGATGCCGTTATCAGCGATCGTCCGCGCGGCGCGAAAGCTCCAGTTGCGCCAACGCAGCCCCATGACGTCGACGCCGTCGGCGCGCGCTTCAGCCGTTCGCGCGACGCTGCGGAAATGCGGCCGCAGCGCATAGCGCGGCGGCAGCGGCTTCATCGTGCGGTAATGCCAGGCGCGCACGAACACGGTGACGAGCGAGCCGTCGTCGAAGCCCGTCTCATCGAGGATCGCCGTGATGCGCGCAGCCGAATCCTCCGGGCCCGCTTTGAAATCAATGTCGACGCCGGCGCGGCCCTTCACATGCGCAAGCGCCTCTTTCAGCGTCGGCACGCGCTCGCCGGCGAATTCGGGCGCGAACCAGGATCCCGCATCAAGCGCCTTGATCTCGGCGAGCGTCATTGTCGCGACGGCGCCGCGGCCGTCGGTCGTTCGCTCGACGCGGGCGTCATGCATGACGATGAAATGGCCGTCGGCCGTCATGCGCACATCCATTTCGACGATCCGCGCGCCCATCTCGATCGCCTTGTCGAACGCCGCGAGCGTGTTCTCGGGCGCGAAGCGCTTCGTGCCGCGGTGGCCGACCGCGATGACGGGGGTCCCGATCGGCCCCATCGATTCCCGCGCGATCCGCTCCGACATGCCCGTCGATGCGCTCGCCGAAAAGGCCGCCGCGACAAGCGCCGCCAGCGCCCATGCCGTCCTGCGTCCGAACCGGCCCGTGCTCATCGCCATCGCTCCCGCACCCATAACGGTCGGCGAGCTAAGGGCGTTCGGTGACGCGCGAATGTCGGCGTGCTGACAGTTCGGCGTCAATCCGGTTACGGATCAATGACGGTTGCGCAATCGCTGCGCGAATTAACTATTCCGCCTTCAGCGCTTCTTCGTCCGGCATGCCGACGATATGGAAGCCCGCATCGACATGCAAAGTCTCGCCGGTGCAGGACGCGCCGAGGTCGGAGAGAAGATAAAGCGCCGCGCCGGCGACGCCCTTCGGGTCGGTATCGTCGCGCAGCGGCGATGACTTCCGGTTGAATGAGAACATGTGCCGGCCCGAGGAAATACCCGCCGCGGCGAGCGTCTTGATCGGCCCCGCGGAGATCGCGTTGACGCGCACGCCCGCGGGTCCGAGGTCGCGCGCGATGTAACGCATCGAGGCTTCGAGCGCCGCCTTGGCGACGCCCATGACGTTATAGTTCGGGATGGTGCGCTCAGAGCCGAGATAGGTGAGCGTGACCATCGCGCCGCCGTTCGGCATCAGCTTTGAGGCGCGGTGCGCCGCGTCGACGAAAGAAAACGCCGACACGTCCATCGTGTCCTTGAAATTCTGGCGCGAGGTGTTGGCGACGAACGATCCTTCAAGCGCGGCCTTGTCCGTGAAGGCGATCGAATGAACGAGAAAGTCGAGGGTTCCCCACTCCTTCGCGATCGTCGCGAAGGTCTTCTCCATATGAAGGTCGTCAAGCACGTCGCATTCAAGAATCAGCTTCGCGCCGAGGCTCTCGGCGAGCGGGCGAACGCGACGCTCCATCGCTTCGTTCAAATAGGTGAAGGCGATCTCCGCGCCTTGCGCATGGAGTTGCTGGGCGATCGACCAGGCGATCGAGTTCTTGTTGGCGACGCCCATGATGAGGCCGCGCTTGCCCTTCATCAGCGCGCCGGCGGGGAAGGGGGTGTCGTCGGTCATGCGTGCGTCCTCATCGGTTTCCAATTGAGTTTAGCGATATCGTACGCCGCCAGCCGAAAATCCAGCGAACCATCGGTAGGGCGCGCTGAAGCCCGCCCTACACGCGCGCGACGATCAGGCATCCGTTCGTCCCGCCGAAGCCGAAGGAGTTCGTCAAGAAGCAGTCGATCTTCGCGTTGTCGACGCGCTGGCGGACGATCGGCAGGCCCTCGAATTCGGGGTCCAGTTCCTCGATATGCGCGCTTTCGCACAAGAACCGGTCGCGCATCATGATGAGGGAGTAGATCGTCTCCTGCGCGCCGACCGCGCCAAGCGAATGGCCGGTCAGCGATTTCGTCGACGAGAAGGGCGGCACCTTTCCTCCGAACGCTTCGCGCAGCGCGGCGGTCTCTTTCGAATCGCCGACCGGCGTCGACGTGCCGTGCGTGTTCACATAGTCGATCGGCTGCTTCACGGTCGCCATCGCCGCTTTCATGCAGCGCACCGCGCCCTCGCCGGAGAGCTGCACCATGTCGTAGCCGTCGGAATTCGCGTAATAACCGACGATCTCGCCATGGATCGTCGCGCCGCGCGCCTTGGCGCGGTTCATCTCCTCAAGCACCACGACCCCGGCGCCGCCGGCGATGACGAAGCCGTCGCGGTTCTTGTCATAGGCTCTGCTCGCGGTCGACGGCGTGTCGTTGTAACGCGTCGCCATCGCGCCCATCGCGTCGAAGATGTTCGACATCGACCAGTGACATTCCTCGCCGCCGCCGGCGAAGACGATGTCCTGCTTGCCCCAGATGATCTGTTCGGCCGCCGCGCCGATGCAATGCACGGATGTCGCGCAGGCCGATGAGATCGAGTAGTTGACGCCGAGGATCTTGAACGGCACCGCGAGCGTCGCCGAGTTGGTCGACGACATCGCCTTCGGCACCACGGTCGGGCCGATGCGCTTGGTGTTCTTGTTCTCGCGCGTGACGTCCGCGGCCTCAACGATCGCCGCCGTCGAGGGGCCCCCCGACCCCATGATGATGCCCGTCATCGGGTGCGAGATTTCGTCAGGCGAAAGCCTTGCGTCGTCGATCGCCTCTTTCATGGCGATGTAGTTCCACGCCGCGCCCTCGCCCATGAAGCGGCGCGTGCGGCGGTCGAGCGCTGTTTCGACATTGACGCTGGGGCGCGCATAGACCTGGCAGCGGAAGCCGAGCTCGGCGAACTCCGGCGCAAAGGTGACGCCCGATCTTGCTTCCTTCAGCGCGCGCGTCACTTCGGCGACATTCGCGCCGATCGACGAGACGACGCCCATGCCGGTGATCGCGACCCGTCTCATAGTCCTCCCGATCAGCCGCGCGCTTAGGTCTGCGCGCCGGCGTTCAATTGCGCGTCAGAGAATAGCCCGACGCGCAGGTCCTTCGCTTCATAAATCGGCTTGTCGTCGGCGATGACGCGTCCGTCTGCGATGCCGAGGACCAGCCGGCCGCTCATCACGCGGCGCAGGTCGATTTCATAGCGCACCAGACGCACGGCCGGCGTCACCTGTCCCGTAAATTTGACCTCGCCGCAGCCGAGCGCGCGGCCCTTGCCCGGCAGCCCCGACCAGGTGAGGAAGAAGCCGACCATCTGCCACAAGGCGTCAAGGCCCAGGCAGCCCGGCATGACGGGATCGCCCGGAAAATGGCACTCAAAAAACCACAGGCCCGGATTGACGTCGAGTTCGGCGATCGCCTGACCGCGTCCGTGCGGACCGCCGTCGCGGGTGATGCTGGTCACGCGGTCGAACATCAGCATCGGCGGCACGGGAAGCTGCGCCGTGCCAGGCCCGGCGAAACCGTTCATGCCGCATCGCAGCAACTCTTCGCGCGTGAAACTTGATTTCTCGGTCATCGTTTCCGTCCGTCGGCGCCGCGCGCCGCTGGATTGACGCGGGAGCCGTAAAGCGCGCACGCACGAGGGTCAATCGCGCGGCTCACCAAAGGCGGCGAGCGCCTCGCCGCCAAAAACCGCGCTTGCGGCGACCCAGCCCTGGGCGCCGCCAGCTGAAACTTTCAGCCAGGCGTCCTTGCGCGCGTCGATGCGGGCGAGAACGCCGGGGCCGAGCGTTGCGCTCGCCTCGGCGTCGGCGGCCGGCTTCTTCCTCAGCACTGTTTCATTCGTCGCCTGCACATGCGTTTGCGCGCGCAGCGTCACGCGATGGGCCCAGCATTCATCGCCGGCCGCATCGCGCAGCTTGCGCCAGTGATCGACCGACTCGGCGATGACGAGCATCGGCGCGCCCTTGCGGCGAAACACATAGCGAATGGGGTGGCCGCTAGAAGGGCCGAGCCGGCAATTCGTCTCCTCGTGCTTCAGGCTGACGAACCGGGGCACCGGCTGGCCGGACGGCGTGTCGGTGCGAAGGCGCGGCGCTCCGCCGTCGGCTTGCGCAGGGAACGGGAGAGCGCTCAAATGCAGCGCGATCAGCAACAAGGCGGCGCGGGCGGACATCGGGCCGGGACTATCGGGGCGAAACTGTCGGGCGGGCGGGCGAACGCCTTGCGGCTCGACATTTACATTTCGCGAAGGACGCTTAACGAAGCGTTAAGGCAGCCGCCGTTCGCCGAGGGAGTGAGATGCCGCACCGCCGTTTGAGAGTCGGAGTGACGCGGAAACTGCCGGATGCGGTCGAGGCGCGCCTGTCCGACCTCTTCGACACGACGCTCAATCCCGCCAGCTCGCCCCTGTCCGCCGACGCGCTGATCGACCTTGCGCGCGGCGTCGACGTGCTGGCTTCGACATTGGGCGATATGCTGGACGACGCCTTCTTCGAGGCGGCAGGCGACAGGCTGAAACTCGTCGCCAATTTCGGCGCCGGCGTCGATCACATCGACGTCGCGAGCGCCACTGCGCGCGGGATCACCGTGACGAACACGCCGTCGGTCCTCGCCGAAGACGCCGCTGACATGGCGATGGCGCTCATCCTCGCCGTGCCGCGTCGGCTGGTCGAAGGCGTAAGGGCGCTTGAAGACGGCGCCTTTTCAGGCTGGACGCCGACCTGGATGCTCGGCCGTCGGGTGCGCGGCAAGGCGCTCGGCGTCATCGGCCTCGGCCGCGTCGGGGAAGCGATCGCGCGGCGGGCCAAAGCCTTCGGCCTTACGATCCACTACCACAACCGCAAGCCGATCAATCCGCATATCGAGGACGAACTCGGCGCGCGATTCTGGCCCGATCTCGACGCCATGCTTGCGGCGGTCGACATCGTGTCGGTCAATTGCCCGTCGACGCCGGAGACCTATCACCTGCTTTCACGCGCGCGCCTCGCGCTGATGAAGCCCGACGCCTATGTCGTCAATATTTCGCGCGGCGAGATCATCGACGAGGAAGCGCTCGCCGACGCCGTCGTTTCGGGGCGTCTCGCCGGCGCCGGGCTCGACGTCTTCGAGAAGGAGCCGCGCCCCAACGCGCGCCTGCTGTCGGCGCCGACCGTCGTCCTGCTCCCTCACATGGCGTCATCGACCATCGAAAGCCGGCTCGAAATGGGCGAGCGCGTCATCATCAACATCAAGATGTTCGCCGACGGCCATAAGCCGCCTGACCGCATCATTCTGGGGCTTGATTGAGGCGCGCCGCGGACGCCCCTAGTGAGGGGCGCCCGCGACGGTCTTCTCAGCTCGACGACGCGCTTTCCCGATTGATGATCTCGCCGTCCTCGCGAATGTCAAAGGCGACGCGTTCGCCGCTCGCGAGCCGCCCTTCGATCTCATAGACGAACACCCCGTCCTTGCGGATCGAGGTTTCGACGTAGTCGATCGCCAGGCGAGGCGCTTCGGCGTCGAGCGCCTTGCGCACAGCGGCCGGCAGATCGCCGGCGTCGATCTCCATCTCGATCTCGTCGAGTTCGCCGTCTTCGAACACGTCGATCTCGATATGTTCGCCGGAAGGGCCCCGCCCCTCGAACTCGAACACGCGCCGGCCGCCTTCCTCCTCCACCGTCACCCGCAGAAAATCGACGCCAGGGGCCGTGGCGATAGCGGTCTCAAGGGCTTCAGGCGGCGCATCCTCCAGCGCGATCTCCGTTGCGGCGACCGCCGCCGGGATCGTCAGAATATGTAGGGCTAGCAAAACGCGTATAAGCATCCTGCAGTCTCCGTCAGTTGCGTCGGCCGCCTGCCGACGGGCGCTGCGGTAGGTATGGTCGATGACAAGGGGCGCTCAGTTGCGCGAACCATTGGCGACGATTTCGCGAAGAAATTCCGACACTCGCCGATTTTCGGGGCGCTTGGCGGCGTCAATCCGGGCTTCGGGCGTTGCAATCACGTAACGCCTCTCGCCGCATCGCATCATGGTGATCGGCCGGGACGGATTTTTAAGTTGATTTGCACGAAAGGCTGCCAATGTAGTGGAGCGCCGGGCGTCGGACCCCGGCTGCAGTAACGGTTTGTTAACGATATGATTTCGGGCGGGCGCATCAGGACGGCAGCAGGGGCGGCGGCGCTTCTGGTCGCCGGCGCCGGGGCGGCGGTCGCGGACAGCGCTCCCGGCCATGACGCCTATTCCCGGCTTTCCGCGGCCGACGCAATCGTTCTTGCGGTGCAGTCCGAAGACGGCAGGGGCCGCGAAGTCCGCCTCGCCGTCTATGACGACCCCGCGACCTTCCTCGAATCGCCTGCCTCGAGGCATCATGCGAAAGTCGGAGAGGACGGCCTTGCAGTCGTCGCCGTCCGCGGTCTGAAGGCCGGGGAGTACTCCTTCGTCGCCTATCTCGACGTCAACGGCGACGGCAAGCTCAACCGCAACGCGCTTGGCAAGCCGAAAGAGCCGTTCATCTTTTCGAACGATGTAAAGCCGAAGCTGAAGAAGCCGAGCTTTGACGAGACCAAGGTGACGGTTTCCCCTGGCGAAGTTGTCGTGCTGACGCTGAAGGGTTGACCCTTCCTCTTTTTCTACCCGGTCTCAGATCTTGCAGAACGCCGCGCTGGCGAGCGCGTGGGTCAGTCCCTCGCCCGCCCATACCTCGCCGAGCGGCACGTCCGCGCGGTTTGAAAAGAGGACGAGGCTGCGCTCGATCGCCGGCGCCATCACCAGGCGAACCTCGACGGCGCCAATCGCGCCGCGGCGCTCGACCAACGCCGTAGGCCCCACGCAGCCGTCAAGCGGCGCCTCGTAAGACCAGACGCCGAGCCCCGCATGGCCGAAGGCGGGATCGCCCTTGCGCATTTCGGCGCGCATCGGCGGGCCGATCAGCTTGCCCGCCATCGCCGCCGCTGCGAAGGCCTGCAGCGCGCGCGGCGGCCCGCACAGCGCGCCGGCCGCGCCATAGGCGGCCGGATTGACCGGCGGCTCCGGCCGGTCCGCCGTTTCATAGCCTTTGACGCTTTCCTCGCATTTGCCGGGCAGCGTATCGGCGCCGCGCATTCCCGCAGGCTCGGCGATCCGCTCACGGAACAAATCGCGGAAGGTCTTGCCTGTCTTCGCTTCAAGCAGCCGGCCGAGCACGATATAGTCGCAATTATTGTAATCAAAGCGCGCGCCAGGCGCGGCTTCCGCAGGCCCGGCGCAGGCTTCGAAGGCGTCCGTGCTCAGGTGCGCGTCGGCGCTGAAAGGCAGGGGAACGCCTGCCGCATCAGCCGGCCCGCGGTCGATATTGGCGATACCGGACGTGTGCTGAAGGAGCTGGCGCAGGGTCGCCTTGCCGGCGGGGTGGTCTGCAAATTCCGGCGCCTGCGCAGCGAGCGCGGCGTCGAGCTTCAGGCGTCCATCTTCGACTTCCTGCAGGACGATGATCGCAGCGGCCATCTTTGCGACCGATCCCCAGCGCCAAGTGTCGTAAAGCGAAAGCGACCGCCCTGTTTCGCGATCGGCGAGGCCGAGCGCGGTTGCGAACAGCGTTTCGCCCTTCTCCCCGGCGATGACGACGCCGGAGAACTGGGGCGCGGTCTGCAGCGCCGCCGTCATCGGCGCGCCGTCGACATAATAGGATTTCGGCGGCGGCGGGATGAGGCGCGATTTCGCGCAAGCGCCGAGCGCGAGAGCGGAAAGAAAAAGCACGGCGCAAACTCTCATGAGACGCTCCAGGGCCGGGTAATCACACCGCATACGGAACATTCCGGATCGCGCGGCAGCCGGACGGTCCTCGCCGTAAGCCGCAATCCGTCGAAAATGAAGAGCTTTCCGGCGAGCGTTTCGCCCGCGCCCGTGATTTCCTTCACCGCCTCCAGCGCGGCGACGCTGCCGGCGATCCCGGCGAGCGGGCCGATAACGCCTTCCTCCGCGCAGGTCAGCACCGCTTCGCGCGGCGGCGTCTCGGCGACGAAACAGCGATAGCAGGGAAGGTCCGGGCCCGCCCACGGCTTGAAGAGGGAGACCTGCGCTTCAAACCGGCCTAGCGCGGCGGAGACAAGCGGCGTTCGCGCCGCGACGCTCGCCGCATTAAGCGCCTGGCGCGCTTCGATCGTATCGACGCCTTCGACCACGAGATCGTGATCGCCGAAGATCGCAGGGGCGCTTGCGGCGTCAAGGCGCAGGCCCAGCGCGGCGACGTCGATCGTCGGGTTCAAGGCGCGCGCAAAGGCGCCCGCGCGCTCGGCTTTCGGCGCGCCGACATCTTCGTCGCGGTAGATCGTCTGCCGCTGCAGATTGGAAAGCGAAACGCGGTCGTCATCGGCGATGGTCAGCCCGCCGACGCCGGCGGCGGCGAGATACTGGACGACAGGGCTGCCGACGCCGCCGGCCCCGACGACAAGAACGCGCGCTTCGCTCAGCTTCTGTTGGCCCTGCGCGCCGATCTCCTTCAAGAGGATGTGGCGCAGATAGCGCTCGCGCGCGTCGGGTGTGAGCATCGCCCGCCTACCACCATCCCCACAGACGGCCGGCGACGGAGAGCGCGATCATCGTGAATCCCGTTGTGATGAAGCCCATGCCGAGGCCCCTGTTCATCTTATGGGTGCGCCGAACGATGAGCCCGGCGGCGATCGAGACAAACCCGATGAGGATCACCGCATTGCGAAATCCGCCCGGAAACGCGTCCCAGTTCATCGCCTGACCTTCCTCAAACGCCGGTCGATCCGAACCCTCCCGCCCCGCGGGCCGTCCCGTCAAGCGTTTCCGTCTCGGCGAATGTCGCCTGGAAGACCGGCGCGATCACGATCTGCGCGATGCGGTCCCCGCGGCGGATGATGAAATCGTCCGTACCGTGATTAATGAGGATGACCTTCACCTCGCCCCGGTAATCAGCGTCGATCGTTCCGGGGGCGTTGACGAGGCCCACGCCGAACTTGGCGGCGAGGCCCGACCGCGCGCGCACCTGCGCCTCCCATCCGGCGGGAAGCGCGATCGCCAGGCCCGTCGGAACCATCGCGCGCTCGCCGGGCTGCAGCAGCAGCGGCGCACCATCAGCGACCGCAGCGCGCAGATCGGCCCCGGCGGCGAGCGCTGTCTCGTAGGCCGGCAGGGCGAGTCCCTCGCCATGCGGCAAGCGCCGGACAAGGACGCGGGGGCTGGCAGGGAGGGAGGCCTCAGTCATCAGAGCGTCCGATTCTTTCGCCCGGAGTCTAGCGTCGTCCGGCCAGAACGCGAGCGCGAATGAGAAAGGATTGTCCCCGACCGGCGTTCGGCGTCGGCGCAGGCGCAAGTAAGCGCTCACTTGACAAGGCCGCCTCGCCAGATGTAAGTGAGCGCTTACTACAGGTGAAGCGCTTGCCGGTTGGCCCGGCGCTCTCCATCTAGTAGTGATTGAAAACAAGCCGTGCGGTCCCCGGGCGGGGGGCGCCTAATGGCCTGGGCCTGTCGGGGAAAGGCCCAGCGATAACAACAAGGGTCTTCGCCAGCCGTTCGGGAAGGCGGCGGATGAAGACCAAGAGAGCCGAATGGGAGCGGCTCTCCTTCAGGGGCGCTGAATGGACGAAACCCTCCGGCGGATCGAACGCCGTGCGAAGAAATCGATTTTTCACGCTTTGCTCGCCGCCGCCCGCAAGAAGGGCGCGAGGTCTGTTGCGGTCATCGACGGCGACGGGCGTGAACTGACCTATGCGGAAATCATCCGCGCCAGCTTCGCAATCGGCGGGCCGCTCGCCCGTGCGACCGCGCCCGGCGAAAAGGTCGGGATCCTGATGCCGACGGGCGCCGGGGCCGTCATCGCGCTGATGGCCGCTTTCGCGCAGGGGCGCACGCCGGCGATGTTCAACTTCACATCGGGCGCGCGCAATCTCCGCGCCGCGGCGCGCGCGGCGGAAGTGAAGACAGTCGTGACGGCGCGAAAATTCATCGAGATCGCCAAGCTCGACGATCTCATCGCCGACCTCGAGAAGGACGTCGCCTTCCTCTATCTTGAGGACATGAAGGAGGCGCTCTCGCCGCTCGACAAGGGGCGCGCCGTGCTCGGCCCGCTGGCGCCGCGCCTGTTCTCGGCGAGCCCCGAACCCGACAGCCTCGGCATCATCCTCTTTACGTCCGGCACGGAAGGCGACCCGAAGGGCGTCGCGCTCAGCCATTCGAACATTCTCTCGAACATCTACCAGATCGCCGAGCACGTCGAAATTCTGCCGACGGATATTTTCTTCAACCCGCTGCCGACCTTCCACTGCTACGGCCTCACCGCCGGCACGCTGTGGCCGATCCTCAACGGCTATCCGGTGGCGCTGCATCCCTCGCCCTTGCAGACGAAGGCGATCCCGAAGCGGATCTTCGAAACCGGCGCGACCGTCCTTTTCGCGACCGACACCTTCCTCCAGCAATATATGCGCGCGGCGGATGAAGGGGCGATGTCCTCGCTCCGCATCGCGGTCTGCGGCGCTGAGCGCGTGAAGGACGAAACGCGCCAGATGGCGGAGCGGCGCTTCTCCTTCGAAGTGCTCGAAGGCTACGGCGTCACGGAAGCCTCGCCGGTGCTCGCCGCGAACCAGCCGGGCGACATCCGCTCCGGCACCGTCGGCAAGATGCTGCCGGGCATCGAGGTGAAGCTCGAAGAGGTCGAAGGCCTCGCTCCGGGCAAGAGGCTCTATGTGCGCGGGCCCAACATCATGCAGGGCTACATCACGCAGGAAGCGCCTGGCGTCGTCACGCCGCCGAAGGACGGCTGGCACGACACCGGCGACGTCGTCGCCTTCGACGACGCCGGCTACATGGCGATCCGGGGACGGATGAAACGCTTCGCCAAGATCGGCGGCGAAATGGTTTCGCTCGCCGTCGTCGAAAACTGCGCGACCGCGCTGTGGCCCGACAACATGCACGCCGCCGCCATCCTCCCCGACGAGCGCAAGGGCGAGCAGATCGTGCTCGTCACGGACCATGCCGCGCCCGACCGCTCGGCGCTCCTCGCCTGGGCCCAAAATCACGGCGTTCCCGAAATCGCGGTGCCGAAGAAGATCGTGTCGGTGAAGGAAGTGCCGATCCTCGGCACCGGCAAGCTCGACTATGTCGCCGTCCAGCGCCTCGCCTCGGGCGCCGATCGCCCGCGCGAAGAACGCCTCGCCGCGATCGACGCGGCGATGGCGGCGCGCGCGGCGGAGGAAGCATCAGCGCCGGTCAAGCGGGCGGCGGGGGAGTGACGATACAGGTAAAAGACTAACGGTCGCCAACCGGCCAGCCGATAGCGCAATCCCCCAAAAATCAATAAGCGTACAAGCTGCGTAAATTGTACCACCCTTCTTGTTGATGTGGTTTGTGTGCAACACAGTAGGGAATCTTTTTCACCCTCTTTCAATCAAAGTTAACTTGTCACGATGGAGTGGCTTATTGGGGTAATCGGGGATGGGTTATGCT
>CAZGXT010000043.1:0-17958 GCA_964529675.1 uncultured Caulobacterales bacterium
GCCGAGCTGTTTGAGGAAACGGGGGACGAAGGGGGAATGGAGTGCCGCAAACGGGCGTAAGCGTTCTCACTACTCCCGCCAGTTGCTTTTCTTCGGGCTCGCTCGCTGAAATCGCCGAAGGCGGCGCCGCAATTCGCGCAATGCGTGGACTTGGCCGGGATGCGTCTTAACCGGCGTGCCGCAGAAGTCGCCCGAGGGCCAGTTCGGCCTCGGACACGGCGCAGACGCTCATGCGCCCGATGAGTATTACGTCATCGAGTCGACGATTCAGAAAGTCGCGGGGCTCGTCGACGGGACGATGGGCTAAGTGGATTTTCTGATTGAGATGGCGAGCGTCGCCGTCTGAAGCAGGGCCAGCGGCGTTGTGACGAACGGCGCCAAAGAGAAAGCAGCGCCGTATCGCCGGCGCCGCTCAGGAATTGGACATTTTCCTCCCCTTTTGAGAGGGGAGCGCCCTGAGTAACCGCTAGCAGACGAGTTTCCGGCGGCGGCGCATAGCCACGAAGCCGGCAAGGCCAGACAACAGAAGCGGAAGAGCGCCGGGAACCGGGATCTCGGCGACCGAGACCGAGCCATAGATCTCGGCAAGATTGATCGCACTTTCGCGGGTCCTGAAGATACTGGAAATCGTCGCGCCGCCGTCAGTCGAAAACCCGAGAACGTTGATCGTGTAGACGAGCCCGTCGACGATAAAGTTCTCAGACAGCGAACTCGTGGTGACGGTGACGATGTCGGCGCAGCCATTGTCGTTGACGCCCACGCCGTTCGGCCCGCCGTCCGCGCAGGGATTATCGCCGTTGTTGGTTTCATTGTGAAGGAAGTCGAAATTGAACGAGAAGACGCCCCGCGGCATGCCGGCGATTTCGATCGCCGCGTCAAGCGCAAGAGTGGCCGACACGAGAACGCCCGTGCCTGCGAAAATCGGCTGGTTGACGTGTGAAAAGGTCCCGAGGCCGAAGGCGCCAGAATTCGGCGGGACATCGACGGTGATCGGCGCCCCAGCGAAAGAGAAATCATAGCCGCTTTGGCCGCTGCCGGTCACAGGCGAACCCCAGCGCATCGAGGGCGCGCTCGCGTTGGAATTATCGACGGTGACCGGGCCGACGCCGACTACGCTTTCCCAGGAAGCGCTGACCGGCGTCACGGTCACCATCACCGCCTGCGCCGATGCGGCAAGAGCCGCCGCCACCGCCGCGCCCGCCGCGACGATCTTAAAGGTTTTGATCCTCAAGGTCATAGTTTTACCCCCATAAAAGGCGGACAAGCCGTCCGCGCTGATTGCCGTTAACAATAAGGGAAGCGACTGAGCCGCTGCCTCTCCATAGGAGTGCAAGAAAACAGCCAGCGCATGAGGCGCGCAGCGAACGATTCAAGATTTTCTATGGTTAAGGACGCGTGCGCCCTGGCGCGCGAATGCTATTCAGCGGCGACAGCGCCGTCATGGGCGAGGAACCCGCCAGACTGGCGCGCCCAAAGCTCCGCATAGAGCCCGCCCCGCCCGGCCAGCTCTTTGTGCGCGCCATCTTCGACGATGCGTCCCCGGTCAATGACCACAAGCCTGTCGAGCTGAGAAATCGTTGAAAGCCGGTGCGCGATGGCGATCACTGTCTTCCCGCGCATCAGCTGGAACAGGTTTTCCTGGATCGCCGCTTCAACTTCGCTGTCGAGCGCCGAAGTCGCTTCGTCGAGAACCAGAATGGGCGCATCCTTGAGGAACACCCGCGCGATCGCGATGCGCTGGCGCTGGCCGCCGGATAGTTTGACCCCGCGCTCGCCGACATGGGCGTCAAATCCCTTGCGGCCCTCGCCGTCCTCAAGCGCTTCAATGAAATCAAGCGCGTTCGCACGGCGCGCCGCCTCCCGGACCGCGTCATCGCTCGCGCCTGGGCGGCCATAGGCGATGTTTTCTCGGATCGAACGGTGCAGCAGCGAGGTGTCCTGCGTAACGACGCCGACATGCGCGCGCAGCGATGACTGGCTGACCTGCGAAATATCGGACCCGTCGATCAGAATTCGACCGCGCTCCGGGTCGTAGAATCGCAACAGCAGATTGACGAGCGTCGTCTTGCCGGCGCCGGACCGGCCGACGAGCCCGACCTTTTGCCCCGCCGGAATCGCCAGCGAAAATTCATCGATGACGCCGCCGTCCTTTCCGTAATGAAAGGAGACGTTTTCATAGGCGATGTCGCCGCGCGGACGCTCCATGGTGCGCGCGTCCGGCCGATCCTCAACCGCGGTCGACTTCGCCAGCATTCCCATGCCGTCGTAAACTGTGCCGATATTCTCAAAGAGCCCTGAAACCTCCCACATGATCCACTGGGACATGCCGTTAAGGCGCAGAGCGAGCGCAATCGAGGCGGCTATCGCGCCGACGGAAATGACGCTGTTCAGCCAGAGCGCGATCGAGAGGCTGGCGATGATGAACACGGCAAGGCAGTTGTTGAAATAGACGAGATTATTGAAGAGCGTCACGAGCCGCATCTGCGGATGAACGGTTCCAAGGAATTCTTCCATGCTGTCGCGCGCGTAGGATTCCTCACGTCCCGCGTGGGCGAACAGCTTCACGGTTGAAATGTTTGTATAGCTGTCGACGATGCGCCCCGTCATGACCGATCGCGCATCCGCCTGTTTTTCTGCGACATTCTTGAGACGCGGAATAAAATGCCAGACCAGCGCCGCATAGGCGGCGAGCCAGCCGAGCAGGGGCAGCGCGAGGCGCCAGTCCGCCGCCGCCACCATCGCGATCATCGAAAAGAAATAGACCGTGACATAGACGAATACGTCCAGAAGCTTCATGACCGTCTCGCGGACCGCGAGCGCTGTCTGCATGACCTTGGTCGAGATGCGTCCGGCGAATTCGTTCGCGAAAAAGGCCATCGACTGACCCAGAAGATGGCGATGCATGCGCCAGCGGGCGCTCATCGGCAGATTGCCGATCAGGACCTGAAACTGGACCAGCGACTGCAGCAGCGCGGCGAGCGGCAGGCCGACGACGAGAAGCAATCCCATCATCCAGAGCTTGCCACCTTCGCGGGTCAAAAACCCTTCGCGGTCGGCGTTTGCAAGCCAGTCCACGACATTGCCGAGGAAGGCGAAAAGAAAAACCTCGCCGACGGCGATCATCGCCGTGATCAGCGCCATGGCGAGTAGCCACCCACGGCCGTCGCGAACGTAATGCCAGCAAAAGGCCGCAAGCCCGAGCGGCGGCGCGCCGAGGCGCGTTTCCGGAAAGGGCGAAAGCCGGGATTCAAAAAAGCGGAACATCGTCTGAAGCTCATGCCCGAACCAGCGACGAACGGCAATTCCGGCGACGAAGCGACCCGGCCAGAATTGATTAATGAGCTGTCAACGGCGGTAACCCGTGCTGGCGCGCCGGCGCGCGCGCTGGTCATCAGGCTGAGGGCATATCAGCGCCAGCATCATGGTTTCTGCAAGATGGCGCAGCTATCGCGCTTGCGCTTGCGGGAAAATCTTCGAGATCGCCGGCATCGACGTTACGACGGCGCTGAACCCTTAGCGCCGCGTGCGTGCGCGAATGTAGCGGATGGTGCCGGTCTTCGACCGCATGACGACGGTATGCGTCGAGATATGGCCCGGCTCCCACTTGACGCCGTCGAGCATCGTGCCGTTGGTGACCCCGGTCGCCGCGAAGAAGACGTCGCCGCCGCACAAATCCATAAGCCCGTATTTCCGGCTCAGATCCTTGATGCCCGCCCGAGCGGCGCGCTCCTTTTCGTCGTCACTGCGGAAGACAAGACGGCCCTGCATCTGACCGCCGACGCAGCGCAGCGCCGCCGCGGCGAGCACGCCCTCCGGCGCGCCCCCCTGCCCGACATAGAGGTCGATGCCAGTCGAAGGCTCGGTGGTATGAAAGACGCCAGCGACATCGCCGTCGGGGATGAGAATGATCCGGGAACCGACCTTGCGCGCGCCCTCGACGATGTGGGCGTGACGCTCGCGGTCGAGTACGCAGAGCGTAATGTCGCCGGGCTGCACGCGCTTGGCCTTGGCAAGTTCGCGGATGTTCTCCTCGACGCTCGCATCAAGATCGACGACCCCAACCGGATAGCCGGGGCCGATCGCGATCTTGTCCATATAAGTATCGGGCGCATGAAGCATGGTCCCGGCGGTCGCCATGGCGACGACGGCAAGCGCATTGCCCATGCCTTTGGCGGTCAAGTCCGTCCCCTCGAGCGGATCGAGGGCGATGTCGACTTTCGGGCCCTTCTTCGTGCCGACTTTCTCGCCGATGAAAAGCATCGGCGCCTCATCGCGCTCGCCTTCGCCGATCACGACCGTACCGTCGATATCGAGCTTGTTCAGCGCATCGCGAAGCGCCGCAACCGCCGCCTGGTCGGCCCCGTTCTTGTCGCCGCGCCCAATCATCTTCGACGCCGCGACCGCCGCCGCTTCCGTGCAGCGGCTTATCTCCATCGTCAGCATGCGGTCGAGATATTCAGTATCGGCCATGGTCGCCCGTCCCAAATGCACGCGACCATTGCCCCATCAGGGCGAGCCTGTCGATAGGCCGCGAAGACCGGCCTGCGAATTGATCCGTCAGAATCCCAGATTCAGACCAAGCTCAACCAGGTGCTGGGCCGCAAAGCCGTCTCTCGTCGTATCAAGATAGCGGTAGGCCGCTTCTACACCGAAACGCTCCGTAAAATCGACCGTGACGCCGGCACGCCCTGAATAGGCGAACGTGAAATCGTCGTCTGAGATGGACGTGACGCCATCGTCCAGCGTTGCGCGGATATAACCCGGGCCGACGCCGACCGACGCGAACGGATTGACCCCGACGTCCGTTTCCACATCATAGCGCAGGCTCACCAATCCGGCGAGCGCGAGCGCTTTCGCGGTTAGGGTCCCAAAAAACGGATCGATCAGAGTTTCAGTGTCGCGGAGCACGAGGATTTCGGTTTCAACCGACAGTCCGTTGTTTCCAAGATCGAAACCTGCGCCCACGGAGCCCGCCAAGTTATCGGCGAATTCGGCGCCGCCGCCGGAAAAGGCGGTCCCCCCACGGACGAATGCCCGGCGAGAAAAATCCTTATAAACCGAGCCTCGCCGAGCAGCTGGCGCGGAAGACGGTGACGATGCCTCGCCTTTCACGCCTTGGCGCTCCAAGAGTGCTGTGCGAATGCGTTCCTTTTCGCTTTCCGCGTCTTTGCCGCAAAGGCGGCTGCCCTCCGCGGTTTCAATGCACTCCACTTGCGCAAGAACCGGCGACGCGGACATCCATTGCGCGGCCAGCAAGACGCTGACGAGGCTTAGAACTGCTTTCATGGCGGCGTTTCCCCATAAAAATGAACACCGCCAATAATTCAACAAGTATGGTTAATACCACGTTAAGCATGTGCCGGCGCGGCTAGGCCGCATTCCGCCGAGACAACATCTTCTTGACGTTGCGCGCCGCCTGCCGAATGCGTTGCTCATTCTCGACAAGGCCGATCCGCACGAAGCCTTCGCCGTGTTCGCCAAAGCCGAGCCCTGGCGCGACGGCGACGTCCGCCTCCTCCATCAATTTCTTGGCGAAGCCGACTGAGCCGAGCGCCTTGAAGGCGTCCGGTATCGGCGTCCACGCGAACATCGACGCGGGCGGAGCTGGTATCGTCCAGCCGGACTTGGCGAAGCTTTCGACAAGCGCATCGCGGCGCGCCTTATAAATAGAGCGAATTTCATCAACGCAGTCCTGCGGCCCGTCGAGCGCGGCGGAAGCCGCCACCTGGATCGGCGTGTAGGCGCCATAATCAAGATAGGATTTGACACGCGCGAGCGCTGAGATGAGGCGCGGGTTGCCGACCGCCATTCCGACGCGAAACCCGGCCATCGCATAGGTCTTGGAGAGCGAATTCACTTCAACCGCGATGTCCTTGGCGCCAGGGATGCGCAGGATCGACGGCGGCGGCTCGTCGCCGAAATAGATCTCGGAATAGGCGAGATCGGACAAGATCCAGATATCGTGCTTCTTCGCAAAGGCGACGGCGTCCTTGTAGAAATCGAGGCCGACGACCTGCGCGGTCGGGTTTGACGGATAGTTGAGCACCATCGCTGTCGGCTTCGGCGTCACATGCGCGACCGCACGCCCCATGCCAGAGAGATAGGCCTCAGGCGTCGGCGCCGGCACGCCGCGAATGACGCCGCCCGCGATGATGAAGCCATAAGCGTGGATGGGGTAAGCGGGATCGGGCGCGATGATCACGTCGCCGGGCGCAGTCATCGCCTGCGCGAGATTGGCGAAGCCTTCCTTTGATCCGAGGGTGGCGATCACCTCCGTCGACGGATCAAGCTTCACCTCGAAGCGCCGCTCGTAATAGCGGGCGATCGAACGGCGCAGGCCCGGAACGCCCTTCGACGCCGAATAGCGATTGGTGCGCGGCTTTTGCGCAGCCTCGATCAGCTTTTCGACAATGTGCGGAGGCGTCGGCATGTCGGGGTTGCCCATGCCGAAGTCGATGACGTCGCGCCCGCCGGCTCGCAGGCGCGCCTTGAGCGCATTCACCTCCTCGAACACGTAAGGCGGCAGGCGCTTGATGCGGTAAAATTCTTCCGGGGACGGCATGGCTCCAGCCCGCTATTCCTTGATCGGCGGAGGCGCAGGCGGCAGGCCGCGTTCGGCGCGCGCCGCCGCATCATCAACGCGCAGCGCTTCGTCGAGGGCATCGCGCTGGGGCTCGATCGAGCTGACGCGCTCCGCGGCGGCCTTCGCGCGATCGCCTTCGACCGCCTGCAGGAGTTCTGCACGCTGCGCGTCAAGCCCGTCGCCGAGCGCACTGCGTTCCTCCGCCGCGATTCCGGATGGTGCGGCTGCCGGCTGTTCCGAGAGTTTCGGGAAGCCGCCGCCGGCATCTGACTGCGCATCGATCCGGGCGGCGATTTCCGGGGAGACAGGAATACCCTTGGCGCGATCTTCGTATTTGACGAACCCCGGCGGGGCGAACCGCTTCAGGCCGCCGGAACAGCCGGCGACAACAAGCGCGGCAAGGAAGAGGAGTGAAGCTTTTGCACCCAAGGAAAGGCGTCCCTATAACAGCTGAAAATCATCTGGCACATAACCGCGAACCGACCCCATGAAGCAAGCGACCCCGCCCCGAAAATCCACCAAAAAGCCGGCGAAATCAGCCCAGGGCGACGTCGCTGCGGCCGCAAAACCTGAGAATTCCGAAGCCAGGGCCGCCGCGAACGGCGCGGACGACGGCAAGAGCCTCATAGAGGATTTTGACGCCCTCGCCGATTACATCACCGAAATGACGGGCAAGAGTCAGCAGGTCGTCAGCGAGTTTTTCGTCAAGAACGCGGACGCGATGAAAGTTGCGACCGGTCAGAAATCAGCCGACCCGCTGAATGTCGGCGAGGCGTTTCAGGAGATGATGGGCGCGCTCGCGGCTGACCCGGGGACGGTCATGCAGCGCCAATTCAATCTTTGGGGAGACTACGCAAAATTGATGGCGACGATGGGCCGGCGCATGGCCGGCGAAACAGTGAAGCCGGCGATCGAACCTGAACCCGGCGACAAGCGCTTCGCCCATGCGGCGTGGCGCGAGAATCCGATGCTCGACTTCGTCAAGCAGTCCTACCTCACCTACGCCAAATGGCTGAAATCGACCGTGCACCAGCTCGACGGGATGGATGAGCATGAAAAGAAAAAAGCGGAATTTTACACCCAGCAATTCATCGATGCGATAGCGCCGACGAACTTCCCCGTCCTGAACCCCGAAGTCGTCGAGACAACGATCGAGTCGAAGGGCGAAAACCTTCTGAAGGGGATGAAGAACCTCCTCGAAGATCTTGACCGCGGTGACGGCAGCCTGGCGATCCGACAGGCGGACCTCGATCACTTCAAGCTCGGCGTGAACGTTGCAACGACGCCCGGCAAAGTCGTCTACCAGAACGAGATCATGCAGGTCATCCAGTATGATCCGATGACGGAAACTGTCGCAAAGCGCCCCCTGTTGATCTTTCCGCCATGGATCAACAAATTCTACATCCTCGACCTTCAGCCCGGGAATTCCTTTATCCGCTGGATGATCGAACAGGGCCGCACGGTCTTCGTCGTCTCTTGGGTGAACCCCGGCCCGGAACTTCGCCACAAGACTTTCATCGATTACATCAAGCAAGGCTGCTTCGAGGC
This sequence comes from uncultured Caulobacterales bacterium, assembly GCA_964529675.1. Classification (GTDB taxonomy): domain Bacteria; phylum Pseudomonadota; class Alphaproteobacteria; order Caulobacterales; family Parvularculaceae; genus Amphiplicatus. The sequence continues at coordinate 8,132 of CAZGXT010000043.1, forward strand.
GCTTGACGTCGTCAAGCGGGCGACCGGCGAGGAAGAAGTCGACGCCATCGGTTACTGCATCGGCGGCACGATGCTGTCAGCGGCTCTCGCGATCATGGCGAAGCGCGGCGACCGCCGCATTCGCTCGGCCACCTTCTTCACCGCGCAGGCGGATTTCAAGGAATCGGGCGATCTTCTCCTTTTCGTCGATGACGAGCAGCTTGACGCAATCGCCAAGCAGATGGATGCGGCGGGCGGCGTGCTGGAAGGGCGCGCCATGGCGACGACGTTCAACATGCTGCGCTCCAATGACCTCATCTGGTCTTTCGTCATCGACAATTACATGAAGGGAAAAGACCCGGCGAAATTCGACCTGCTTTTCTGGAATTCCGACGCCACGCGGATGCCGAAGGACGTCCATCTCTTCTATCTTCGGGAGTTTTATCAGCATAACCGCCTCGCAAAGGGCGAGATGATCATCGACGGCGAGCGCCTCGACCTCGGCGACGTCAAGATCCCAATCTTCATGCAGGCGGGCGAAACCGATCACATCGCGCCGCACAACTCGGTTTACCGCACGGCGAGGCTGTTCGCCTCGAAGGGCAATGACCAGGTGACTTATATGCTCGCCGGATCAGGGCATATCGCCGGCGTCGTCAACCATCCTGACAAGAAGAAGTACCATCACTCCATCAATACGAGACTGCCGGCGACGCTCGCCGATTGGAAGGAAGGGGCCGCACGCCATCCGGGATCGTGGTGGCCGTACTGGATGGAATGGCTGAATGGCGTCTCGCCCGGAAAGGTCCCGGCGCGCCGGCCTGGCGACGGCGAACTGACGCCGATCGAGGACGCGCCCGGCAGCTACGTGAAGGTGAAGTCCTGACGGCTAGGTGAATGCGACCGCAGCCTTCAACGACAACGCCGCGGCCAGCGCGTCAAACCTGCGCTTCGCCGTCTCGTCCATCAGGGGCCTTAGCCGTGACGGCGCCGTGAACTGGAGGCGATCGCTTACCGGCGCGAGGCGGCAGGCGTCGATCGCCTCCGGCGCTTTCGGCGCAAGGGCGCTCGCAAAGCGGAGCGCAAGCCCAAGCTGCACGGCGCGGCGACGCTCCTCCTCCGTCAGCATGGCGAGGATCGCCGGCTCAGGAAAGACTTCATTGGCGCCTTCGTGCCGACAGAAAAGCGATAGCGCGATCGCCGCGCGTTCGGAATGCGCGACGCCGTAGAAAGGCGCCCGCAGCGCAGTGTCGAAAGCCTGCACGCCGCGAAGATCGGGATGAAAATAAGCGCCGGTGTCCGTCATCAAGCAGGCCGCATGACGCAGGCGCCGCTGCGCCGGCGTTTCATTAAGAAACAACGCGTCAGTCAGCGCGGCGACCGCCTCCCCCATGCGCGCCTCGGGCGAAAACCGGCGGCCGAGATAGCGAGCCCCGGCGATCAACGGGTCCGCGCGCCGAACATTTTCCGGCAAGGCGTCGTAAAGCAGGCCTTCGCGCAGGCCGCCCGCTGAAACGATCAACCGCTCGCATTCGGCTTCGATCATCAAGACCTTCAGCACCAGCGCCGCGAAGGGAAGCGTGTCGACGCGTCTTGACGACACCCCGGGGGTTTCCTCAAGCGAAGACCGACTCTGGCGCGCGACAAGGTCGCAGGCCTCGATCACCTGATGCGCGGGGGCTTCATAATGATGGAGCACGGACAGCGGGTGCTTTCGGACCTGCATATTGATCCGCGCGATCGCCCGCCACGCGCCGCCGACGGCGTAAAGCTTTGGCGTCTTCTTTCGCTTCACCCACGAGACGCCGGCGACGGCCTGCTCGGCCTCTCTCATCGCAGCGCGCAGATCGCCCTTGCTGTGCTTCATAAGCCGGAAAGGACCGATAGAAAGGCTCACCGCCTCGCGGATGTCGCCTTCGACCAGCCGGATCAGTTCAAGGCTGCCGCCGCCCATGTCTCCGACAAGCCCAGTGGCGCCCGGTTCGAACGACGCCACCCCAAGGCCCGACAGCCGTGCCTCCTCCGTTCCCGGAATAACATCAACAGCAAACCCGATCCGCTCAACCGACATGACGAAATCGCGGCCGTTCCGGGCCTCACGCACCGCCGCTGTCGCGACGACACGCGTCGGCGGATCTCCATGAAGCGCAAGCAGCGCCCTGAAGCGCTCAAGTATCGACAGAGCGCTTTCCACCGCCGCCGCATTGAGCGCGCCGCCGTCGTCCATATCTCGGCCGAGACCGCACAGCGCCTTTTCGTTGCAAATCGGAAACGGCGCGCGGCGCGGGCCGTCGTAAATAACCAGACGAACGGAATTCGACCCGATGTCGATGATGGCCCACCGGCCTTCGTCTTCTGTCGCCGCGAATATTGACGCCATGGAACCCGGTTGCCGGAATCGGCGGGGGCTGTCGAGTCTCGGCCCGGTCAACCCCGCCAGACCAGCGCCCTTGGAGCATTGTATTTCAACGCGCCCCCGCGACCCGAAAGGCTCGGATTGGTCATCATGAAGCTATGGACGTTGAAGGCCGGCCCGTCGCCCTCCGGCTCCGCGCGGCGGTAAATCCCATCGGAGCCGAGAAACCAAGACTGAGCCTCATCATTGAGGTTCGCAACCATAATCTGGTCGAGGACCTGATTATGTACGGTGTCGTTCTGGATCGGACACAGGACCTCAACGCGACGGTCGAGATTGCGCGGCATCATGTCGGCGGAAGAGATAAACACCTTGGCCCCGTCATGGGGCAGCGCCGCCCCGGCGCCGAAACAATAGACGCGCGCGTGTTCAAGGAACCGTCCGATGATGCTCTTCACCCGGATATTTTCGGAAAGTCCCTTGACCCCCGGCCGCAGACAGCAGACCCCCCGCACGACAAGATCGATATCGACCCCCGCCTGACTCGCCTCGTAAAGCTTGTCGATCATGGCGCCGTCGACAAGCGCGTTGATCTTCGCCCAAATCGTCGCCGGCCGCCCGGCCTTCGCATGCGCGATTTCCTCGTCGATCAGCTCCACCAGCCGCTCCCGCAGCGTGATAGGCGCGACCGCGAATTTTTCGAACGAGTGGGGGCGCGCGTAGCCTGTCACGAAGTTGAAGACCTTCGCGACATCGCGCCCGATCGCCGGGTCGCAGGTGAACAGGGAGAGATCGGTGTAAACCCGCGCCGTCACCGGATGGTAATTTCCGGTCGCGACGTGAACATAGGTACGAAGCGAGTTTCCTTCCTGCCGCGCCACCAGCGACAGCTTGGCGTGCGTCTTATACTCGACGAATCCGTAGACGACGTTGACGCCTGCGCGCTCAAGCGCGCGCGCCCACTTGATATTCGCTTCCTCATCGAAGCGCGCCTTCAATTCAACCAGCGCTGTGACGTTCTTTCCGGCCTCCGCCGCTTCGATGAGGGCCTCGACGATCGGCGACTGCTTCGACGTGCGATAAAGCGTCTGCTTGATGGCGACGACATTGGGGTCCGCGGCCGCCTGTTTGAGGAATTGCACGACGACGTCAAACGACTCATAGGGGTGATGGACGATGAAGTCCTTCGCGCGAATGGCCGAGAAGCAATCCCCGCCATGTTCGCGAATGCGCTCAGGGAAGCGCGGATCAAAGGGCGAAAACAACAGGTCCGCCCGCTCCTGCGGGATGAGTTCATTGGTCTGTGCGAGGCCGAGAATGCCGTCGACGACGACGATGTCCTGGGCCTGCGCGCGCAATTTGTCGGTCATCAGGTCGCGCATATGTTGCGGCGTCGATGCGTCGATTTTCAGCCGGATGACATCGCCGCGCCGGCGTCGTTTCAACATGCTCTCGAAAAGCTGCACGAGGTCCTCAGCCTCTTCTTCGACCTCGACATCGGAATCGCGGACGACGCGAAACGCGCCGTGTCCTTCAAGCGTCGTCGACGGAAAGATATGTCCGATGAAATGGGTGATGAGCCGTTCGAGCGCGATATAACGCACGATATTCTTGCGCTCGTCTCCGCCGAGGCCCTGCGGCAGGCGGATGAACCGCGCAATCTTGTTCGGCAGCGGCAGCAACGTCGTCAGCGTCGTCTCGTCCTCGCGCTTAAGGTCGAGGCAGAGGACGAAGCCGAGGTTGGGAATGAACGGAAAGGGATGCGCCGGATCAAGCGCGATCGGCGTCAACACCGGGAAGATATTGTTCAGAAATTCCTGCTCGAGCCAATCGATCTCGGCCGGATTGAGATCGTCCGCGGCGAGGATTTCAACGCCGTTCGACCGCAGCAGCGGCACGAGTTGCCGCCAGCACTCCTGTTGCCGCGCCATAAGCTTCGAGGCTTCGGCGTTGATCCGGGTCAGCTGTTCCTGCGCGGTCAGTCCTTCCTGGCTGAGCGCGCTCACGCCTTCGCGCACCTGTCCGCGCAGGCCCGCAACGCGCACCATGAAGAACTCGTCGAGATTGTTCGCTGAAATCGAAAGGAACCGCAGCCGTTCGAGAAGAGGATGGGCTTCGTTGAACGCTTCGTCGAGCACGCGAAGATTGAAAGCGAGCCACGACAGCTCCCGGTTAATGAATCGTTGCGGCGAGGTCCGCAGCGCGGCTTCCTCCTCTGTGAGCGGGGTTCCGCTCAAAACGCCAGTGGTTCCGTCGTCGGCGCCGGCCATTCGTGTCGTTGCTCCTGCGTTCCTGATTATGCCGGGCGAGGCTCTTCTGAAAGGTTAGCGATGACGGCTCCGGCGAGTTTGAGGCCGATCGGCGCGCCAAGGGCGATCGAGGCCTCGTCGAGGGCCGCCACAAACGCGCCGGCGGCGGCGCAGGTTCGCGGCAGCCGTGCGGCTGCATAGGCCGCAAGCTCCGGCCCGGCGCGCAACTGGCGATCTTTCAGAAGCTTGAGGATCACCGCCTGCAGCAGGGCGTCGTCAGGTTCGACGAGGTCTATGCGTGCGGCGGCTGTGAGGCGCGACCTGAGATCGCGCAATCCTTGCGCCCAATCCGCCGGGTCGCCGCGGCCGGCGAGCGCCAGCCTTTCGCCTTTCTCGCGCGCCTCCTCGATCAACGAGAGCAGTACGCGCGGGTCATCACCCTGGTCCGCATCGTCGAGGATGACCACGCCGGAGCCCGCTTCATCGGCAAGAATCTGCAGGAGATGGCTCTTGCCCGATGCAGGCGGCCCGGCGACGACGAGCAGCGGTTCGGCCGATGCGCGCCAGCGATCAAGCGTGGCGAGGGCATGTTCGTTTGTCGACGAGACGACAAAATCGCCCCGCGAGCGGCTGGGGGCCGGCGGTTCGAGGCCGAGCGCGATCTGGCGCACAGCCGCCGCCGTCACTGATCGCCCTTGAGCGGTTCGCCGGCGAAAGGGTCGTCGCTCGGCTGGCTCGCGGGAACAGGACCATCTGCGTCGGTAAGGACTTCGCCTTCGGCGCCGAAGAGGCCGCGTCCGCCGCTGCGCAGGAAACGTCGCCCGCGATATTTGCTGGCGACGGCGGGGGTTGCGAGAAACCAGCGCTCTCCGGTTTCCGACCAGAAGACGACGCCCTGATTTTCCATCGCGACCTGCACCTTCGCGGGATCACCAAAAACGCGCATGTTCATTTCCGCGCCGCGCCGGGAGAGCGCCGACACCTGCACCGCGCCGACGAGCGGCGTCGCGATCAGAGCGCCGCGAATTTTCGACCAGTCTTCAAGGCGTTCGAAAAACGCCGACACCGGCAGCACGGCTTCTTTCGAATGGTCGATCAGGGTCTTCGCCTTCCAGCCGCTGGAATACCTCGTGATCGCGGCCTCGATCGACCGTTCAGCAAGTCCCGGAAAATTGCCCGAGGGCTCCGACAAGGTTGTTTGAGCGAGCACCTCGCCGACCCGCGTGGCGAAATCCTGGTCTTCAGCCGCGTAGCTGAACGTCTGGCTTTGCGTGCCGTCGCCTTCGATTTCGGCGTCATGACCGAGAATGTCCGCTGCCGACGCCTTCCCCGTCTCGCGATAGGCGTTAAGCAGCCGGACGCTCAGCTGATTGTCGGCATCCTTGCGGACGAGGCGCGCGTGGGCGACGATGACCTGGCTGACATTATACCGCGCCGCGATCGTCGCAAGCGCCGTCGCATTGAGATCGAGGGCCTGCCGCGCCGTGATCGACGCGCTGTCCTCAAGATCGCCGAGCGGCGCCTGCATCGGCGTAAGCTCATGCGTCAGAGGCCGCGCTTTCCAGGCCGCCATCCAGGGATTGTTGCTTTCCCAAAGATAGACGCCGGCGTCCGTCTGCAACACCGGCAAAACGAGCGCGACACGCGTTTGCGCTTCGCTATAGGGAATTTTCGACTGCTTCAGAAGGCGGCGCACCGCATCGGGCTTGAAGCGATAGGTGATATAGGCGCGATAGCTCGTCGATGAGGCTTTTTCATTATAGACTTCGAAGCCCGATTCCAGCGCCTCGAGATCGCCCGACGATATCACGATCGGCGTCTTGCCCGACGCGTCGGCGGGCGCGGCTGCCGGCCGCCCGGCGGCGAGCCCGGGAAGAAACTGCCAGTCCGCCTCGGTCGTCAGCCGACGAAGGAGTAGGTCCATCGCGCGCCGGCGCCCCGAGGCCTGGGCCGCTTCCTTGGCGTCGGTTGCGCTGTCCCCGCTCGCCTGAACGGGCACCCGGGCGACGATGAAGACGTCCTCTCCGGCGGCGAACGCATGCCCCGTCAGGGCCGCGGCGAAGGCGAGCGCTGCGGCGATAAGATTTTGAATTCTCATGGATAGTTCTCTCAACTGACGGTCAGCCCCGGCGTCGGCCGGAAATTGAGCGCTTCTTATAGCGGCGCCCGCGGGAGCGCGCATCCCCCGGCCGGCCCGGGAAAATCGCGTTGTTGCAACGGACGGGCGGTCGGCGCCATGAGGGGGCCATGAGCGATGCATACCGAAGAGCCGGGGTCGACATCGACGCGGGCGAGCGCCTTGTGTCGGCGATCTCGCCGCTTGCGAAGGCGACGGCGCGCGCCGGCGCTGATGCGCTGCTCGGCGGTTTTGGGGGCGTCTTCGACCTGAGGGCTGCGGGCTATCGCGACCCCCTCCTCGTCTCCGGCACGGACGGCGTCGGCACCAAGCTGAAGATCGCGTTCGACACCGGGCGTCATGACACGATCGGCATCGACCTTGTCGCAATGTGCGTCAACGACGTCCTCGCCCAGGGCGCCGAGCCGCTGTTCTTTCTCGACTATTTTGCGACGGGCAAACTCAAGGAAGGCGTCGCCGCCGAAGTGATCGCCGGGATCGCCAAGGGTTGTCTCGATTCCGGCTGCGCGCTGATCGGCGGCGAGACGGCGGAAATGCCGGGCATGTACGCCGAGGGCGAATACGACCTCGCGGGCTTTTGCGTCGGCGCCGTCGAGCGCGCCGACCTGCTGCCGCGCAAGTGCGAGGCCGGCGACGCGCTGATCGGCCTTCCCTCCTCCGGCGCGCATTCGAACGGCTTTTCGCTGATCCGCAAGATCGTTAAGGATGAAGGCTTATCTTACGCCGCCCTCGCGCCGTTCGACTCTGCGCGGACGCTCGGCGAAGTGCTGCTTGCGCCGACGCGCCTTTACGTGAAGCCGCTGCTGCCGCTGCTGAAAGACCCGGCGGTGCGCGGATTTGCGCATATCACCGGCGGCGGCCTCACCGACAACGTGCCGCGCGTCTTCGATGACAGTCTTTCGGCGAGATTCGACGACGCCGCGCTCGACCTGCCGCCTCTATTCGACTGGCTCGCGCGCGCCGGGCGGCTGTCGAAGGAGGAAATGCGGCGGACCTTCAATTGCGGAATCGGCGGCGTGCTCATTGTCGACAAGGCGCAAGCCGAGCGAGTGATGGCGGCGCTCGTGGAGGCGGGCGAACAACCCCGCCTAATCGGCGACCTCGTCAGGGCCTGAGACGATGGCGCGCAAAAAGCTCGCCGTCCTCATCTCCGGGCGCGGCTCCAACATGCAGGCGCTGATCGACGCTGCGCGGACGCCGGACTACCCCGCCGAGGTCGCGATCGTCATCGCCAATGTCCCAGGCGCGGCGGGGCTTTCACGCGCCGCGGAAGCCGGCGTTCCCGTCATGACCATCGACCACAGGCGATTCGGCAAAGGCGCTGACGGAAAGCAGCTTTTCGAGGCGGCGCTTCATCGCGCGCTTGAAGAAGCGGGGGTCGATATTGTCTGCCTCGCCGGGTTCATGCGCCTGTTTTCGGCGGAATTCGTGAGGCGCTGGTACGGGCGGCTTGTCAATATTCATCCCTCGCTCCTGCCCGCGTTCAAGGGTCTCGACGTGCATGCGGCGATGCTGGCCGCCGGGGTCAAGATCGCCGGATGCACCGTTCATTATGTCAGTGCGGAAATGGACGCCGGGCCGATCATCGGCCAGGCGGCGGCGCCCGTCCTCGCCGATGACACGGCCGAAACTCTCGCCGCGCGCATTCTGGCGGCCGAGCACAGGCTTTATCCTGAATGCGTCCGGCGCGTGGCGCTCGGCGCGGCGCCGATCGTCAACGGCGTCGTCGCCCTAGCTGGAGAGGCCGGCGGCGGCCTTCTTCTCAACCCGCCGCCGCGCTGAAACGTTCCATGAACGCGCGCACGCGCGCCGCATTGGCGCCGAGATCGGAGCCGCCGACGCGCGACTTCGAACGCAGATCGATCCGTACGCCGCCTTCCGCGCGCGGCGTCAGCCGGACGATGAAATCGTCCTTGAACCCGAACCACTGAGAAGTCGCGACGGCTTCGATCCGCCAGCCGGTGCCGGTCTCCTCGCTGGCCGGCCCTTCAGCGAGCACGTCCATCTTCATGGCGGCGATGACAGCGCGCGCTTTTTCGCGCGCTGTTTCAAGATCATCGTCCGTCAGGATCGGCTGAATGTCCGGGAAGGCCCTGGCCTGCGCCTCGGCGACGGTGAGACCGTCCGTAGACTGAGGAACTGGGTCGGCGCCGCGATACTCCGCCGGATTTTTCCGCGGCAGATCGGCCGCCGCGATGATCGCCGGGGGATCGTCGAAATCCGTGGTCACCTCGTGGATGAAGGGATTGGCCTCAACCGCTGCGCGCATCTTCAGCGGGACCATCAAGGCGCCGCCGGCGAGGAGCGCGGAGACTACCGCGAAGAGGCCCGCCCGTGCGTTCCGCGTTGCAAGCGCCGCAAGGCCGCCGGCGAGGGCAAGGCCCGCCGCCAGAACGATCGGCGGTAATGGGATGCCGAGGAGGCTGCCGGGCGAGGCGACCCAGCGGATCAGCTTCAGGCCGACGCTCCAGTCCCAGAGGCCGAAGCGCGACCCCGGCCCCGCAAGACCGATCGCCAGCGCGCAGCCGAGCGCCAGAAGTCCCAACACGCCTGCGATACGTCCAACCATGTGTCGCCCCTCTCTTGGTCGCCCGCCTTATAGGCGACCCGCGCCGGGGCCGCCACCGACAGGGTCTTGCGCGCCGGTTGCATTCCGCCGCGCGCCTTCCCATTTCACGCGAAACGGAAGGTCCCGCCATGGCGCGCCCTGTCACCATCATCCTCAAGCACGATCTCGGCGTCGCCGAGGCCTCGCGCCGCATGCGCAGCGGTTTCGACCGCATCCGCCAGAGCCTTTCGGGCGGCATGATGTTTCGCTTCGAGGAAAACTGGGCGAGCGACACCAAGCTCACCTTCACCGCAAAGGGTCTCGGCCAGACAATCGCCGGCGCGGTCGACGTCTTCCCGCAGCATGTGCGGATTGAAGCGACGCTGCCCTCGATTCTCGCCTCGCTCGCCGAAATCATCACCGGCCGCGTCGAGAAAGAAGGCCAGATCCTTCTCGAAAAGAAGTAGCGCAGCGCCGCTTGCGGCCAGCGATTCTGCGCAGAATTCCGGACGCGCGGCTGTGGTTTTTCCAATCTTCCCGCGGTCTCCAGCCCGAAAA